>NZ_JBFUCO010000015.1:0-79496 GCF_056405215.1 Arthrobacter sp. P1_H7 | reverse complement strand
ATCAAGTCCGGCTTCCACGGCCCCACCGACATCTCCCCGGTCGGGTTCGCCGCGCAGCTGCACGTGGGCCTGGCGATCCACAACTACGGCATCCAGGAATACATGCAGCACTCGGATGCGACCAACGAGGTCTTCGAACAATCCATGACCTTCGTGGACGGCTACCTGCACCCGGGCGACAAACCCGGCATCGGCGTCGAATTCAACGAAGAAGCCGCCGCCGCGTTCCCCTACCAGCAGGCCTACCTGCCCTACAACCGCCTCGTCGACGGCACCGTCCATGACTGGTGATCCGGCCATGACTGGTGATCCGGCCATGACCGGTAACCCGGCCACGACCGGTGAGTTGAACATGATCGGTGGCCGTCCCTGACACACCAAAAAGGTCCCGGGCGGCGAGTCAATGCTCTGCCGCCCGGGACCTGGCTCTTTTGAGTCCGTCTCTCAGCGTCCGGTTTGCTGGTTGCTTAGTGAACCTGTTCCCGGGTCATGCCGAAGGGGACCTGGTCGGAGAGGGCCGCGGTGTAGTGGCCCGGCTTGTGCCGCGTGAGCAAAATGCCCTGCGTCCCCGTGGTCATGGCGAGCTGCTGCAGCCCGCGGACGGCGTCGTTGAGTCGGTCATCGAGCACGCGCCGGTTGTCGACCTGGATCTCAATGGACTCGGTAATCGTGGTCATAGCTCTGTCTTTCTTGGAGTACTTCTAGTCGGCCCCAATGGATTCAGGAACAGTAACGTCATATTTATTGACCCGTCAAATCACCACGCCGCATCTGCGCGGGGTGCCGTGCGGGGGCCAAATGCCCGCACATTCGGCCGCGGGCGGCTGACCTGCAGATCCATCCAGGCACGGGTGGTCCCAGTGAGCCTGATCACCGGCATCATTGCGGGCAGGCCGAAAGATGCTCGTGGACGCAAACGATGCCGCCGTCGGCGGCACGGGAGAAGATGATGGTCTCCCGTTCATCGCTCGTATCGCGGCCACCGTCCCGGTCAATCTCGACCGTCGTGGCGACTCGGTGCGAAAAGACCGCGGTAGCCCCGAGGAGCTGGATATCCTGCTCGCTGCTCCGGCATTCAAGCACACGCCAGCCTCCGGCGAGCCAGCTGTCCCAAAGGGTGCGGTAGGCGGAGCGGGAACCAAGGCGCTGGGCTTCCGGATGGAAGATAAAGGTCGCCTGCGGGCTGAAGGCCGCAAAGTAGGCCTCGGTGTCCGTGGCGGCGAAGGCGGCGACCAGGCGGTCCGCCGCATCCTGCACCTCCTCGCGGCTGAGGGGGCCGGGCATTGTGGACTGCAGCGCAGCCGGCCGCAGCTCCGCCGCCGGCAGCGGCCGGGCCACGGCACGGATCGGGGCACCGTCGGCCCCGGGGATATTGAGGGGAAAGAGGAAGAGTTCGACGTCGGATCCGGCGTCTCTGGCCCGCTGGACCTGCTCCAGCCCGGTGAGGTTTTCCACGATGATGCAGCCGTTTCCGGCCAGGATGGCGTGGGCGGGAAAGCCGCCGCCGGCCGGGTTGCCGTCGGAAGCGCCGTCCGAGGCGCCGTCCGAAGCGCCGGGGGAGCTGGGATCCACGCTGAGGGCATCCAGGCCCACGGCGCGGTAACCGCGGTCCACGATCAGTTGCGCCGCCGCCGCCTCCAGCCAGGGATGCTTGAGGTACTCCTCCGTTCCCCACGCCGCGGCGGAGCCGGTGTGCAGCAGCAGGATTTTTGCTGGATTGTCCTGATCCCCGGGATCCCCAGAAGCCCCACCTGAGCCCGCCGGGGCGATCCCCGCCAGCTGTGCGGCGGTGATGGCGCCGCCGCGGGCCACGTCCCGGACGTCCACGATTTCGGCGACGCCGCCGAAGAGAGACAGCGGCAGTTCGTCCAAAGCTGCCCAGCCCTCGCCCACATGCAGGGGTGCGTCGGCGTGGGTGCCCGAATGGGAGCCCAGTCCGAGCGAGAGCACGTTGGCGCCGTCGGCCTCCACGGTCAGTGCCGATGCAATCCGGACCTCAGGGTCGCCGGGGTAGACAGGCATTCCGGTGCGCAGCGGAACGCTGAGATCGAACCACGTCACCGCTGGCCCACCAGTTCCGTGTCCCGGTCGCCGGGCAAGCCCGGCCCGGCCCCCTCCGGCGTTCCGGCAGCGACGGTGTTTCCGGCCGCATCGATGACCGGCGGCACCGGGGTGTCCTTCGAAGGGATCCAGCGCGGCCCGGCGGCCGGGAACACTCCACGCGGCTCCGGGAAGATCCACAGCAGCCCGAGGTAGAGAACGGCTGCAAGCGCCAGCGATGCCGGCAGGCTGATGTCCACGCCGCCCGCCAGGTTGCCCAGGGGCCCCTGGAACTGGCCGGGCATGTTCACCATACTCAGCCCGGCCGCGGCGCTGACCAGCCAGGCCGTCATGCCGCGCAGGTTCCAGCCGTGGTTGAACCAGTACCGTCCGCCGGTCTGGCGCCGGTTGAATACCTGGAGGGCGTCGGCGTCGTACCAGCCGCGGCGGGTGATGAAACCGAGGATCATCACCACCATCCACGGCGCGGTGCAGGTCACGATCAGGGTGGCGAACGTGGAAATGCTCTGGACGAGGTTGAAGGCAAAGCGGCCGGCGAAGATGAAGGCGATCGCCAGGATCCCGATGAACAGGGTGGCCTGGACCCGGTTGAACCTCGGGAAGACGCTGCTGAAGTCAAGACCGGTCCCGTACAGCGATGACGCCCCGGTGGACATGCCGCCGATCAGGGCGATGGCGCAGAGCGGGATGAAGTACCAGGCGGGGGAGATCGCCAACAGGCCGCCGACGTAGTTCGGCGCCGCCGGGTCCATGAATTCCGGCGCTTTGGTGGCGATGATGGACGCCGTGGCCAGGCCAAAGACGAACGGAACAAGGGTGGCCAGCTGGGCCAGCAGCGCCGCACCCATGACCTTGCGCTTCGGGGTGGCGGTGGGGATGTAGCGCGCCCAGTCACCCAGGAACGCGCCAAAAGAGATGGGGTTGGACATGACGATCAGGGCCGCGCCGATGAACGCCGGGATGAACCCTGCGACGCCGACGCCGTCGAATCCGGTCCCGAAGGCACCCTCGAAGTTCAGGTTCAGGTCACCCGCGAAGGCGATGAAGCCGACAACGAACAGCAGGGTGGCCGCGGTGACGGCGATCTTGTTCACGAGCAGCATGAACTTGAACCCGTAGACGCAGACCACCAGGACGAGCCCACCGAAGAGGCCGTAGGCGACGGCGAACGAGCCCATGTCCTGCGGCAGGCCCACCAGCCGGTTCAGCCCGCCGACCAGGGCATCGCCGGAGCTCCAGACCGAGATGGAGAAAAATGCCAGCGCGGTCAGCAGCGACAGGAATGATCCGACCACCCGGCCGTGCACGCCCAGGTGGGCGGAGGAGGACACCGCGTTGTTGGTCCCGTTCGTGGGGCCGAAGACGGCCATGGGCGCCAGCAGGAGGGCGCCGACAACCAGGCCCGTCACCGTCGCGGCGAGCCCCTGCCAGAATGACAGGCCGAAGAGGATCGGAAACGCGCCCAGGAAGGCCGTGGCAAAGGTGTTGGCCCCGCCGAACGAAACCCTGAACAAGTCAAAGGCACTGGCATTGCGGTCCTTCTCGGGGATCCGTTCAATGCCGTAGGTCTCCACGTCGGTGACCTTGCCGCGGTTCCGCCCTGCGCGGGCGCCGGCAGGCTGTTCCTCGACCATGTTGTTCTCCATCCAGCTCATCATTGATTCCGTAAGAGTTGCTCCATAAGCATCACAAGTTGCTTTGGAGGCTACCTTGCTTGGTTTGGAGGCTACACTGTGAAGCGGCTCACAGCAAAGCACCGGTCCGTCCGGCCGGCAGATTACGCAACCGGCCGCCGGACCGGACCACTCCCGCGGGGGCCGGGCGCCCATGTGCCTGCCGCCCGGTGAAGAACAGGGATAATCTTCAACGGGGACTATCCACTACACGGCGCAAAGGCGGCACGGCGACATGGCACAGGCTCAGACAGGCAAACCCCGGGGACGGTGGCGGACCTTCCACGAAAAATTCGTCGTGGAGGAGCGCTACATGAGTGTGGCGGCGCGCCGGAATCTCTACCGCACTGCCGTCGTCCTGATGATCACGGGCGCCGTGCTGTTCGCGGTAGTCCTCACCGGAGTCCTGCAGCACGGCGGCCTCTCGGCGGCGGACGAGCCCGTGCGATCCTGGCTCCTGACCCTGCGCGCGGAACCCACCACCATCATCATGATCATCCTTGCGATCATCTTCGGCCCCATCGGCCTGCCAATCATCGTCCTCATCGTGACGGTGGCCTGGGGCCTGCTCGCCAAGCACGCCTGGCGGCCGATGCTCCTGGCCGGGGCCATGCTGACCGGCGTCATCCTGGCGCAGGTCATCGGCCGCATCGTGGAACGCCACCGGCCTCCGATCGACCTCATGCTTTTCGGCGCCGACTCCACGTTCTCGTTTCCTTCCGGGCACGTCCTGGGCGCGTGCGACTTCCTGCTGGTCACCACGTACCTGGTCTTTTCGCGCCGGAAGAACCCCGTGTCCGCTGTCATCGCCTTCATTGTGGCGGGGATCGGCATCTTCTTCGCGGCCGTCAGCCGCCTCTACCTCGGCTACCACTGGATGACCGATGCCCTGGGCGCCTTCTCGATCTCGCTCGTGATCCTGGGCGGCGTCATTGCGCTGGACACGTGGCGAACGGCACGGATCCCGGGCGAACAGATCACCGGGACGCTGTCCACCGCCGACGCGGGCCAGGACTAAGCGCCGTCAGCGGCTGCGCGCCCGCTTAAGTTCGGCCCGCAGCCGGGCGTTGGCTGCCTCCAGTTCCATCACCTTGGCCACGCCGGCCAGGTTAAGCCCCTCCGCCAGGAGTTGGCCGATCCGCCGCAGCACTGCGAGGTCTGCGTCGCTGTACTGCCGGGTGCCACCCGCGGTGCGGTCCGGCGCGAGGAGCCCCCGGCGCTCGTAGAGCCGGATATTCTGCTGCCCCGTGCCCACCAGCTGCGCCACCACCGAGATGGCGTACAGGCCTGTATTCGTGCCGCGGTCCGCCATGGCATTCCTCCCGTTCCGGCAATTCCCTTGCATCAGTGTTTCACCGGTGCTATAAAAAATCTATACCCACTACCACAGATAAATGGTGGTGGGTTGTGGAAGGAATGCAGATCAACTCTCGCTGAAGGAGTGGGAAATGATGTTGATTCGGACGGACCCGTTCCGTGACTTTGACCGGCTCGCGCAGCAGGTGTTCGGGACGGTGGCGCGCCCGGCGCCCATGCCCATGGACGCGTGGCAGGAAGAGGGCGTATTCGTCGTCGTGTTCGATCTTCCGGGGGTCAATGTCGACTCGATCGGGCTCGACATTGAGCGCAATGTCCTGACGGTCCGGGCGGAACGGCGGGACCCGGTGCAGCCCGATGTGGAACTGACGGTCTCGGAGCGCCCCCGTGGCGTCTTCAGCCGCCAGCTGATCCTCGGCGACACCCTGGACACGGAGAACGTCAAGGCGAACTACGCCGACGGCGTCCTGACGCTCCGCATCCCGGTGGCGGAGGCGGCCAAGCCGCGGAAGATTGAAGTCACCCGTTCGCAGGACAAGATGCAGGAGATCGGGAAGTAGCCACCGGAGCCGGCGCGGCGCCCGCAGCGTTGCTCCGGCTCCGGCTGCAGGCAACGGAGGCCGATCATGTCCGGCAGGAACCCTGATCCCCGCGGCTACTACGCGCTCTTGCACGTCTCGCCGGAGGCGGGCCGGCAGGAGATTGGCCGCGCCTTCCGGGCGCTGATCCGCCGGCACCATCCCGACATCGGCCAGTTGGACATCGACCCTCCCGATGTCGGTGCCATTCTGCACGCTTTCGCCGTGCTGCGGGACGCCAGGAGCCGGGCGGAGTACGACGCCGGCGGCTGGCGGCCCGCCGTCGAGGACGACACCTTCCATCACCGGAACGACCATGCCGGCCAAGGCGGCCGCGACATCCCGGTGCGCATCATCCGGCGTCGGGATCCTCTTGTGCGCGTGCTCCCCGTCCGCTGGGAACCCGGGCCGTGACGGGGAAAGACTCCCGTCCAGCAGTCCCATCCAACAGTCCCATCCACTGAGGAGGAGAGCGGCCATGAGCACGTGGCGCCGTTACGATTCGCACCTGATGCCGGTATTCCACGAGCGCTTCGAAGAGCGCTGGGGCGAGGGAACGGCGCCGTTCCTGGACCCAGAGGCGCATGAGGCCCCGTTGCCCCGTGCGCAATGGATCAACATCGACACGGGCGCGGCGCTGGCCGTGGTCCCGGTCTGGACAGATGAAGACAGCCAGCACCGATCCTTTGGCGTGTTCTACCTGCCGCCCGCGGGTGATATCTGGGTGCTGAGGCCCGGCTTCACGGAGTATCTGGAACCCTCGATGGACGAGGCTGAGCAGCTCCTGACGCTGCGGAATGATGCCTTCCGCAAGGCCGTGGAGCACGCCAAGGTCTTCCTGTTCGGGCCGGAGACCTCGGTGTTCTGAACGGCAGGTGTTCTGAACGGCAGGGGCCGGTTGATGCCAGGGATCAGTTGCTGGCGGCGGCGTACGCGTTCAGGCTCAGGGAGAACACGATCCAGGAGACGTATGGCAGCATGAGCAGGCCCGCCGCCCGGCTGATGAGGCCGAACCGGACCACGGTGACGGCAGCGGCCACCGCATGGACGGCGATGAGCAGCAGGGCCAGCCACAGGGCGGCCCCGCCGGCCATGGGGTACATGCCGAAGAACAATGGCGCCCAGGCGAGGTTCACGAGCAGCAGGATGACGTAGACGGTCATGGCGCCGCGGCCGCGCCCGGAGCGAAGTCCTGTTCCCCGGCGCCAGACCAGCCACGCTGCCACTGCCATGGTCGTATAAAGCACGGTCCAGACCGCTCCGAAGGCCCAGCCCGGCGGAGTCCACGGAGCCTTCTCTGCCGCCGCGTACCAGCCGTCGGCGTTGCCAATGATGGCCAGCGACGCCACGAAGGACACCCCGTGGGAGACCGCCAGGAAGCAAAGGAGGGCCGCCGCCTGCCTGCCGGGGGTGGGCGGCGCCGCCGGCGGCCGGCGGTTGACGCCTTGTTCAATTTTCACGTGCACCGATCAACAGTGGCCGTTGGCACCGCGCGCGTCAAACGGCCCGGGTCGTGGCGCTCACCCCCGGGGGAGCCTAAGATCAGTCAACCAACCACCGAAACTACATAGAGGTACCCGTCGATGAACGCTTCCGCCAACGATCTGGCTTCCCTTCTTCCGCCCGGCTTCACCCTGGGCGTGGCGACCTCGGCCTTCCAGATCGAGGGTGCACTCGATGAAGACGGCCGCGGCCCTTCCGGATGGGACGTCTTTGCCGCGCAGCCGGGTTCGATCGTGGAGGACCAGAGCCCGGCCGTTTCCTGCGACCACTACCACCGGATGCCCGAGGACGTGGCGCTGATGAAGGACCTGGGGATCGACTCTTACCGGTTTTCGCTGTCCTGGTCCAGGATCCAGCCCGGCGGGAGCGGGCCCGCGAACCCCGCCGGGCTGGACTTCTATGACCGGCTGATCGACCTGTTGCTCGCCAACGGCATTTCCCCCATGGCCACGCTCTACCACTGGGACACCCCATTGCCCCTGGATGAGGCCGGCGGCTGGATGAACCGAGACACGGCCTACCGGCTGGGGGACTTCGCCGCCATCGCCGCCGCTGCCTTCGGGGACCGCGTGAAGCGCTGGGTGACTGTCAACGAGCCCGCCACAGTCACCACTAACGGCTACGCCCTGGGCATGCACGCGCCCGGCGAGGCCCTCATGCTCAAGGCCCTCCCCAGCGTGCACCACCAACTGCTGGGCCACGGCCTGGCGCTCCGGGCGCTGCGTGCCGCCAAGGTACCGGGTGACATCGGCATCACCAACGTTTACTCACCGATGGTCCCGGCCACCGCGAACCCGCTGGACAAAGTCAGTGCCGGACTCATGGACGTGGCGCAAAACCGGCTCTACGCCGATCCCGTGCTGCTCGGCAAATACCCGGATGTCATCCGGGCCGCCACGTTCTTTTCGTCGTCTTTCAGCCCGTCCAGCGAAGACATGGAGCTGATCTCCCAGCCCCTGGATTTCTATGGCCTGAACTACTACATGCCCACCCTGGTCGGGGCGGGTCCGGGGGAGGGGGCCGTGCCGCCCGGCATGGCCGAGGCCATGGGGGACGACCTCAGCGGGACACCCGGTGCGCCCTTCCACATCGCGCCGTTCCCGGACACCGAGACCACGGCCTACGGCTGGCCGGTCAAGCCCGAATACATGTCCGTCGCCCTGGCCGAGATGGCCGGCCGCTACCCGGATCTGCCCCCGGTCTACATCACCGAGGGCGGGGCGAGTTTCGAGGACGTCGTGGTCCACCCTGTCGGGACGGACCGCCGGATGATCCCGGACGAACGGCGCCTGCGTTACCTCGCGGACCACATCGGTACGGCCCTGGAAGCGACACGTCCCGGCGGTGCCGCCGAGGCCATCGACCTGCGCGGCTACTATGTGTGGTCCTTCATGGACAACTTCGAGTGGTCCGCCGGCTACAAGCAGCCGTTTGGTCTGGTGCACGTCGATTTCGAGACCCAGGTCCGCACGCCGAAGGCCTCCTACTACTGGCTCCAGGAGGTCATTGCGGCCCGAAGCGCGGCGTCCGCCGGAGAGCCCGAAAGCCTCGCGCAGCCCGACAGCGGCGCCGGCGGGCAGGACTAGACGGCCGACGTCGGCGAGCCGCATCCGGCAGGCTGACGCCCCAAAAGCGGGGTAGGCCTAGAGCAGATCCAGGTCCTGCAGGCCCTTGGCGAGTCCCGCCCCGTCGGGCGAATAGAACCACGGGACGGAGGACTCCGAGTGGTCGCCGGTGTCGGAGTGGCCGCCGGCGAAGACTGCTTCGGTGGAGGAGAGTTGCCGGATGCCGATCGCGGCCACCTGGTCGGGGTGCTTCTGCGCGAAGCCGGAGTAAATCTCTTCATCGTGCTGGCCGTTGTCGCCGAACAGCAGCCAGCGCATGTTCGGGAACTCCTGGGCCAGCAGCTCAAGGTTCCGCCGCTTGTGTTCCTGGCCGCTACGGAACCAGCGGTCGTGCGTCAGTCCCCAGTCCGTGAGCAGCAGTGCGCCCGAGGGATAGAGGTTCCGGGCGATGAAACGGGCCAGGGTGGGAGCTGCGTTCCACGGCCCGGTGGACAGGTAGATCACCGGCGCCTCCGGGTGCTCCACCTTGAGCCGATCCAGCAGGACAGCCATGCCGGGTGTCGCCATCCGGGCTCGTTCGTTCAGGACGAAGGTGTTCCACAGTGCCAGGAAGGGCCGGGGGAGGGCGGTGACCATGATGGTGTCGTCAATGTCCGAGACAATGCCCAGCTTGGTGTCCGGGGAGATCACGAAAATCCTGGCCTCGACCGGTTCCGTTCCTTCGGCGCGCAGCACGGCCGTATGCCAGCCCGGGGTCAACGCCACGTGAACCAGGGTGTCCACCAGGCCGCCGCGGTCGGCATGCACGCGGGTGGTGACGCCGCCGATCTGGATCTCCACCTCGGTGAACTGGACCGGGACACTCGTGAACGCCCGCCAGCCGCGGAAGTTCTGGTTGCCGTTCACGGCCAGCCGCTCCGCGTTGCTGCCGGGCGCCGGCCGGCTGGTGAGGACCACGCGGCCCAGTACCCTGACCCACTCTGTCGAGCCGTAGCCCTGATAGGCGACGGTCTGCGGGCTGAACTTCCAGCGCCGGGCCGTCTTGAGCCGGACCCCGTTGACGGTGTCCGACACCCAGTGGGCGAGCCGGAAGGCCCTGTTGCCGGACACGGGCAGCTGCTGCGCTGGTTGCGACGCCAATTCCATGCCTCCACTCTCCCACAGTGCCGGGCTCCGGCCGTGCCGGCGGGTCCCCGGGACCCGGCCCCCGCCATGCCGGATCACCAGCGCGGCGGCTGACCCAGCAGCCCGCGCAGGGTGGCGGCGTTGCGGACGGCGTTGCCGCCGCCGTCGTTGTTAAAGTACGCGTAGACGTCTTTCCCGCCGGCCTGCCACTCGCGGATCCGGTCCGCCCACCAGCGCAGGTCCTCATCGGAATAGGATCCGCCGTACAGGACGTCGTGGTCCGGACCGTGCAGCCGGATATAGACGAACGGCGCGGTGGCACGCAGCACGCACGGGAGCCCGGCGCCGCTCATGATGCAGTAGGCCGCGCCGTGGCGTTCCAGCAGGGCGTACACGGCGTCGTCGTCCCAGCTTTGGTGGCGGAACTCCACGCAGACGCGGATCCACCCGGGCAGAGCCGCCAGGAAGTAGTCCAGCCGGGCGTCATCGCGCGCTAAGCCCGGGGGCAGTTGGACGAGCAGCACGGCCCGCTTGTCGCCGAGTTCGTGCCAGCACCGGGTGATCCGCTCCGCCCAGACCTCCGGGGCGTATAGCTTCTTGGCGTGCGTCAGGCCACGGGGCGCCTTGACGGACAGGGCAAAACCGTCGGGCAGGCGGCGGCGCCAGCTGGCGAACGAGTCCTCTTTCGGCCAGCGGTAGAAGCTGGCATTCAATTCCACGGTGTCGAAGTGTGCCGCGTAGTATGCCAGCCTGTCCCGGGCCGCCAGGCCTGGCGGATAGAGGACCCCGTCCCAGTGGTCATAGCTCCAGCCGGACGTGCCGATCCGCACAGTGGCTTCGTGCGCTGCCATGCCCCGTCCCCTGCCCCTTCCCATCAGCGATGGATCCACGTCCTCCGGCGGTCCCGTGCGCCGCCGCCCGTCAGCGTTCACCGTCAGCGTTCACCGTGGGCCCTCCGCCCGTGCCGGGGGGACGGCGGTGTGGCACTGTAAGTGTCATGGTACGCATCGAGGATTACGCAATGGTCGGGGATCTGCATACCGCGGCCCTGATCAGCACCGAAGGTTCCATCGACTGGCTGTGCCTGCCGCGCTTCGACTCACCGGCCTGTTTCAGCGCCCTCCTCGATTCGCCCGCGGCCGGCCGGTGGCTCCTGGCGCCGGCAGGCGGCGGCGAATGCACCCGCCGCCGCTACCGCAAGGGCACGCTGATCCTGGAAACCGAGTGGGAGTTGCCTGAGGGCAAGGTCAGGATCATTGACTTCATGCCACCCCGCGACGAGGTGGCGGATATCGTGCGGATCGTGGTCGGTGTCCGCGGCACGGTGCGGATGCGCGGCGAACTGGCGCTCCGGTTCGACTACGGCCATGTTGTGCCGTGGGTCCGCCACGACGAGCGCGGGATCCACGCCGTCGCCGGGCCCGATGCCGCCTATCTGGTGACCGATGCGCCCCTGCGCGGTGAGCGGATGCATACCGTCAGCGACTTCACGGTCAAGGCCGGGGAGCGTGTGCCCTTCGTGCTGACGTGGAGCCCCAGCCACCTGCGCCGGCCGCGGTCGGTGAACCCGGAAACGGTCCTGGCGTCCACCGAGGAGTTCTGGCTTCGCTGGTCGGCGAAGTGCACGGTCACCGGGCGGTACCGCGACGCCGTCCAGCGCTCGCTGATCACGCTCAAGGCCCTGACCTTTGCCCCCACCGGCGGGATCGTGGCCGCCGTCACGACGTCGCTGCCGGAGGAGATCGGCGGCACCCGGAACTGGGACTACCGCTTCTGCTGGCTGCGCGACGCCACGCTCACGCTGCAGGCGCTGCTGGCCGCGGGCTACACGGAGGAAGCCGGCGCATGGCGCGACTGGCTGCTCCGGGCCATCGCCGGGGACCCGGCGGATCTGCAGATCATGTACGGGCTCCACGGCGAACGCCGGATGCCGGAGCTCGAACTGCCGTGGCTGAAGGGCTACGAAAACTCCGCGCCGGTGCGTACCGGCAACGGTGCGGCCGGCCAGCTGCAGCTCGACGTCTGGGGCGAGGTCCTCGATTGCCTGTCCGTGACGCGGAACTCCCTGCTCAAAAACACTGACGACGCCTGGGACGTCCAGGTGGCCCTCATGGAACATCTGGAGACGGCCTGGCGCCAGCCGGACAACGGGCTGTGGGAAATGCGCGGCCCGCAACGCCATTTCACGCACTCCAAGGTGATGGCATGGGTGGCGGCGGACCGCATGGTCAAGGGCGTCCGGGACTTCGGCCTGATCGGCCCGGCGGACCGTTGGGAGGAGCTGCGTGACGCCATCCACGCCGAGGTCATGGCCAACGGGTTCGACGCCGACCGCAACACGTTCGTGCAGTCCTATGGGCGGCCGGAGCTGGACGCGAGCCTCCTGCTGCTGCCCCGGGTGGGGTTCCTCCCGCCGGATGATCCGCGCATCATCGGCACCATCGACGCGGTCCAGCGCGAGTTGACGCACGACGGCTTCCTGCGCCGCTACCTGCCGGCGCAGAGCGACGACGGGCTTCCCGGCGGGGAGGGGGTGTTCCTGGCATGCTCCTTCTGGCTCGTTGAGGCCCTGATCGGGGCGGGCCGGCGCCACGAGGCCCGGGAGCTGTTTGAGCGCCTGCTGGCGTTGCGCAACGACGTCGGACTCCTCAGTGAGGAGTGGGGCGTGGAGACCGGCCGGCAGCTGGGCAACACACCGCAGGCCTTCAGCCACTTCGCCCTCGTGATGAGCGCGCTGGAACTGCATGAAGATGGCGTCCGCCGCAGCGACACGCCGCTTCCGTGACCCGCGCCCGCGGCCCCGCCCCCGGCCGCGGCGACCGCCGGCGGGACCTTCAGCACTTTCCCCGCACCGTAAAATAAGTACACTTACTAATATCCCGGCGGGGGATACGAGGGAATGAGGAGTGTGCAATGGCGGGGTATTTTGAGCTCGTGGACGCGCCCGACGGCGGCTACCGCATTCGGATGATGGACGGGGCCGGGCAGCTGATCGCGGTTTCAGTGACGTTTCCCACTAAGAAAGCGGCCGTGGCCGGCGTGGCCCAGGCGAGGGAGATCGCCGGAACCGGCCTGATCAGGGACCGCAGCGCCGATGGACGGGCCGCCGTGCCAGGCTCGTCCGCCCGGGTGATCAGGGGGCGGCGCGGCGGCGTCGGGCGCTCAAACTCCACCTTGGGCAGCTCGCTGGCGGGCAAGAGGGCGCAGGCCCGTACCTGATCTTCGGGACGGCAGTGTCCCCTGCAGGGTTCCCCGCGCCGAGCGGTTACAGTATGGCCATGGAGCAGCGGGGGAATCGGAACACCGGCCGTGCCCGGAAGAATCTGCTCGGCCGTGCGGCGGTGCCGCTCACTGCCGCGGCCATGCTGGTCGCCGGCCTGGTTTTCCTCTCCCAGCCGGTGCCGCAGGAGGACTTTGGCTGGGTCGCTTATGCTCCGCTACCGACGGGGCCCGTCGTGCTGCAGGGGCTCATGATCATGGGCCCGTGGACCTGGGCAGGGGTCGCGCTGATCGGTATCGGGTTGCTCCTGCTGGCGTTCTGGTCCGGCTACCGCACCGGCCGGCAGGCCCGGGACCGCGGCGACGACTCCCGCTAGGCGGCTGCCGCTTGGCCGTCCGCACCGCACCGGCTGCAGCCGCCAGCGCGGTCTGCCGCCGCCCCGAGGAGACAGTTCGCGGCGGTCCGGGCGCGAAGCACTGCCGCGATGTGCCGTCTCGGCGGTACGCTGGCCGGGCAGCGCCTAACCGTCGAGGAGGACCTCATGAGCCAGCACCACACCCCCGGAAGGGTCGCCGTCGTCACCGGAGCCGGTTCCGGCATCGGCCGTGCGGTGGCCCGGCTCATGCTGGCCGAGGGCTACCGGGTGGTCCTGGCGGGGCGGCGGGAAGAGCTGCTCCGTGAGACCGCGGCCGGCCACCGCCAGGCCCTTGCGGTCCCCTGCGATGTCACCGTCCCCGCCGACGTCGAGCGGCTCTTCGCCGCGGCTCTGGGGCAGTGGAAGCGGGTGGACGTGCTCTTCAACAACGCCGGCGTGTTCGGCCCCGCCGCCTCGGTGGACGAGATCACTCTGGAGGACTGGGACGCTACCGTCGCCGTGAACCTCACAGGATCCCTCCTCTGCGCCGCGGCCGCCGTCCGGGCCATGAAGGCCCAGTCGCCCCAGGGCGGACGGATCATCAACAACGGTTCGATTGCGGCACATTCGCCCAGGCCGCGGACGGTGGCGTACACGGTGACCAAACATGCGATCACGGGACTGACCAAAAGCATTGACCTGGACGGGCGCGGGTTCGGCATCACCTGCGGACAAATCGACATCGGCAATGCGGCGACGGATCTCATGGAGGAGATCGGCGTCGGCTCCGGGGCAGCCCAGGCAGACGGCAGCCTGCGGGCCGAGCCGACATTTGCGGTGCAGGACGCCGCCCGGGCCGTGCTGCTGATGGCCGGGATGCCGGCGTCGGCCAACGTGGGATCCCTCGTGGTGACAGCTGCGGGCATGCCGTTCATCGGGCGCGGCTGAGGCGCGGCTGAGGCGCGGCTGGGGCGCGGGCCCGGCCGGTGGGCCCTGCCGGACGCCGCGAGGAGGCCGCTAGAGGGGCAGGAGAGCGGACAGGTCCGCGCGCAGTCCCGAGGCGGCAACACGGCCGGCCGCGACGGCGTCGGCCCAGCTCAACCGTCCGCTGACCATCGCCAGCCAGGTGTCGGCGTCGCACTCGATGACGTTTGGCGGGGTGCCGCGCGTGTGCCGCGGGCCCTCCACGCACTGGGTGACGCCGAACGGCGGGACGCGCACCTCCACGGAGTTGCCCGGTGCCCGCGCGGTGACTTCCTCCAGGCAGTAGCGCACCGCCGTCGCGATCGTGGTGCGCGGGACGGCGCCGGGTCCTGCAGGGCCGGGGACCCAGGCGGCCGGTACGTTGGTTCCCGGCACTTTGACTCCCGGCATAGCCGAGCTGGCGTCCTGCCATGCGGCGAGTGCCGCGCGGCCCTCGTCCACGGCAATGCGACGGCGCGATACGGCCACTTTCCTGCCTCCAGCCCGGCGATGTCACGGCCGCCGTTTCGGTGGCCTCAGTCCAGCCTATGCCACCGGCCGCGGTGGTCCCGAAGCCGGCGCCGTCCGCCCTCCGGCCGGGGGTGCGGCTCCTAGTCCAGCAATGCCGCGACGGCCCGCCCGAGCCGGATCTTGCCGACCGGGCGTCCCCCGCCCAGTACCGGGTCCACCACCTTGTCCAGGACGCTGGACACTTCAGGGATTTCGACGGCGCCGGAGGCTGCGAGGAGCGTCAGCCCCACCAGCGTGGTGGCCCGGATGTTGCCGTCGAGCATCTTGATGGCAACCGAGACGCCCTGGCGGGTGGCCATGACCAGCACGCCCTCGGCGCCGATCTTGGCCAGGATGCCGAGTTCGTCCATGACGATCGTGTTGGCCTGCCCGCGCCCCTGGACGGCCCACGGGTAGTCCAGCATGGATGTGGCAATCGTGGCGGCCCGCGCGTTCGAGTTCTTGTCGCCCGGAGCCTTGGCCAGCTTCGAGTAGGCCCGGGCGAGGCCGATCAGGGAGACAGCGGCAACGGGCGCACCGCAGCCGTCGATGCCCAGATGGGTGATGCGTTCGCCGCAGTATTCCTCGATCACGGAGCGGATGCGCTGCTGCAGCGGGTGGTTGGGTTCGAGGTAGCTGTTCTTGTCCCAGCCGTTCTCCGTGCACGCCCACAGGAACGCGGCGTGCTTGCCCGAACAGTTGAAGGCCAGCCGGGACTTGCCGCGCTCGGTCTGGACGAGCCAGTTCCGGGCAGTCTCATCCTGGGGCCAGTCGGCCGGGCACTGCAGCTGGTCTTCCTTGGCCCCGGCCGCCTTAAGCATGCCCTCGACCACGTCCATGTGGTCCAGGGATCCGACGTGGCTGCCGCACGCGATGGCCACCTGGGCGCCCCGCAGGGGTACGCCGGACTGCATCGAGGCCAGGGCCTGCAACGGTTTGAGCGTGGACCGGGCAAAGATCGGGGCGTTCACGTCGCCGAGCTCGACCACTACTGTCCCGTCCGCGGCCAACACCACGGCCGAGCCGATGTGGCGGGACTCCACGAAGCCGCTGCGTTCGATGACTGCCAGTTCGACGGCGGAGTCGACTGTGAAAGTTGCATGCGGGTTCAAAGCCATGCTGCAAGTCTATGGTGCCCGGTGCTGATACCCCGGTTATTCCACGGTCACCATCACCGACTGCCAGCCGGAGGCGCCGTCCGGGACCGGATCCGCCCGCTTGTCCGTCTGGACCTCGCCGCTGCCGTCCGTGGCACGGACCTTGATGTAGTGCGCGCCCGGCGTGGCCTCCCAGTCGAGGGACCACTGCCGCCACGTGATGAGGGAGGCCTCCTCGGAGAGTACTGCCTCGGTCCAGGGTCCGCTGTCGATCTGCACCTCGACCTTGGTGATCCCGCGGGTCTGGGCCCACGCGGTGCCGCCGATTGCGACCTTTCCGGCGGGGACCTTGGCGAAGGACTTGGGCACCTCGACCCGGGCCATGGTCTTGATCGGGCCGCGTTCAGACCAGCCGCGCTGGGTCCAGTACGCCTTGCTGTCCGCGAACCGGGTCACCTCCAGGTCCACCACCCACTTGGTGGCGGAGACGAAGCCGTACAGCCCGGGAACCACCATCCGCACCGGGTAGCCGTGTTCGAGCGGGAGCGCCTCGCCGTTCATGCCGATTGCCAGCATCGCGTCGCGGTCGTCCTGGAGGACCTCCAGGGGCGTGGAGGCGCTGAAGCCGTCAATCGAGGTGGAGAGCACCATGTCCGCGCCCTGCGTGGGGCGGGCCAGCTTCAGGGCGTCGCGGATGGGCATGCCCAGCCATTTGGCGTTGCCGGCCAGGTTGCCGCCGACCGGGTTGGACACGCAGGTCAGGGACACATGGGATTCGATGAGCTGGGCGTCGAGGAGGTCCTGGAAGGTGAGCCGGACCTCCTGTTCCACGAGGCCGTGGATGCGCAGTTCCCAGTCCTGGGCGTTGATCTCCGGGACACTCAGGGCCGTGTCGATCCGGTAGAAGTCTTTGTTCGGGGTCAGCCACGGCGTGACGCCGGGCGCCTTGGACTGCACTCCGGCCGGGACCGCGGGGGCGGCCTTGGCGGGGGCGGGCAGCTGCAGCGACTCGCGGGCCGCGGCCACGTTGCTGCGGGCCGCGCTCAGCAGCCGTCCGCCGGTGGCGGCCACGGCCGAGGCGGCCGCGGTGATGCCGGCGGCGGCGAAGAACCCGCGCCGGGTGGTCGCCGGGCGCTCGGGTTCCTTCGCGGCGAGGTCCGCGGCCCGGTCCGGCCATTCCTGCATCCGCCACAGCCGGGTGATCAGAAGCCGCAGCACCACCAGCCCGGCGACGGTGCCGATCAGGGAGGGAATGGCATCGACCGGCTTGACGCTGGCCCGCGTCACCACGCTGCCGACGATCACGGCGCCCATCAGCACCACGCCGGCCACACCCAGGGCCCACTTCCGGTACGCCACGATGCCGAGCACGCACGCGAGGAGCAGGATCGTGACGGCCATGCCGGCGAACAGCGCGGCCTTGTCGTTGGTGCCGAACGTGGCAATCGCAAAATCCTTCATCCACGGCGGCGTGAAGTCGATGAACGTGGAGCCCAGCGCAATGACGGGTGTGGCCCGCGCGGTGAAGAACGCCCCGATCAGTTCCGCGACGGACAGGACGACGGCGGCCGCAGCCACTCCGGCCACCGCGGCCAGGGCTGTGGCGCCGCGGGACCGCTTGCTGGGCTTCATGCTGGGCTTGTTCATACAGGCCATTCGTAGCCGTGGGCCCGGCGGATTGTCCGGCGCCGGGTCCGGTCCTCCGGCCGGTGGGCATGCCCTCCGGCCGCACCCGGGAGTGGACATGCCCCGCGGTCCACGGGACATGTCCAGTCTTGGAACCCGGACGTGGGCAGGTTCTCCAGCGCCACGGGACATGTCCAGTCTTGGAACCCGGRCGTGGGCAGGTTCTCCAGSGCCACGGGACATGTCCAGTCTTGGAACCCGGGCGTGGGCAGGTTCTCCAGGGCCACGGGACATGTCCAGTCTTGGAACCCGGGCGTGGGCATGGTGGCATTGTGCCCAATGGCCGAGGCCGGGACTGGGCATGTCCCGCGAATTGCCCGGCCCCCGTGGGTGCCGCGCTGCGGACCCATCCCGGGGCTGGTGCCTGGGTCTGTTCCATGCGGTCGGGGGACATGTCCGGCCGTAACTTGGCGCGTGCAACATGCTCCCCGGGCCCAGGAGGACATGTCCAGCCTTGGCATTCCTGCAGGGGCATGTTCGCCGGCACCACGGGACATGTCCAGCCCTGGCGCCCAGGCGTGGGCATGGTGGCATTGTGCCCAATGGCCGAGGCCGGGACTGGGCATGTCCCGCGGATTGCCCTGCGCCCGCGAGTGCCGGCCGCGAAAATTGAGCATGTCCAGCGGCCGACACAGCTTAGGAGCCTGCGGGGTGCACCACGTACCCTTGGAGACTGTGAAGGTACTTGTCATCGGCCCCGGCGGCCGCGAACACGCCATTGTCCGATCCTTGCTTGCAGACCCCAACGTTTCCGAGGTCCACGCGGCCCCGGGCAACGCCGGGATCAGCGCGCTGGTCCCCACATATGCGATCGACGCGAACGATCCCGACGCCGTCGCCGCGCTGGCCGTCAAGCTCACCGTGGACCTGGTGGTGGTCGGTCCGGAGGCGCCCCTCGCCGGGGGCGTGTCCGACGCCGTCCGCGCTGCCGGCATCCCGGTCTTCGGCCCCAGCAAGGCCGCGGCCCAGCTGGAAGCGTCCAAGGCCTTCGCCAAGGAAGTCATGGCCGAGGCCGGCGTGCCCACCGCAATGGCCCGCGTTGCCTCCAACGCCGGGGAAGCCGCCGACGCCCTCGATACCTTCGGCGCCCCCTACGTCGTCAAGGACGACGGGCTCGCCGCCGGCAAGGGCGTCGTGGTCACCTCCAACCGCGACGAGGCCCTGGCGCACGCCCAGACCTGCTTCGACGCGGGCGGCACCGTGGTGATCGAGGAGTTCCTGGACGGACCCGAGGTCTCCGTGTTCGTCCTTTGCGACGGCACCAACACCGTGGCCCTGTCCCCGGCGCAGGACTTCAAGCGCATCTTCGACAACGACGAAGGCCCCAACACCGGCGGCATGGGCGCTTACACACCCCTGGAGTGGGCCCCCGAAGGCCTCGTGCAGGAAGTGATCGACCGCATCGCCCAGCCCACGGTCAACCAGATGGCGCACCGCGGCACCCCGTTCGTCGGCGTCCTCTTCGTCGGCCTCGCCCTGACCTCGCGCGGGACGAGGGTCATCGAATTCAACGTCCGGTTCGGCGATCCGGAAACCCAGGCCGTCCTCGCCCGGCTCAAGACGCCCCTCGGCGGGCTGCTCATGGCTGCCGCCAAGGGCGAACTGGATAAGGTGCAGCCGCTGCGCTGGTCCAAGGACACGGCCGTCGCCGTCGTCGTGGCCGCCGAAAACTACCCTGACACCCCGCGGACCGGCGACCGCATCCGGGGCCTGAAGAAAGTCGACGCCCTGGACGGCGTCCACGTGATCCACGCCGGCACCAAGCTCGACGCCGAGGGCAAGGTCGTCTCTGCCGGCGGCCGCGTCCTGGCCGTTGTGGCGCTGGGTACGGACCTCGTGGAGGCCCGGGAACGGGCGTACGACGGCGTCGAGCTCGTCCAGCTGGACGGCAGCCAGTTCCGCACCGACATCGGCGGCAAGGCCGCCCGCGGCCAGATCCGGGTAGCCGCGCCGGGAACCCCGGCCGCGTCGAAAGCGAAGGCATGAACGTGACCGAACCCGCAGCGCCGACGCCCGGCACCCAGCCCAGCACCACGCCCGTGACCACGCCTGAGACCCGGCCCAAGGGCGGGCTCGACACCGCCACGCAGGACCTGCCGGGCTGGCGGCACGTCTACTCCGGCAAGGTCCGCGACCTCTACGTCCCCGCGGACCCGGCCGTCACGGAGCACTTCGGCCAGGACTGTGTCCTGGTGGTTGCCAGCGACCGGATCAGCGCGTTCGACCACGTCCTGGCCAGCGAAATCCCGGACAAGGGCCGCATCCTGACCCAGCTGAGCCTGTGGTGGTTCGACCAGCTCGGCGTTGCGCACCACGTCCTCGCCTCCACGGCCGACGGCGGTGTTCCCGCCGCCGTCGAGGGCCGGGCGATGATCTGCAAGAAGCTGGACATGTTCCCGGTCGAATGCATCGCCCGCGGCTATCTCACCGGCACCGGGCTCGCGGAGTACCGCGAGTCGGGCACCGTGTGCAGCATCCCGCTGCCCGCCGGCCTGGTTGACGGGTCGCGGCTGCAGGAGGCGATCTTCACGCCGTCGGCCAAAGCCGAGGTGGGCGAGCACGACGAGAACATCACCTACGACGCCGTCGTGGGCCTCGTCGGTGCGGACGTCGCGGCGGATTTGAGCAGGCTGACACTGGAGATCTACACCAAGGCCGAGGAAATCGCGCGCGGCCGCGGCATCATCCTGGCCGACACCAAGGTGGAGTTCGGCCTGGACGCGGCGACCGGCGTCATTACCCTGGGCGACGAGGTGCTGACCCCGGATTCCTCACGGTTCTGGGACGCGGCCACGTACCAGCCAGGGCAGGCGCAGCCGTCCTACGACAAGCAGTATGTGCGCGACTGGCTGACCTCGCCGGCATCGGGCTGGGACAAGGCCTCCGACACACCCCCGCCTGTCCTTCCGGCCGACGTCGTGGCGCGCACGCGCAGCCGCTACGTGGAGGCCTACGAGAAGCTCACCGGCCGGACGTTCGCCTAGCCCGGCCGCACCCGGCCCGGTCCGGGCGGGGCTAGGCTTCCGCGGAAGCGGCCTCGGCCCGGCGCTGGGCGAGCTTGATCTCGAGCACGGCGTCCAGGGCCTGCTGGACCCGGTCCGAGGCGCCCGCCGCGCTGAACTCCTTCTGCGCTTCCTCAAGGTACACCAGGGCCTCCGCGGACTCCCCGGCAGCCTTGAGCGCCTTCCCCAGCAGCAGGGAGACCTCGCCGGCGGTGTGCCGGGCCAGTGCCTCCCGCTCGGCATGGATCTCGCGCAGCTTCTGGACGGCGGCCACGATGTCGCCGGTGAGGTAGAGCCAGCGGGCCCGGATGAAGGCGACCTCCAGCTGGTCCGTCTTGTTGCCGCCGACAATCGAGAGGGCCAGTTCGGCGCGCTCGATCGATGACAGCGTCTCGGGCTCGACGATTCCCGAGGACAGGCGGACGGCGGCCGAGGCCTTGTTGAACCGGGCCCACAGGTCGATGTCGTTGGCCGGGGAGAGCAGCCGGCCGGCCCGCTCGTGGTACTTGATCCCCTCGGGGTAGTCGTGGCGCATGAAGGCCACGTTGCCGATCACCCAGGCCACCTCGCCGGCGAGCTGGGACATTGAGTGGTCGTCCATCTGGTCGTTCATGGCCTGGCAGTACTCCCAGGCCTCATCGAGCCGGCCGCTCTCAGCCAGGGCGCCGATCAGGGCACGGAGGGCGCCGATGATCATGGTCGAGCCCTTGGGCAGCTCTGCGCAGAGCCGCACCGCTTCCTGCGCATGCTCGACGGCGGCGGTCAGCTGGCCCTGCCCCTGCGAGGCTGCGGCGAGCATCTGCTGGGCCCGGACGCCGAGCCCGGCCGACTCCGCGGCCATCGGGTGCTCCAGAAGATTCTGGACTACGTCCTTGCACTCCTGCCAGAGGCCCTGCTTGATCAGGCACTCGGCCTGCATATACGTCATGTTCCACCACGCGCTGGTGTTCCTGGCCTCCAGAGCGATCTTGGCGGCGGCGGCGGCGTGGGTGGCGGCCACGGGGTAGTCCCGGAGGTCCCAGGCCTGCCGGGCATACAGCCCCGCGAGCACGTATTCGGCGTCGCTGGTGGACACCGGCTGGCTCCAGGCCTCGAGCGCCTTGGGGGCAAGTTCAAGCCGGTGGGCCAGCTCTTCGATGACGTCGGCCGTCGGCTCGCGGCGCCCGGTTTCCAGCAGAGAGATGTAGCTGGGGGAGTACAGGTCGCGGCCCAGCTCCGCTTGCGTCAGGCCCCGTTCGAGCCGTTCCGCGCGGAGCTTCTCCCCAAATCCGTTCCCCACGGATACCTCCTAATTCCGGACATTCTTTGTACTAAATGCTTGACAGTCTCTGTGGAAACCATTTTACAATGTGTGTCAACAAGGGTAGTACTGACTTGGTTAAGGACCCCAACGCATATTGAGGAACTCTATGTTGAAGAAGATTGCAGCCGGCGCCGTCTTGGCGGGCGCACTGGCATTCTCCGCCGCGGCCCCGGCCGTGCTGTCCGCTGCTTCACTGACCGATGTCTCAGACGTTGCCGCCGTCGGCAACTGGCCCGACCCCATGCGCACGGCCCAGGCGGTGGGCAACTGGCCCGACCCCATGACCCACTCACTGAACGTCGGCAACTGGCCCGACCCGATGTAACAGCCCCGGTCTAGCGGGCCCGGCGCAGCAACGGCCGGCTGCCTGTGGAACGAATGTCGGCACAGCCCCGGGAGATTTTCTCCCGGGGCTGTGCTGTGCCCGGCGCCGAGTTGTGTCCGGGGCCGAGTGGTCTCCGGGGCGCCCCGCGCCGGATCGCCGCCGGGAGACGCGCCGGTGACGCCCTGAAATCGTGCCGGACATACAAAAGAGGACCCTCCGCGTGGAGGGCCCTCTTTGTGTTTGGTCGGGATGACAGGATTTGAACCTGCGACCTCGTCGTCCCGAACGACGCGCGCTACCAAGCTGCGCCACATCCCGATCCGCTGCTACAAAAGCAACTTCACAAGAGTATCCGATCATGGCCCCGGATGTGAAATCGGGCGCCGGCCGGACGCGTCCCGCCGTCGTCCCGGCCGGTCTCGGCAGGAGCTGTTCAGACCAGCGAGTCTTTCCAGGCGCCGTGGAGCCGGGCGAAGGCGCCGCCGTCGCCGATCAGCTGCTCCGGGGTGCCGTCCTCGACGACGCGTCCGTCGTGCACCACCAGGACCCGGTCCGCCGTCTCCACGGTGGAGAGCCGGTGGGCAATGATCAGCGCTGTCCGCCCGGCGCCGGGGGCCGCGGCCGGGCCGGGGGCAGCGACGCGCTGGCCGCCGGTCGCCTGTCCGCCGGACGGCCGCTGGCCGGCCTCCCGGGTGCCCTGCAGCAGCCCCGCGAGGCCCTGCTGGACCATGCGCTCCGACGGGATGTCCAGCGAGGACGTGGCCTCGTCCAAGATCAGGACGGCCGGGCGGGCCAGGAAGGCGCGGGCGAAGCTGATCAGCTGGCGCTGCCCTGAGGAGACGCGGCCGCCGCGCTTGTTGACGTCGGTGTCGTAGCCGTCCGGAAGTTCCATGATGAAGGCGTGCGCCCCCACCGCCCTGGCCGCGTCCTCGATCTCCCCGCGCGAGGCTTCGGGCCGGCCCAGGGCGATGTTGTCCGCCACTGAACCGCTGAACAGGAAGGCCTCCTGGGTGACCATCACGACATTCCGGCGCAGGTCCTCGGTGGTGAGCTGGCGCAGGTCCACGCCGTCGAGGGTCAAGGACCCGGCCGAGACGTCGTAGAAGCGGGCAATCAGCTTCGCGAGGGTGGATTTGCCGGCCCCGGTCTGCCCGACGAGCGCGACCGTCTGGCCGGCGGGGATGTGCAGGTCCAGGCGCGGGATGACGACCGGGCCCTCGCCGTAGCGGAATTCGACGCCGTTGAAGTCGATGCTGCCCCGCGCGTGGGGCAGGGCCGCGGGTGTTTTCGGCGGCCGCACCGTGGGGACCTCCTCGAGCAGGCCCGAGACCTTTTCCAGGGCCGCCTGGGCGCTTTGGAAGGAGTTGTAGAACATCGCCATCTGGTCCACCGGCTGGAAGAAGCGCTTGGCGGACAGGATCAGGGCCAGGAGCACGCCCACCTCCAGGTCGCCGCTGAGGACCCGGAAACCGCCGGTGAGCAGCACGAGGGCCACGCACACGTTCCCGATCAGCACCAGCCCCGGCTGGAAGATGCCGTTGAGGTTGATGGAGCGGACGGTCGCGCGCCGGTAGTCCTCCGACAGTTCGGCGTAGCGCCCGGCATTCTCGCGTTCCTTCCGGAAGGCCTTCACGGCGCGGATCCCGGTCATGGTCTCCACGAAGTGCACGATCAGCCGGGCCGAGACCACCCGGGATTCGCGGAAGGCGATCTGGGAGTGCTTCTGGTACCAGCGGGCCAGGAAATACATCGGCACGCCGGCGGCCAGCACCAGCACGCCGCTGCGCCAGTCCAGGGCGAACACGGTCACGGCGGTGAAGGCCATGAACAGTGTTCCCGAGGCCAGCGAGCTCACGCCGGAATCCAGGAGTTCGCGCAGGGCCTCCAGGTCCGACGTCTGCCGGGCGATGATGCGCCCCGAGGTGTATTTCTCGTGGAATTCCAGGCTCAGCCGCTGCGTGTGGCGGAAGACCCGGACCCGGAGGTCCAGCAGCATCGCCTGGCTGAGCCGCGCCGTCGAGGTCACGTACAGGGCCGTCAGGCCGGCCGCCACGATGGCCGCGGCAAGGTAGGCGACGCCGGCGAGCACCAGGGGAAGGTTGTTGCCGGCGCGCACGGCGGGCAGGGCGTGGTCGATGCCGAAGGCGATCAGCGCCGGCCCGGCAACGCGGGCGGCCTGGGACAGCACGACGGCGCAGATCGTCAGCCAGAAACGGGCCCGGACGGGGCGGATCAGGGAGCCCAGAAGGGTCAGGGAACGCCGCCGGACGGCCTTGCTTTCGTTCCTGGTGAGGTGCGCGTTGTCCTCATTGGCGGTGCCGAACGTGGCGCTGCTCATCGGGAAATCTCCTCGGACTGGTCCTCGAGGGCGGACAATTCTGAATCCAGGTCCCGCGGTTCCGGGTCCAGGCTGGCGATCACGTAGCGGTAATGGCTGTTCGTGGCGAGCAGTTCCGCATGGGTTCCGACGGCGGCGATCCGGCCATCCTCGAGCAGGGCCACCCGGTCGGCCAGCGCCACCGTGGAGGGCCGGTGCGCCACGATCAGCGTGGTGGTGTCCGCGAGGACCTTGCGCAGCCGCGCCTCGACGAGCACCTCGGTGTTCACATCCAGCGCCGAGAGCGGATCGTCCAGGACCAGCACGGCCGGTTTCGCGGCGATGGCCCGGGCCAGGGCAATGCGCTGGCGCTGGCCGCCGGAGAGGCTGAGGCCCTCCTCGCCGATCAGCGTATCCACCCCGTCCGGCAGGGAGTAGGCGAAGTGGGCCTGGGCGACGTCGAGGGCTTCTTCCAGGGCCGCGTCGCGGCCTTCCGCCGATCCGGCGTCGGGCGCGCCGAGCAGGACGTTGTCCCGGACGGAGCTGGAGAACAGCGTGGTGTCCTCGAACGCCACCGCGACCACGGTGCGCAGGTCCTCCACGGCGAACTCGCGCAGGTCCACCCCGTCGATGGTGATGGCACCGCCGGTGACGTCATAGAGGCGGGGGACCAGCTGGATCAGGGCGCTTTTGCCGCCGCCCGTGATGCCCACGAGGGCCATGGTTTCGCCGGGGCGGATGTCCAGGGTGATGTTCTTGAGGATCGGCTTGTCCGGCGCGTCCTCGAACGCGAACGAGGCATTGCGGAAGCTGAGGGCACCCTTGAGGCCGGCCGGGCGGCGGGGCTGGTCCGGGCTGGTGATTGTGTTCTGCGCGTCCATGACCTCGAAGTGCCGGTCCACCGCGGACTTCGCGGTGAGGGCCATCGCCAGCAGCATGCCGCAGAACTCGACCGGCGCGGCAACCACGGCGGCGGTGGCGAAGAAGGCCACCAGGGAGCCGATGGAGAGCTGGTTTGTGGATGCCAGCAGGATGCCGACGACGAGGCCGGCGCCGAGGGCGAGCTCGGGCAGGAGCGTCACCACCAGGCTGAAGGTGGCCAGGTGCTTGGCCTTGGCGATCTCGGTCTGCCGGAGTTCCTCGGCCTGTTCGTTGAAGTTCTCCAGCGCCTCGCGGCTGCGGCCGAAGGCCTTCAGGACGCGGATGCCGTGCACGGATTCCTCGACCGTGGTGGCGAGGTCCCCGGCCTGGTCCTGGCTGCGGCGGGCCACCTTGCTGAACCGGGTGCGGAAGCGGAATCCGTAGATCATGATCGGCACGGCGGCGGCCAGGAAGATCAGGGCCAGCTGCCAGCTCATGGCAAACATCACCGCGACGCCGATCACCACGGTGAGCGTGGTGACCACCAGCATGATGGCGCCGAAAGCCATCCAGCGGCGCAGGAAGTTCAGGTCCGTCATGGCCCGGGACAGCAGCTGCCCGGAGCCCCAGCGGTCGTGGAAGGCGACCGTGAGGTCCTGAAGGTGCCCGTAGAGCGAGACCCGCATCCGGGTCTCGACGGTGGTGGCGGGATTGATGACGAACTGCCGGCGCAGGGCCACGAGGCCCGCCTCGGCGATGCCCAGGACCAGGATGATGAGCGAGGCGGTCCAGACGGCTTCCGCGCTGCCGCCGGGGGTCAGGGACTCGTTGACCAGCACGCGCAGCACCTGCGGGATGGCCAGTGCCATGACGCTGGCCAGCAGTGCGCAGAGCAGGCCCAAGACCAGCCGGGGCAGGATTGGCCTGACGTGCGGGTAGAGACGGCTGATGGAGGTGAAGAATGAAGTCTGCTTGGCCATGCCTGCTTCTTAAGACGCCCGTGCATAGATCGCACCGTTGAATGTAGTTTCCTGTAGCAACTACCCTAGGCCATCGGGTGACCGGATTCACACGTTGTTCAGAGCTCCCAGCATCTCGCCCAGTCATTACGATCCGCAATGGGGTACGGGCGGCGGGGGACCCCGGGACATGTCCAGTGGTGGCCGAGTCCGGGGGGCATGTCCGGTGGTGGCGGCGAGTCCGGGGGGACATGTCCAGTGGTGGGGCCGAGCCCGGCGGGACATGTCCAGTGGTGGCCGTGGCGGGTGGGCATTGTGGGTCTATGCCCATTGCTCGCGGCCAAGGGAGGGCATATCCCGTGGGCGCGGGCGCGAGGGGAGGGCATGTCCACCCGCCAAACCGGAGGACCCGCCGGACCGGAGGACCCGCAGGTCGAGGATGACGGGCAGGACTGGCTGCGGCCAGGCCTAGGCGCGGGAGGTCAGTGTGAGCAGAACGGCTTCGGGCCGGCAGGCGATGCGGACCGGGGCGAAGCGGGACGTGCCGATGCCGCCCGAGACGTTCACCGGCGTCGTCCTGCCATTGCTTTCCCAGGTGTGCAGCCCCCGGGCGCGCCAGGAGGGCAGGTCGCAGTTCGTGACCAGGGCCCCGTAGCCCGGGACGCAGATCTGGCCGCCGTGGGTGTGGCCGGCCAGGAGAAGATGGGCGCCGGCTTCGGTGAAGTGGTCCAGGACGCGCTGGTAGGGTGCGTGCGCGACGGCGATGCGCAGGTGCGGGTCGGCGTCCCGGCCCTTGGTGCCGCGCGGCCAGCCCGCGTACCGTTCAAGGCGCAGGTGGGGGTCGTCGACGCCGGAGAAATCGAAGCGCATGCCCTTGAGCACAACGGACTGGCAGCGGTTGGTCAGGTCCAGCCAGCCGGACATGCCGAACTCGGAACGCAGCCGCGGCCAGTCGAGCTTTTCCGGGTCCTTGCGCTCGCCCGAGGGCCCGAACAAATATGACGCCGGGTTCTTCAAGCTCGGGCCGAAGTAGTCGTTCGAGCCGGGCACAAACACGCCCGGGAATTCCAGCAGGGGCCGCAGGGCCGCCACGAGGGGTTCCACGCCTTTGGCATGGCTGAGGTTGTCGCCCGTGTTCACCACGAGATCCGGCTGCAACTGCGCCAGGGAGGACAGCCACCGCGCCTTCCGGTCCTGGCCCGGAACGAAGTGGATATCGGACAGGTGCAGGATCCGGAACGGGCCGAACCCGGCCGGCAGGATGGGGAGGGTTTCCTCCCGGAGCATGAACTGGTTCTTCTCCCACAGCCCGTAGCCGGTGGCGGCCGCCCCTGCCGCCGTTCCGATCGCGGCGGTCACGGCAAAGCCGCGTCCGATGCTTCGGACGCGGCTCGCCAGATCATTGCCCAGGGTCATCGGCTACTTCTTGCCGGACGACTTCGTAGGCGCCGGCGCCGGGTCGGCGGACGGTTCCGAGGACGGTTCCGCGGCCGGCTCGGTGCTCCGGCTGGTCGGGATGGAGATCCGCGGCGGTGCTACCGGGGTCGGGGCGTACAGCATGTCCGACGGCGGAGCCGGGAACGGATCGGTGCCGTAGGCCGGCGCCACCTGTGCCATGTAGTTCGAGAACTGCGGACCGGCGATCATGTAACCGTCGATGCCCTTGTAGAAGTTGCCGTTGATCGTGACGTTCTGCCCGGCGCGCAGCTGGTCGCCCAGGGGATCGCCAAACCAGGTGGCCGTCGCCAGGCCGCTGGTGTAGCCCGCCACCCAGGTGGAGCTGTTGTTGTCGTTGGTGCCGGTCTTCGCCGCGATGGGGAAGGTGGTCTTGGTCGATATCCGGGGCACGATGAGCGCGCCCGAACCGCGGTTGAGCACTTCCTGCATGGCGTAGGCGACGCCGTGGGCCACCTCGGGCTTGACCGCGTCCCTGCAGTTCGGTGACTGGGCCGGCAGCTGGGCGCCGGTTGCGTCCGTTACCGACTCAATGGCCATCGGTTCGCAGTACTTGCCGTTGTTGGCGAAGGTGGCGAATGCGCTGGCCATGGTCAGCGGCGCGGTCTGGCGGGAGCCGATCAGGCTGCTCAACCGGGTCATCGGAACCTTGGGGTTGGGATCGTCACCGTTCGGGCTCGGCAGGCCTTCGTGGATCCCGACGGCATCCACGATCTTCTGGATCCCGCAGAGGTCCACCTGGGCGGCAGAGGCGAACGTGATGGTGTTGATGGAGTTCGCCAGGCCGTCAAGGACCGACATGTACTTGTAATGGTTCTCGTCCGCGTTCTGCAGGTCGTGGCTGCCGGGGACGGTGTCGTCGTACGAGTCGGTCGTCGGTGTGGGGCAGGTGTTCTTCCACGGGAAGCCGGGGGGGTATCGGCGCACGGCGCCGTTGAGCTGCGTGCTCATCGACTTGCCCTCATTGAGCCACTCCGCGAACGTGAACGGCTTCATGGTGGAGCCAGGCTGGAAGCCACCGAGGCCGTTGAGGTCATTGCCCTTGGCGTCCTGCACGTCCACGTTGAAGTTCTGTGTCTGGTCGAACTTGCCGTCGGCCGGGAACCAGACGGTGTTCTGGGCCATGGAGACGATCTTGCCCGAGCCCGGCTGCACGGACACCAGCGAGGCGCCCCACTTGTCCGGGTTCGCGCCGGCCGACCCGTCCACCTGGGCCTGGGCCACGGACTGGGCCTTCGGATCCAGCGTGGTCTTGATGGTCAGGCCGCCGCGGAAAATCTTCCGCTCACGCTCGGCAGCGTCGGCCCCGTAGGCCGGGTTGTTCAGGAGCAGGTGGAGCACGTAGTCGCAGAAGTACGGCGCGGTCTGTGAATAGGCACAGCCCTGCCGGGGCTGGGTGACCTTGGTCTGCACCGGCGTCGCGACCGCTGCGTCGTAGTCGGCCTGCTTGATCTTGCCCTGCGTCAGCATCGCACGGAGCACGAGGTCGCGGCGGACCTTGGCGTTCTCCGGATTCGTGATCGGGTCATAGTAGGACGGGCTGTTCACGACGCCGGCCAGCAGGGCCGCCTGGGGCAGGGTCAGGTCCTTGGCCGTGGTGCTGAAGAAGAACTTGGACGCGGCTTCGATGCCGTAGGCGTCCCGGTTGAAGAACACGATGTTCAGGTAGCCCTCGAGGATCTGCTCCTTGGTGAACTTCTTCTCCAGCGCGATGGCCAGCTTCATTTCACGGAGCTTGTCCCCGACGCCCTTGTTGACGCCGTTGAGGAGGACCTCGTCGCCCTTGCCTTCGGCCTCCAGCGAGGAGTTGATGACGTTGTTAACGTACTGCTGCGTGATCGTGGACGCACCCTGCTTGTTGCCGCGGGCGGTGCTCACGAGGGCGCGCAGGATGCCGGTGGTGTCCACACCGCCGTGCTCGTAGAAGCGGCTGTCCTCGATGGCGATGATCGCATCTTTGATGTGCGGGGACATCTGGTCCAGCGAAACACGGGTGCGGTTTTCCGCGTAGAGGTTGGCGATCGGGCTGCCGTCGGACGCCAGGATCGTGGTCGACTGGCTCGGCGGATCGACCTTCAGCTCTGCGGGGAGAGTGTCAAAGAACTGAATCGAACCGCTCGCCGCGCTGCCCGAAACGGCCGCCGCGGGGACCAGGAGGCCCGCCACCAAGACACCGCAAATAGCGCTCACGCCCAGGAAAAGAAAGATCTTTCCGAGGGTGGTGGCCGTGTCGAATAAAGGGTTCTTGCCAGTCGCCATGTTTTCCACTTTACCGGCAACGACTAGGCTTTATGTCATGACCAAATGGGAGTACGCCACGATTCCGCTCATTATCCACGCCACAAAGCAGATCCTGGACCAGTGGGGCGAGGACGGCTGGGAGCTCGTCCAGGTTGTTCCGGGACCCGATGGAAACGGCCTGGTTGCCTACCTGAAGCGGGAGAAGCAGTAGCCATGAGCACCCCCTCAGAAGCCGTTCCGGCCACGCCGGGCGGCGCCGAAAACATCTCCGAAAACACGGCCGGCGCAGAGAGCCGCACGGGCGGCGCGGGCGCGTCGTCCGCCGTCGAACAGCGCCTCGCGGAGCTGGGCCTGACGCTCCCCGACGTCGCGGCTCCGGTCGCGGCGTATGTTCCCGCCGTGATTTCCGGCAACCACGTCTATACCTCCGGGCAGCTGCCGTTCATCAACGGCAAGCTCGAGGCCACCGGAAAGGTTTCCACCGGTTCGGCGGGCGCCTCCGACGAATCGACGGTGTCCCCGGAAGACGCGAAGGCCTACGCTGCCGTCTGCGCCGTCAACGCCCTGGCTGCCGTCAAGAGCGTGATCGGCGACCTCGACCGCATCACGCGGATCGTCAAGGTTGTCGGATTTGTTTCCTCCGACCCTTCCTTCACCGGGCAGCCCGGTGTCATCAACGGCGCCTCGGAGCTGCTGGGCCAGGTCCTCGGCGACGCCGGCCAGCACGCGCGTTCCGCCGTCGGCGTATCGGTCCTGCCACTCGACTCGCCCGTCGAAGTCGAATTGATCGCTGAATTCGCCTAGTAGACCGGTTACTTCGTTGCCTCAGTTAGAACGCCGCCTGTTTGTCCTGCCCCCAGATCTTGAGGGGGCAGCGCGCAGCTGGATTGAACACGGTGAGCGGACGCCCCGCGCGCCCCGTTTTGCCTCCTCGGTAATCCTCCTGCGGGATTCGCCCACGGGCCTGGAGACCTGGCTCGGCTACCGGACGGGATCCTCCCCGCTCGGTGTCCTCGCCTTCCCCGGCGGATCGCTGGAAGCCTCCGACGACGACGCCGTCGGCTGGCTGGGCCCCTCACCCCAGCACTGGGCCGAGCAGATGGGGACGTCCGACGTCGGGCTGGCGCGCCGACACGTCATCGGTGCCATCCGTGAACTGTTTGAGGAGACCGGCATCCTGCTGGCCGGCCCCGACCTGTCCACCACGGTGGAGCTGACCTCCAGTGCCGAATGGATGCGCGCCCGCGAAGCTGTGGCCGAGCAGGAGAAATCCTTCACCGACCTGCTCGCCAAGCGGGGGCTCTCGCTGCGCACTGACCTGCTCAAACCCCTGGTGAACTGGCTGAGCCCCGATTTCGCGCACCGCCGGTTCAACACCCGGTACTTCGCCGCGACGGTGCCCGTGAACCAGCAGCCCTCGCTGCTGGCCAGCAAGGGCGTCTGGGGCCGCTGGGTGTGTGTCCGGAAGGTTGTGCTCGAGCGGGAGACCACCGTGCTGGGTGACGAGGTGGGGCAGGAGAACACCGTCGGCCGGACCCTGGGCGAACTCCTGGTCCCCGGCTCAGAGATCATGCTCGAGAAGATGGCCAAGGCCAACGGCTGCATCGCCTACCTCAGTTACAAGCGCAAGGCCCACGTCTACCAGCCGAAGCTCGTCGAGGAAGACGGCCGGCTCATGCTCGAAGTCGAAGCAGCCAAAACGATCGCCGGCGAACCGCAGCGGGAACGCTAGGCCACGGGGCGCCGACGCCACGGAGGCCAGGCTTCGGGCTGGCGGCCGGTTAGGGCTTGAGCGGGGAGCGCGGGCAATCCCGGGACATGCCCCGCCCTGCTCCTCAGCACTGGACATGTCGCTTCATGCCGCGCGCCGGCCCGGGACATGCCCCGCCCTGCTCCTGAGCACTGGACATGTCCCTTCTTGCCGCGCCCTGGCCCGGGACATGCCCTCCGTTGGCCCTGGCCCGTGGACATAGTGGCGTTATGTCCAGTCCTCGCGTCCGGGGCTGGAGATGTCCCGTCTTGGCGCGTGCCGGCCCGGGACATGCCCCGCTCTGATCCTCAGGACTGGACATGTACCGCGGACAACCAGCCGGGACCGCCGACAGTTAACGGCAGAAGGCCGGTCCCGTTTCCGGGGCCGGCCTTCGTGGTTGCTGCTGGGGATCCCTAGCGGGAACGCTGGCGCAGGCGCTGCATGTCAAGGATGACGACGGCCCGCGCTTCCAGGCGCAGCCAGCCGCGCTGCACGAACTCAGCCAGAGCCTTGTTGACCGTTTCACGGGAGGCGCCGACCAGTTGGGCGAGCTCTTCCTGCGTCAGTTCGTGGGCGACCAGAACTCCGTCGGTCGCCGGGCGGCCGAAGCGGTCGGCCAAGTCCAGCAGCGCCTTGGCCACACGGCCCGGCACGTCGGAGAAGACGAGGTCGGAGAGGGAGTCGTTCGTGCGGCGCAGGCGGCGTGCCAAGGCCTGCAGCAGCTGGGCCGAAACCTCGGGGCGAGTGCGCAGCAGCGCGTTGAGGCTCTCGTTCTTCAAGCCGGCGAGACGCGTCTCGGAAACGGCAGTGGCCGTGGCCGTGCGCGGGCTGGGATCGAAGAGCGCCATTTCGCCGAAAAGTTCGCCCGGGCCGAGGATGGCCAGCAGCGATTCGCGGCCGTCCGGCGACGTGCGGCCGAGCTTCACCTTGCCGGAGACAATGAAATAAAGCTGGTCACCCTGATCGCCTTCCCGGAATACCGAGGCACCGCGTGAAAGGTCCACCTCGGTAAGTTCGTCCGTCAGCAGACGGAACGCCTCGTCGTCGAGCGTGGCGAAAAGGGGTGCGCGGCGCAATACCTCGATATCCATGAAATCTCCTGACTAGCTGTGTCGGCTGGGGCGCTTCAGCCATTCTTTCAGAATTTTGGAGCTTCTGTGACGTAGTTGGCACGGAAACGCCCGAAGGGGCCGAAAGCGCACGGCTGGGAAAGTCCGCGCAGATCCCTGTGCAGGCTGGCGGCCGGTCGGCAAACGTTCAGCTTACACCGGTACAATCGTCGCTGAACTGTCTGTGAGGAGCCCCGGTGTTTGGCTTGACCATTTTGGACCTGGTGTTGGTTGTGGCGCTCTTGTCCTACCTGATCCACGGCCTTCGCAACGGCTTCCTCGTGACGCTCGGAGGCATCGCGGGATTCGCGGCAGGCGCCGTCGCCGCATTCGTCTCCGTTCCCATCGTCAGCGGCCTCGTGGAGGACAGCGGCTGGCGCCTGACCGCCATCGTAGCCACCGCGGTCCTCCTGATGATCGTAGGCAACGGCCTTGGCACCATGATCGGGCGGCGGATCCGCAGTGTGGTCCCCTTCAGCCCCCTGCGGGCGGCGGACCGCCTCGTGGGCGGAGGCGTGAACGTGGTGGTGTCGGCCCTCGTGATGTCGATGCTGGCGTTCAGCATCGGGGCCCTGGGCGTGCCCTTCGTATCCCAGCAGCTCGCGGAATCCAAAGTCATCAGGTTCATCGACGGCGTGACGCCGATGCCGGTCAAGGCATCGATGGCCCAGCTGCGCTCCGCCGTGATCGGCGAGGGCATCCCCACCCTGCTGGACGGCTTCGGCCAGAGCCAGCCCGTTGCCGTTCCGGACACCAGCACGGACACGCCGGCGCTGAACAAGGCCGCCGCGTCAGTGCTCAAGATCGCCGGAACCGCCTACCAGTGCGGCCAAAACCAGACCGGAACAGGCTTCGTGGTCGCCCCCGGGCGGGTGGTGACCAACGCCCATGTGGTCGCCGGGGTCGACGAACCGGTGGTGGAGACGCCCGGCGGCCGCGCACTGCCGGGGCGCGTGGTGTACTTCGACGCCCAGCACGACCTCGCCGTCGTGGCCGTTGACGGCCTGCGCTCGGAACCCCTCGCGCTGGCCGCTGACCTGCCGTCCGGCAGCGCCGCGGCCTTCGCCGGCTATCCGCACGGCGGGCCCTTCCAGTCCAAACCGGCCACAGTCCAGGACATCGCCACGGTGCTGGTCCCGGACATCTATGGCAAAAATGCGTCGCCCGAGGACGTCTACCGGCTGGCGGGCGACGTGCAGCCGGGCAACTCCGGGGGCCCGCTCCTGACCATGGACGGGCAGGTGGCGGGGGTGGTCTTTGCCAAGGCCACAACCGAGTCCTCGCTCGGATTTGCGATCACCATGAATGACCTGAGCCCCGTGGCGGCCCAGGCGCCGGGTCTGGGCAGCGCCGTCTCGTCCGGACAGTGCATCAAGAAATAGCCGGACCGCCACACTGGCTGGCGCACTCAGGCTGGCGCCGCGCTCAGGCTAGAGCCACTCCAGGCTCTGCCCGTGCGGGCCCGTGATGGCCGTCGGCTGGCCGTCCTGCAGCAGCAGGAACCGGCCGCGGAGCCGGGCGTCATCCATTTCCGGGACCACACTGGACCCGTCCGCCTGCGCAACCACCATGTGGCCTTCGTTCGAGAGCCAATGGCAGCCCCGCTCCGCGGCAAGATCCGCCATGGTGCGCCGGAACCGGGCGCGGCCGCCGGCATCCAGGTACGCCATGACGGCGCTGTGGAATACCACCAGGACGGCGTCGGCAGGGGCGCGGCCGGCGAGTGCCACAAGTTTTTCGTTGAGGTCGCCGGCCACCAGCAGCGGCGGCCGTTCCCTGGCAATGGCGATCGCCTGGCGCAGCCGTTCAAGCCGGAACTCCTGCTCCGGCCAGACGAGGGCTTCGAGCCAGGCGACGTCGTCCGGGTTGCGCACGTCCAGGGGGTTGAGATCGATCCCGGCACGCCAAGCCACCCGGGGAATTTCCGCCGGCAGCGGCACCGGGCCCGAGGTGACGCAGCGCAGGACCGGAAACGTGCCAGGCTGGGCGCCATCCGGAACCAGCCGCGTCGTCCTTGCTTCCGCCGCCAGGCCCGCCCCCGGCTCATCCGGTCCGCCGGCCCCAGCGTCAACAAACTCGTAGCCGTAGCGGTCAGGGAACAGGGCCAGCCCGGCCGAGGCGCCCACCTCGATGAGGGCCAGCGGCCGGCCCTCCATTGCGGAAATCTGCGCGAGTGAGGGCAGCAGGGTGGCGCAGCGTCCGGCCTCGTTCGTCTGCGTGGACCGGGACAGTACGATTTCCGAGACCGCTGCCCAGTGACTGTCCAGGAATTTCCGGAAGTCGCGGTAGGGGCTGACCTGCGCGCCCAGGAAGCGGGCCGCGGCGAGGATCAGCAGCGGCTGGCGCTTGTTGTGCGGCCACTGATCGATCCGCCGGATCAGCTCGGCGTCCCCGGCGATCCCCACGGCCCACTCGGCATAGCAAGGGGAGGAAGCAAGCGCGTCGGTCGTGCCGAAGTGCCGGTACCACTGCGCCGTGTCCGAAACAGTGTCCGACGCCGTGCCCGCGGCCGGCCGCGCAACCGGTCCCGGATTCCCGGACGGATCTGCGGCAGGATCCCCGGACGCTTCCGACGCCGCCGCGGGTTCCACGGGGGACATGCTCAGTCCTCGGCCGCGTGCAGCCCGGCGAGGTATTCCACCGCGAAGCGGTAGCCCAGGATCCCGGCGCCGGCGATCACGGCCTTGCTGATGTCCGAAAGGTAGGAATGGTGCCGGAAGGGCTCGCGGGCGTGAACATTGGTGATGTGCACCTCGACCGTCGGCAGGGCAACAGCGGAAATGGCGTCCCGGATGGCCACGGACGTGTGCGTGTAGGCCCCGGCGTTGAGCACGATTCCCACCGCCTTCCCGCGTGCGGCGTGGATGGCGTCCACCAGGGCGCCCTCGTGGTTGGACTGGAAGCACTCGACGTCCAGGCCGTGCGCGGCGCCGGCGTCTTTGGCGAGCTGCTCGACGTCGGCCAGCGTCGCCGTCCCGTATTTCTCCGGCTCGCGGGTGCCGAGCAGGTTCAAATTGGGTCCGTTGAGGACCAGAATGGTGCCGCGGCCTGCGCCGCTGGCGGGGGTGGCTTCTGTCATGTCTGCAAATCTATCCCGCCCGCGGCCCGTGCGCGCTGTTCGTTACTGCCACACCGTGCGCCGCCGGATCGGTTGCCCGCCGCCGCGGCGACCGACAGGACCAACGCCGACGGCGCCGCCGAACCCATATCGGACGAGCCGGCTATTTCTTCAGCGACTGCGCAATCTGGGCCATGACCGTGTTGTCCGCCAGGGTGGTCGAGTCGCCAACTTCGCGGCCTTCGGCGACGTCTTTGAGCAGGCGGCGCATGATCTTGCCGGACCGGGTCTTGGGCAGTTCCGGGACCACGAGGATGGTCTTGGGTTTGGCGATCGGGCCGATCTCCTTGCCCACATGGTTGCGGAGTTCCTGGACGATCGCGTCGCCGGAGTCCACGGCGTCGCCGCGCAGGATCACGAAGGCGACGACGGCCTGGCCGGTGGTCTCGTCCGCGGCGCCCACGACGGCTGCTTCCGCCACCGCGGGGTGGGACACCAGTGCGGACTCGATTTCGGCGGTGGAGAGGCGGTGGCCGGAAATGTTCATCACGTCGTCGACCCGGCCCAGCAGCCAGAGGTCGCCGTCCTCGTCCTTCTTGGCGCCGTCGCCGGCGAAGTACATGGTCTCGAAGCGGGACCAGTACGTTTCCTTGAACCGCTCCGGGTCGCCCCAGATCCCGCGCAGCATGGCCGGCCACGGTTCGCGGATCACCAGGAAGCCGCCGTGGCCGTTGGGTACGGATTCGCCGAGTTCGTCCACGACGTCCACTGCGATGCCCGGCAGCGGGACCTGGGCCGAGCCGGGCTTGGTGGCCGTGACGCCGGGCAGCGGGGCGATCATCTGCGCCCCGGTCTCGGTCTGCCACCACGTGTCCACGATCGGCGCGGGGTTTTGCTTCCGCTCGCCGTTCTTGCCGGCGTTGCCGCCGATGACCTCGCGGTACCACATCCAGGCTTCGGGGTTGATGGGTTCGCCGACGGAACCGAGGACCCGGATCGAGGAGAGGTCGGACTTGGCCGGGATGTCGTTGCCCCACTTCATGAAGGTGCGGATGGCGGTGGGGGCGGTGTAGAGGATGGAGACCTTGTACTTCTCCACGATCTCCCACCAGCGGCCCTGGTGCGGCGAATCCGGGGTGCCCTCGTACATGACCTGGGTGGCGCCGTTGATGAGCGGGGCGTAGGCGACGTAGGAGTGCCCGGTGATCCAGCCGACGTCGGCGGTGCACCAGTAGACGTCGGTCTCCGGGTGGAGGTCGAAGACCGCCTTGTGGGTGTAGGCGCCCTGGGTGAGGTAGCCGCCGGTGGTGTGCAGGATGCCCTTGGGCTTTCCTGTCGTGCCGGAGGTGTAGAGGATGAACAGCGGGTGTTCGGAGTCGTGCCCGACGGCGGTGTGCTCGGCCGACGCGGTCCCCACGGTGTCCGCCCACCAATGGTCCCGGCCCTCGTGCCAGTCCACCTTCTGGCCGTTGCGCTTGACCACCACGACGTTCTGCACGGTGTGCCCGCTGCCGTCTCCCTCGTGGGACAACGCGTCGTCGACGGCCGGCTTGAGCGCGCTGGGCTTGCCGCGGCGGAAGGTGCCGTCGGCCGTGACCACGAGCTTGGCCTCGGCGTCGTCGATCCGGGAGCGCAGGGCCTCGGCGGAGAAGCCGCCGAAGACCACGGAATGGATCGCGCCGATCCGGGCGCAGGCCAGCAGCGTGATGACGGCCTCGGGAATCATGGGCAGGTACACGGCCACGCGGTCGCCCTTCGCCACGCCCAGGGACTCGAACGCGTTCGCGGCCTTCTTCACTTCCTCGGTCAGCTGCGCGTACGTGTACGTGCGGGTGTCGCCGGGCTCGCCCTCGAAGTAGATGGCCACCCGGTTCCCGTTGCCGGCCTCGACGTGCCGGTCCAGGGCGTTGTAGGCCGCGTTGACCTCGCCGCCGACGAACCACTTCGCGAACGGCGGGTCGGACCAGTCCAGCGCCTGGCTGAAGTCCTTGGACCAGCTGAGCAGCTCGCGGGCCTGCTTCGCCCAGAACGCAGGACGGTCGGCGTCGGCCTCGGCGTACTCGGCGGCGGTGACCACTGCGTTCGCGGCGAACTCGGCCGACGGCGCAAACCGGCGGTTCTCCTGGGACAGGTTTTCGAAGGCATCGCCCTGGGGCGCCTGCATTGCGGTGGATACGGGAGTCTGCTGGGACATGGTGAACCTCATCATTCATCGATCCGTGCTGCGCGGACGTTCGTGGTGCCTCCGCGCCGGGCCGCATGCGCGACGTCGGGCGGCGGCAGACCGCGGCAGTGCCGCTAGCGCTGTCTGGAATCAACACTAATACGTGGGTCCGACCAAACGTGCGCCCCGTCACAAACAGCACCGTGAGCGGTGTTTGTTAAGCGCCGAGTGGTCTGTCGTCGGCGCCGGGCGGCGGGCCGGGGCAAGCGTCCGGGATTCGGAAATCCGGGGAATTCTGCTGCGTCCGCCCTCGGCTTGTCAGCTAGTGATCGGCCATTCACTTGGCTAGGCTGAGATGAAGTTGTGACATCCGATGGAGGCGACAGGACCGCTGGCGGTTCTGTCCTTGCCTGCCGTTAGACGGCGCTGTCCAGGGCGCCGCCATGCTAAGGAGATACGGAATGAACGAGCAAGACAACGGGCAACTCCGGGCGCCCGCCCAGAACCAAGGTGGAACGGCGCAGCCGGGGCCCGCCGGGTTCGGGGATGCGCCACGCTTCACGGTGGACAAGAAGACCGGGAATAAGAACGAAGCCGTCCTCGGTCCGTTCACCATCCGTGACCTCACCGTTTTCGGCTCGACGCTCCTTCTTTTCATCGCCTCGCTGATTCCGATGTTTGCCTTCGCCTACAACCTGTGGAACCTGGGCAGCCTGTTCTTCCTGGGCCTGGGCATCGTGCTGCCGCTCATTGTCACCGCGTTGTTTGTGGCCCGCCGCCTCAGCCCGTCGACCAAGATCCGGATCGGATCCCTGTCGATCGACCAGTTCGCGTCCGTTGTGGCGTCCTTCACGCTGGCCTTCTTTTTCCTCGCGGCCGCCGGGGCGTTCGTGCCGAGCATGCTGATCGCGCTCCTGGGCGCCTTGGGGCTCTTCGCCGCCACGGTGCTGGCCCGCTGGATTCCGTTCTTTGCCGGCGATTTCCAGGGCCGGGAGGATGCGCCTGCCCACGTGGTTGCCCGCGAAGCTGCTGTCCCGGTGCGAAAGCCCCGAGCGCCTAAGGCGCCGAAGCAACCGAAACAATCCAAGCTGACCAAGGACGCCGCGGGTACAGGCGCAGCCGGGGCGGGCGCCTCTTCGGCGGCCGCATCCGGCGCGGCTGCGTCCGCTGCAGCGCCCAGCGCTGCGGCTCCCGGCGCGGCTGCGGGCTGGGCCAAGCGTCCGGCCACCGGCAGCCAGGCGGCCATGCCGGCGGCAACCACACCTGCCGGGCCCACTGCCGGGGCAGCTGCGGCGGGCGCGGCGTCCGCCGCGGCGCCCAGCGCTGCGGCTCCCGGTGCACCGGAGACCCAGGTCTCGGGCGTCGTGCCAGCGGCTGCCCCGGCACCGACGGCCTCATCGACGCCGTCGACGCCGGCCCAGACTACGGAGCCCGCTCCGTCCGCCGCGGACAAGACCCGGACCGCCGGCGTCCCTGCCGCCGGGGCTGCCGCGGGCGCCGCTGCCGGTGCCGCGGGCGCTGGTGCGCAGCCCGCTCCCGCCGGTGCCGCTGCCGCGGGCGCTGGTGCGCAGCCCGCTCCCGCCGCGGAACAGACCCAGGCCGCCGCCGTTCCGGCAACCGCCGGCGGCAGTGCCCCCACCACGGTCAACCCCCAGGTCCGGCCGAAGGAACAAGTCCGGCCGCAGGAGCCCATCGGCGCGACCGTTGATCCCGCCAGCCGGCCCGCGGAGGACGATGTCCACCCCGTGCACGAGGCCTTCTGGTTCGCCGTCGCGCAGCCCCGCACCGCCGTCGATGAGCGCACCGGTGCCCCGGCGTTCGTCATTGAACCCGGTGGCTGGGTCCTTGCCCTGGAGGACCGCGGCAACGAGTTCCTAGTCCAGCACACGGACGGCCGGCTCGGCGTTTTGCGGGACCTCAGCAACATCGAACGCGGTTAGTCCGCAGCCGTGACCACGGAATCCGGCCACGGGGTCCCCGGGACCCCGAACCCGGGGAGCGCCAAGCCGGGTGCGCCGCGGGCGTCAGGAGAGTCGGTGCTGGCGCTCAAGCGCCGCGCGCGTCGAATCAACCGGGAACTCGCGGAACAGTACCCCTACGCCCACGCGGAGCTGGACTTCCGCACGCCGTTCGAGCTCGTGATTGCCACCGTGCTGTCCGCGCAGACCACAGACGTGCTGGTCAACCAGATCACGCCCCTGCTGTTCGCGCGCTACCCGGATGCGCGGCGGATGGCGGAGGCGGATCCGGCCGAGCTGGAAGCCATCATCAAGCCCACCGGCTTCTTTCGCGCCAAGGCCCGAAATCTCCTGGCGCTGTGCACCCGGCTGGTGGACGAGTACGACGGCGAGGTGCCGGGCCGGCTCGCGGACTTGGTGACGCTGCCCGGCGTCGGGCGGAAAACCGCGAACGTTGTGCTGGGCAATGCCTTCGGCATTCCGGGCATCACGGTGGATACCCACTTCGGTCGCCTGGCCCGGCGCTTTGGCTGGACGGAGTCCGATGATCCGGTCCGGATCGAGTCCGACGTCGCCGCGCTGTTCGAGCCCAAGGACTGGACCATACTCTCGCACCGCGTCGTCTTCCACGGCCGCCGCGTCTGCCACGCCCGCAAGCCGGCCTGCGGCGCCTGCGCCGTGGCTAACTGGTGCCCCAGCTACGGTGCCGGCGAGACCGACCCGGAGAAGGCCCGGAAGCTGCTGAAGTACGAACTCGCCCCGGGGCAGGAGGAACTGCTGGCCCGGCTGCTGGCCGAAACGCACCGCGCCGCGGAAATCCGGATGGAATCGCAGAGGAAACAGCCGTGACCGCGCGCCAGGACCTCGTCGATCTCGTTGCCGCGGTGGAGGCGGGCACGGCGCCGGCCCCGGATCCGCGCTGGCGTGAACTCGCCGTCGAACCCGGTGAGCGGGTCCGCAGGGCCGCGGTGCTGATGCTCTTTGGTGCGCTGGACAACGTCCCCGCGGTGTCCGAGAAATTGCTCGCTCCGGCCGATTTGGACGTGCTGCTGCTGCAGCGGGCCCAGACGCTGGACGACCATCCCGGGCAGGTGGCGTTTCCCGGCGGCGGCATCGATCCGGGTGAGTCCGTGGTGGACGCGGCCCTCCGCGAGGCGGAGGAGGAGACTGGCCTGAACCCTGCGGGCGTGGACGTCCTCGGCGTGATGCCTGAACTGGCCCTGCCCCGGGGCAATTTCCTGGTGACCCCGGTCCTGGCCTGGTGGGCTGCCCAGTCGCCGGTCCGGGTGGTGGACTACGGTGAATCCGCGCAGGTGTTCCGTGTCCCGGTCCGGGACCTGCTGGACCCGGACAACCGGGTGATGGCCACGGTCAGCCGGGCCGGCCAGACCTTCCAGAGCCCGGCCTTCACCGTCAACGGCGTCGTGGTGTGGGGGTTCACCGGGATGATCCTGAACCAACTCTTTGAACAGCTGGGCTGGGCTGTGCCGTGGGACCGCGCACGGCTGTACGGGATCGATGTGTAGAGCCCGCAGGGCGCCGGCCTGCCGGCCGGTCCGCTAGCCGGCAGCCACCGGGCTGCCTGCCCGGGGAGCCAGCGCCCGTCCTCCCGACCTGCTGGTGGCGACCCGCCGGTGAGCGCCTGAACGATCCACAACCAGGCCGGTCGCGGCGTTCTCGCGCACGGCGTTGATGCCCGCCGCTGCGCTTTTGATGGAGCTGAAGAGCGGGGACACGGCCACTACTGTGCCATCCGCCGCCGTCAGCCTGAAGAAATATGCCTTGTCGCCAGCCTGCGCGATCTCAAAAATGCCAGCCAAACCTCTGCCTCCCCAATTTCCTTGCGTCGTTGCAATAGCCGGCGGATCGTACGGGAAATTCGCCGGCCTTTCCGAGGGTAGCCCGGTGACGGAGCGCACACAACGCTACCGACGGGTACGTTACAGGCGGTGACTTAGGTCACTCATTTGGCGTTGTCGTACGAGTCCACGACGGCCACACTGACTGGAAATTCGACCGGAATCCGGCCGAACAACAGCTCCTTGGCGGCAGCCGCGGAGTCCTCAATCACCTTGATACAGTCTCCGACCGCGCTTTCAGGGCAGTGCACCATCACCTCGTCGTGGAGGAAGAACACCAGTTCGCCAGCGGCGGAGCCTTCCGCCCGCACGGCACGAAGCCGGCGTCGCAGTTCCGCGAGCCAGCACGCCGCCCAGTCAGCGGCCGAGCCCTGGACCACGAAGTTCCGGGTGAAGCGGCCGCGGGAACGGGCGATCGAGTCCGCCCGGCGCTGTTCTTCCGCGGTGGTGGAGTGCTGGCTCTGCAGCCAGCGCTCCGACGGCGGCGGGCTGCTCCGGCCCAGGCGTGAGGTGACGGTTCTGCCGGCTTCGCCGTCGCGGGCGGCCTGCTCGACGAAGCCCACGGCGCGGGGGTAGGTGCGGGCCAGCTGGGGCATCAGCCGGCCGGACTCGCCCGTGGTCGCCCCGTAGATTGCCCCGAGGAGGGCCACCTTCGCCTTGGCCCGGTCGCCGCCGAAGCCTTGGGCGGCAATGCCGGCATAGAGGTCCTTGTCCCGCGCAGCCTCGGCCATTTTGGAATCCTGGGCCAGTGCCACGAGCACGCGGGGTTCGAGCTGCGAGGCGTCGGCAACGATCAGTTTGTGGCCGGGATCGGCGTGGACCGCACCGCGGACCTGGCGCGGGATTTGCAGCGCCCCGCCGCCCCGCGACGCCCACCGGCCCGAGACCACTCCGCCCACGACGTACTCAGGCTGGAACCTGCCGTTTTTCACCCAGGCATCTAGCCATGCCCAGCCGTTCGCCGCGTGCAGACGGGCCAGCTTCTTGTAGGCCAGCAGCGGCACGATCGCGGGGTGGCTGGATTCTTTCAGCTCCCATTGGCGGGTGGTTTTCACTTCGATGCCGTTGCGGTGCAGGGCGCGCATGAGCTCCTGCGGGGAGTCCGGGTTCAGCGCCGGCGACTTCAGCAGCAGCCTCAGTTCGGCCGTGAGCGATTCGAGTTTGGCTGGACGCTGGCCGGGAGCCGGGCGGGGTCCCAGGTGTTCCGCGATGATCTGCTCGTGGAGTTCCTCCCGCCAGGGGACGCCGGTGTGCTGCATTTCGGCGGCGATCATGGCCCCGGCTGATTCCGCCGCGAGCAGCAGCTGGAGCCGTTGGCGCCGGCCGGCGTCAGGAACGACGTCCGTGCCGGGCCCCGTGCCGGGCGCCGTTCCCGCCTGGCGAAGTGCCTCCTGCTGCGCGGCGTACTCGGCGCGGAGAGCCTCAAGGGTTTGGCCGGGACGCTGACCGGGGGCCGGGGCATCGAACAGGGCCCCCTGTTCCGGCGGCGGGGCAGGAGGCTGCAGCCCCCGGGGCGGCTGGTGTAGCTCGTCGTCCTGGGTCAGCTTCTCCGCCGCCTGGGCGTAGCCGGTGTGGGCGGTGAACTCCGAGTGGGCCAGGATCGAACCGCACAAGGTGAGGTCGTAGCAGCGCTCGAGCTCCACCCCGGCGCGCAGCAGCGCGGGATACCAGTCCTGCGTACGGTGCCAGATCCAGCGCGGCTGCCGCGCCTCAAGCTCGCGCACAATGCCGGCGAGGTCGCCGGCCCTGACAACCCGGGGTTCCGGATTGGCGGGTTCGGGCACGCCATCGGCCGTGAGTTGCTGCAGTGCCGCGCCGTCGGCGTGGGCGGCGAGCAGCAGGTACATAGGGTCAATTCTGCCCTGCTCCGGGACGTGGTCCGTGCCCATTCCCCGGCGGCGGGTGCAGGAAAGCCGCCAGACTTGTCCACATAGCCCACGACGGCGGTTCCGCCGCGCTTCCGGCCCGGGCACAGTGGCAGCATGAACAGGCACCAGCACCGTGTTCCAGGCTCGCCGCCACAGCGGGCGCATGAGCCCTGGACCCCCGGGGATTCCGCGGAAACCCTGCTCGTTACCGGGGTCGATGCGCTGCGCAACGAGGTGGAACGCATCGTGGCAGCGGCCGGGGGCCAGCTGCGGACGGTGCAGGACGTTGCCGAGGCCGCGCCGTTTTGGGACGCGGCGGCTGCCGTGCTGGTGGGCAGCGACATCCGCGGGTTGCCGCCCCGGCGGAGGGCCCCTGCGGTGCTGCTCGGCCTCGAAGGTGATGGAGAAGGGTTGTGGCATCTGGCCGCCGCCGTCGGGGCCGAACGCGTCGCGTTGCTGCCGGACGCGGCGGCCTGGCTGGCGGAATACCTGAGCCGGTCCCGTGCGCCGGAAGCCGGCGGACTCGTGCTGGGTCTCACCGGCGGCTGCGGCGGTGCCGGGGCCACAACAGCTGCCATCTGGATCGCGCAGGCCGCCGCCGGGGCCGGGGTCCGGGTGCTGCTGATCGACGGCGACCTCTGGGGCGGGGGCCTGGAACTGGCGCTGGCCGCCGAGGACGCCCACGGGCTGCGCTGGCCGGATCTTGCCGGGGTGAGCGGCAGTATCGACCCCGCCCAGCTGGAGGAGTCGCTGCCTGTCGCCGGTGGATTCTCCTTCCTGTCGTGGCCGGGAACCCGGGACCGGGCCGCCGGCGTGGACGCGACCACCGTGGCCGCGGTTCTCGACGCCGCCCGCCGCGGCTACGAATTGGTGGTGCTGGATATCGGCCGGGAACGGGAAGCCTTGCGGACCTTCGCCGGCGAATGCGACCGGATCATCGTCGTGGCGCCCGCCCGGCTGCGGGCCGCTGTCGCCACGGCCTGGCTGCTGCAGGAGCTTCCACCCGTGGACACCGCGCTCGTGGTCCGGGCCAGTCGCGGCGCCGCCTTGGATGCGCCGCTGATCGCCGGCTCCGTGGGGCTTGTCCTTCAGGGCATCATGCCGGACATCAAGGATTTGGCCGGGGCAACGGAACTCGGCCGCCTGCTCGAAACCGGCCGGCACCGCGCCGTCCGCCGGTTCGCGGCCGGACTCCTTGAGCTGAATGGAGGAGATGACGCATGAGTGCCCGTTCGGCCGCAGGACCGGCAGAACCGGAACGTCCGGCCCGCCGCCGCTCGCTGGGATTTCTCGACGAGACGCTGCTGGAGTCCGTGCGCAAGTCCGTCATGGCAGATGCCTCACCGGTGACCGCTTCAAGGGTCGCGGCGGCGGTCCAGGCGAGCGGGCGGCTGCTTGGCACGGCCGGCGCCCTGGCCGCAGTGGAGAGCATCAGCGCGGAACTGAACGGACTGGGTCCCCTGCAGCCGCTCACCCGGGATCCCGCCGTGACGGACATCTTCGTCAACGGGCCGGACTCGGTCTGGCTGGACCGCGGCCGCGGCCTGGAAAAGGTGCCGGTCGTCTTTTCCGGGGAACCGCAGATCAGGGCCCTCGCCGCGAGGCTGGTGGCAGCCGGCGGCCGCCGCCTGGATGACGGTTCGCCCTGCGTCGATGTCCGGCTCGACGGCGGCTACCGGGTGCACGCGGTGCTGCCGCCGATTTCCACGGCCGGGACACTCCTGAGCGTGCGGATCCGGCGGGCCACGGTTTTCTCCATGCCCGAGCTGAGGCGCGCCGGCATGTTCGGGACCGGGACGCTCGGGAGCCTGGTCCAGTCCGTGCTCGAACGCATGGTGGCGTCCAGGCTGAGCTTCCTCATCAGCGGGGCCACCGGTTCGGGGAAGACCACGCTACTGGCGACGCTGCTGGGATTGTGCCACCCCGGGGAGAGGCTCGTCCTAATCGAGGACGCCGCAGAACTAAATCCCGTCCACCCGCACGTTGTCTCGCTGGAATCCCGGCACGGAAACCTGGAAGGTGGTGGCGCCGTGGACTTGGGCGAACTGGTCCGCCAGGCCCTCAGGATGCGGCCTGACCGGCTGGTGGTGGGCGAATGCCGCGGCGCTGAGGTCCGCGAGCTGCTCTCGGCTATGAACACCGGACACACCGGAGGCGGCGGGACCATCCACGCGAATGAGGCGGCGGCTGTGCCGGCCCGGCTGGCGGCCCTTGGCGCGCTCGCCGGCATGGGCCAGGACGCGGTACGGCTGCAGGTGGCCAGCGCGATCGACGCCGTCGTGCACGTCGAGCGGACCGAATCGGGGCGCCAGGTCGCCAGCGTTGGAATCATGGAGGTCCAAGACTCGGGCCTGGCTGTCGCCGCCGCACTGGAGATCCAACGGGGCGAGCTCCGCTTCGGCGGGGCCTGGCCGCTGCTGGCGCGCCGTCTCGGCATGGATCCCGGGTTGGCCGGGGCGGGCCCCTCCGATCTGCCGGCGGCGCCGCCGGCAGGACGCCCTCCGGGTTCCGGGCACGAATCCGTACAGCCATGGGCACAGCGATGACCGGTTTCCTCATCGTCGTCTTGGTCCTGGCCGTGTGGTTGGCATTTCCCTCCCCGCGCGCGGCCGGCCATCGTACCCGCAGGGCATTGCAGGCCGCGGGCACGCGAGGTCCGGCGGCTCACGGGCCGCCGGGATCCCGGCAAGGACGAGCCGTCTGGGGCATGGCCCGTCGGCTCGGTGGGGGATCCGCCGATGCCGGGCCCGTCCCCATGACAGTCCTGGTCCAACAATTGGCCGCGCTGCTGAGGGGAGGGCGCGTCCCCGCCCGACTGTGGGATGAACTGTGGGCCCTGTACGGCGGGGACGCCGCACGGGACTGGCCGGCGGCGCAGGTCGCGGTTCACGGCGCCGGCCGCGATCGCCCCCGCGACCGCACAGGGGACGGCGCCGGAACGGTCCTCGGCCCGGAGTCACGGAGGATCCTTGCAGCCGCGCGTGGCGCCGCCCTGCGCGGGTCCTCCGTGGCCGCGGCCATCCGCCGCGAGGTCTCCGCGGTTTCTGCCGGTGAGGGCACCGTCGTCGCGGTCACCAAGGGTGCCGTCGGCATCCGGGCCCGCCGCGACGTGCGCGTGTGGGGTGAGCTCGCCGCATGCTTTGACACCGCTGAGGCCAGCGGTTGCCCCCTGGCCGATGTCCTGGCGCGTTTTGCCGCCCACCTTGAGTCGGAGGACGACGCCGAGGCTGCCCGGCAGACCGCCTTGGCGGGGCCCCGCGCAACCGTCCGTCTACTGACCTGGCTGCCGCTGTCGGGTCTGGGCCTCGGCCTGCTGCTCGGCGTTGACCTGGTCGCGACACTGCTGGGAAATCCATGGGGCCTCTCGGCGTTGGCCGCAGGCGTGGCGCTCACCGTCGTCGGCCGGCTGTGGTCCGCAAGGCTCGTCCGCGCCGCGGCGGAAGCCCCAACGTGACGCAGCGGCCGCCGTGAGGCCAGAACTTGCCGGATTCGTGATCGCAGCGAGCCTTGCCGGGGCAGCCGCCGTGGTCCTCGCCCGCCCGGGCCGTGTCCGCCGGCGGCTCCGGCGCCAGCTTCGGGCACCGGCTGACGGGGCCGCGCGACGCCCGACGGTCCACGACGCAGGCCGGGGACGTCACGGCTTCCAGGGTCTGCGGGACACCGCCATGATGCTGGAACTGATCGGCGCGATGCTGGATGCGGGAGCCGGACTTGGCCGGGCCCTTGAACTGGTGGCCGCCCTCATGCCACCGGAACTCGGGCGGCAGCTTCGGCCGGTTGTGTCAGCCCTCGCAATCGGTGCGGACTGGGGCACGGCGTGGCGCAGTTCCGGTGCCCAGGCGCCCCAACTTCATGCCTTGCGCGACGCCCTTTCCTTCGCCGCCCTCACCGGCGCCCCCTCCTCAGCGCTCCTCTATGCCCAGGCGGCCCGGCTTCGCCGCGAACGCAACAGGACCGCCGAGCAGCGCGCGGCGGCGCTCGGCGTGAAGCTCGTCGTGCCGCTGGGCCTGTGCTCCCTGCCGGCGTTCGTCTGCCTCGGCGTCGTGCCCGTGCTCCTGGGCCTGCTTCCGACGTGATGCCGGCAGCCCGCGGATCACCCGGACCCAAGGTTTATTCAAGTTGCTGGGGGATACCTTGGGGGCAGGCACCGTCGGAGTATGAGCGGTCTCGTGCGTCGGCTACTCACAGCACTTCCTTGGCGCCTCGAATCCCGGAGTATCTGGGGTCTCGTACTAACTGGGAGCCACGCCAGGGGGGCAGATCAATGATTCGACTGTATAAAGCGGGTGTGATTGCAGCGCTCAACTTACTAGTGTTGACCGGTTTGGCGGTGGGAGCCAGTCCGGCGTCCGCCGCCGTGACCTGTCAGCCGGGAACACCCCAACCGACCAACCAATACCCTGGCACAACGGTGATTGCCACGAACTTCGAGTCCGGAAGCCTCACCACCGCCGGCTTCGGAACCGTTTTCACCGCTGGGACAGGTACGGCCGATGTTTCCTCGGCCCGGCAGCACTCGGGCCGCTGCTCAGCCTATGTTCACGTCACCACGGATGCCGGGTCGGTGGCCAATTTTTCCGCACCACTTCCTGCCGGAAACAATGAGGTATACGCCGACGGCTGGTTCAACATCACCAAAGAGGGCGTCGCCGGCAACAACGTCCCGTACTTCCGGTTCTTCAACGGGACTACCCGGTTCATAGACGTCTACCGATCCAACGGCGGCCTCGGCCCGATGTGGCTGCGCGTCGCGGCGCCCGACGGAACCCTCCGCTACACCCCGATGAAGGTGAACGTTCCGCTCGGCACCTGGCACCATCTCGTCACACACGTCGTCGCAAATGGGGCCTCCTCCACGGTCGAGGTGATCTTCGACGGCAAGCTCGTGTATTCCAGCAAGCAGGTCGCCACGGCCTTTACCGCGGTCACCAAGATGCAACTCGGCGCCGAACACCGGCGGCAGGCCGGCGACAGCTTCATTGACGACGTGGTCATCAAGGCCAAAAAGGCGGCCGGCCAGCTTCCCGGGACGTTTACCCCGATTGCCCCACAGCGGTTCCTCGACACCCGGAAAACGTCGCCGGTGGGTGCCGACAAGGCCGTCTCCTTCCAGGTTGCAGGGGCCAATGGGATCCCGGCAAATGTCGCGGCGGTCGTCTTCAACCTGACCGTCACTGAGGCAAAATCCATTGGCTACATCACCGCCTACCCCTCCGGGACAGTACGGCCTAATGCATCCAATGTGAACTTCCGCGCCAACCAAAACGTGCCTAACATGGTAACGGTCAAGGTGGGTGCGGACGGCAGAGTGGCGCTGTTCAACAGATCCTCCGGCACAACCCACCTCATCGCCGATGTCACCGGCTACTACGTCACGGGGGCTCCAGCGACGCCGGGCGCCTTCCAAAGTCTGGCGCCAAAGCGGCTGCTGGACACCCGGTCCACGACGGCGCTTGCAGGGGATTCCACCGTGTCCCTGCAGGTTGCGGGGACCAACGGCATACCGACAACTGCCGCCGCTGTGGTCTTCAACCTCACAGTGACCGAGCCAACAAGGATCGGATACATTACGGCCTATGCTTCGGGCTCGGCGCGTCCGGACGCGTCTAACCTCAACTTCAACGCCGGACAGACAGTGCCGAACCTGGTCACGGTCCCCGTCGGTCCAGACGGAAAAGTCACACTGCTCAATCGTTCGTTCGGGCGTTCGCACCTGATCGCAGACGTTGCCGGCTACTACCTCGGCGGCACGCCGTCAGCCACCGGTGCGTTCAAGGCCACCGGTCCATCCAGGATCCTCGACACCCGAAACACAACGGCTGTACGCCCGGACTCCACGGTATCCTTCCAGATTGCCGGGGCCAACGGCATCCCCTCGAGCGTCCTGGCGGCTGTCTTCAACCTGACGGTCGTCTCGCCCCAGTCCATCGGCTACATCACCGCCTACCCCTCCGGTTCCACCCGTCCGGACGCGTCCAACCTGAACTTCTCCGCCGGACAGACTGTGCCGAATCTGGTCTCGGTCCCCGTCGGCTCAGACGGAAAGGTGACGTTGTTCAACCGTTCCTCCGGATCCTCACACCTCATCGCCGACCTCGCGGGATACTTCCTCCCTTAGGAACGCGCGGGTGACCCGCACCAACTGAACCCGAGGGGCTGTTGTCGCAGTAGGGACCGCAGCCCCTCGGGTTCAGCCCTGTCTGGGTCCGGGCAGGGTGCTGGCGGATCCGGGCTTGGCGTTCGGCGTCTGTTGGCCGCCCGGAATGGGCCAGGCACTTCTCCTCCACAGGCCGCCACGACGTCATCTTCGGGCACGTTTTCCACTTAGCTGCCATCGGGGCTTTTGATGCGACGTACAAGCCGGGAGAGTCGAATCAGCCGGCGATCACGCCGGTGTCCCGTGGAAGGAAAGCAGATGTCAACAAATCAGGACACTCCCGCTGCACGTCGCATTGACGCAGGGGAGGGCGGCGTTGCCGAGGTCTATGAGATCTACCCCGGCGCCAGCTCGGTTGTTCCCGTTCAACCGCAGAGACGCACAGGGCCGCCGGCCGCGCAGGCGGGCATGGCTACTGCTGAATATGCCATCGCAACCCTGGCCGCCGTGGGCTTCGCCGGGGTCCTCGTGTTCATCATGCGCAGCGATGAGGTCCGCGGGTTCCTCCTGAACCTCATCCGGACAGCGCTCACGTTGCCATGAACGGACTCTGGCGCGCACGGGGGAGCGGCGGCCGGAGGGAGCCGCCGCCAACGGCGGAGTGCCGCGGGGCCGTCACCGCTGAGTTCGCCGTCGCGCTGCCCTCGGTCGTCCTCCTGCTCTCTGTGCTGCTCGCGGGTTCGGCGGCCGGGGTGATGCAGCTCCGCGTCGAGGAGGCGGCCCGTGGCGGTGCCCGGGCGGTGGCGAGGGGAGCCGCGGCCGGCGAAGTCGGTGAGATTGTCCGCCGTCTCGCCGGCGAAACGGCGGACTCCGAGGTGACGCACGACGGCGATGGGCACAGGGTCACCGTTTCCGGCCGCGTCCCCGGGGCTGTTGCGTCCCTGGTTCCCTGGTCCCTCAGCGCCAGCGCATGGGCGCGTGCTGAGGCCCCTGGCGCGGCACAACGGCCCGGGCTGGACGAGTCCGGACTGAAGGGCGTCTCCCGGTCCCCGTGGCGGAGCGGCACGTGATGTCGCGTGTCCGTATCCGTATCCGTGTCCGGGCCCGCGGGCCGCGACCCCGGAGCCCGGATCCTGCCCACGCCCGGCACCGGTGTACGTCTTTAGAGCGGGGGTCGGGGACCGTGCTGGCCCTGGGACTCGGGCTGGCGGTCATCATGGCGTTGGCCCTCCTGCTGCTTTTGGCCCAATCGGCCGTCGCGGCATCGAGGGCTGCGGCGGCTGCCGATCTGGCGGCGCTGGCTGCCGCGGATGCCGCGCGGGGGATCACGTCCGGCGAGCCCTGCGCTGTGGCTCGAGAGGTCGCGCTGAAGAACAACGCCAGGCTGGCCGCCTGTGCTGAAGGACCGGACGCCACGGTTCAGGTCCGCACCGAGTTCGGCGCCGGTCCGTTCCTCGGGGCGGCCACGGGACGGGCAAGGGCGGGACCGCCCCCCGCGGCCGGGAACGGGTCCGCACCTTGAATGATGCTTCGTTTCCGGCGGGTTGCCGGGAGACGTGTTCAGGCGCGGAGCGGCTGTGCGGGCTTATCGTCCGAGGTCCCGGCCGCGGCCGCCGTTGTGCCGGGATTGCCGGCGTGCATAAGGTCGGCGGCGTCTTGGAGCAGTACATCGATCAGTGTGACGGCGGCGTCCTTGTCGAGCGGGTTGTTCTTGTTGCCGCACTTGGGTGACTGGACGCAGGAGGGGCAGCCGGACTCGCATTCGCAGGCCTTGATGGCGTCCCGCGTGGCGGTCAGCCACAACCTGGCCTTGTCGTAGCCGCGTTCGGCGAACCCGGCCCCGCCGGGATGGCCGTCGTAGACAAAGATGGTGGGCACACCAGTGTCGGCGTGGATGGCCGTGGACACTCCGCCGATGTCCCAGCGGTCGCTCGAAGCCACTAGTGGAAGGAGGCCGATGGCCGCGTGCTCGGCAGCATGCAGTGCGCCGGGGAACTGTGCCTCGATGAGCCCCGCGCCGGTCAGCGAGCGGTTGTCCACAACAAACCAGACCGCCTTGGTAAACAGGTCCCTGGCGCCCAACTCCAACGGTTCTTCGCCGAGGATCTCATTCGAAATCAACGCCTTGCGCTGGAAGGACACCACCTGGGTCGTCACTTTCACATCGCCGAAGTGCACAGCCACATCGCCCCACTGGGTGGTGCGTTGCGTTTCGAGGACCTCGATCTGGGTCACGTCCCGGGCGGTGGTGTAGTAGTCGGGGTTCGCCCGGCGCACCACCACACAGTGATCATCCTCATTCAAGTCTTCCACCACGTAGCTGTCGCCCTGGTGGACATAGATGGCGCCGGTGTGTGCCTGGTAATGGGTCTGCGGCGAATCCATGGTGCCGAGCAAGGAGCCCGTCTCGGCATCCACGATGCTCACCGGACCTCCGCCGTCGGCCCGGAGGTTCACCATGGCTGCGGCATTTTGCGGATGGGTCCAAAACCATCCGGCCGGCCGTTTGCGCAGGTAGCCCTGCAGGACCAGCCGGTCCAGCAGCTTCTCTGCGGTGGCCCCGAAGAGCTCCAGTTCGGCGAACCCGAGGGGAAGTTCCGCGGCGGCTGCGCACAGGTGCGGGCCCAGAACATATGGATTGGAGGGATCGAAGACCGTGGCCTCCACCGAAACATCGAAAATCGCCTCGGGGTGGTTCACCAAGTAGGTGTCCAGCGGGTCGTCGCTGGCCACGAAGGCCGCGATCGCGTCCTGCCCGGCGCGTCCTGCCCGGCCGATCTGCTGGAACAACGACGCGCGGGTGCCCGGCCAGCCTGCGACCAGGACGGCGTCGAGACCGGAAATGTCGATGCCCAGCTCCAGCGCGGACGTGCTCGAGACGCCCAACAGTTCACCCGAGCGCAGCGCCTTTTCCAGGGCCCGCCGCTCTTCCGGCAGGTAGCCCGAGCGGTAGGCGGCCACGCGCTGCGGCAGGCTGGGGTCCACCTCGTCGAGGAGGCGTTTGGCGATGGAGGAAATCGTCTCTGCCCCGCGCCTGGACTTGATGAACGCAATGGTCCGGGTCCGGGAGGAGACCAGGTTGGCCAGCAGGTCGGCGGTCTCGGCGACGGCCGTCCGGCGCTCCTTGGCACCGTTTTCGCCCCGGACTTCGGTCAGTGCCGGCTCCCAAAACGCCACCGTGGTGGACCCGTGGGGGGAACTGTCTTCGGAAACGGCCCGCACCGGTGCGCCGATCAGCCGGCCGAAGGACTGCCCGGGTTCAGAGGCCGTGGCGGATGCCGCGATGAACACAGGTCCGGGATGCGAGCCGCCCGGGCTGTAGTAGGCACAGATCCGACGCAGCCGGCGCATGAGGTTTGCCACATGGGAGCCGAAGACGCCGCGGTAGCTGTGGGCCTCATCCACGATCACGTAGCGGAGGCGCCGGAAGAACCTGGCCCACCAGGCATGGTTCGGGAGGATGCCGAAGTGCAGCATGTCCGGGTTGGCCAGGATGAAGTTCGCATGGTCCCGGATCCAGCGCCGGGAAGCGGGATCGGTGTCGCCGTCGTAGGTTTCTGCCCGGACTGTGGGGAGCTTCAGTGCGCTGATCGCTGCCAGTTGGTCGGCGGCGAGCGCCTTGGTCGGGGAGAGGTAGAGGGTCACAGCCCCGTCGTCGTGGATTTTCCCGGGATCGGACAGGACCTTGAGTTCGGAACGGTGGATCGCGTCCAGGGCCGGCAGCTGATACGCCAGAGACTTGCCGGACGCAGTGCCGGTGGCGATGACCACGTTCTTCCCGGCGTGGGCCAGTTCGGCGGCCCGGACCTGGTGAAGGTAGGGCTCGTGGATACCCAGGGAACCGTAGGCTGCCACGAGATCGGGGTGGGACCATTCCGGCCACGGCGCATTAACGGCCTGGCGGGCGGGGATCGTCCGCACATGACGCAGCTGTTCCGGGTCCGGACCTCGGCCCAGCAACGGAATCAAGGACTCATGCGGGTTCACTCACATATTCTTTCATCCGCCCTCAAATCGCCCGGCCGCCCACCGGGCAATGTTGCCCCGGGCGCCCGCCGCCGGACGGCAGACGCTCGCGGCGCCTCAACCCACGGAGCGGCGCCTCAACCCACGGAGCGGCGCCTCAACCCACGGAGCGGCGCTTCAACCCACGGACAGGTCGGACCCTTCGTCGGATGTTGACAACATCAGGACGTGGCACACCTCGCGCCAGCCGAGGTGTGAATAGAGTTTTTGGCCGTCAAGGGAGGCGAGCAGGAGCCCGGAGTCGACGTCGTGTTCGAACGCCTGGGCGGCCAGGGCCTTCATGATGAAGCTGCCCAGCCCCCGCCGCTGGTAGGCCGCCGACGTCACGATGTTGTCGAAGATGGCGGTGTGTCCCACCACAAACACGCGTCCGCTCGCGGCGACGTCCTCGCCGGCGCTGACGACCGCGTGGTGGACGCCGTCGGTCCGGGAGGTCTCGAGCCTGAGGTCGTCGTCCGAAAGCCAAGGGTCCTCCGAATCCTGGGTCTCCATGTCCACGATCATCATGGTTTGGGAGGCCGAGGTGACATGGAGGCCGTTCCGCTGTCCCAGCAACGTGTACCGGGCCGCATCGTTGGTGAGGATGGTGAGGACCCGGGCCGGTACTTCGGCCGTCTTTGCCGCCAGCGCCTCGAACTCCGCGTCGGACGGATCGTAGGCGAAATACTCCCATTCGTGGGTGGTGTCCGCGCGTAAGGCCGCGGGGAACCGTCCCTCCCTGCGCGTCTCGTATCCGCGGCAACCGGCCCATCCGGCAACCCAGATTTCCAGCAGGTGAGTGGTGTCTTCAACCATGGCGTCAAGACTCATGTGATGAGCGTATTCCAGCCGTGCCACAAGCAACAGGGGCCGCGTTGGGGGAAGCCGCTTGCTTATCCAATTGTGATTGTCGCCCGGCCGTCCGCGCCAGCAAGTACCCTTAAAAGCGTGGCTTTGAACAGGATTGTGCTTTTTTACGGATTCACCCCGCTGCCTGACCCGGACGCCGTCCGGCTCTGGCAGCGCGCCCTGTGCGAAAAACTCGGACTGACCGGCCGCATCATCCTTTCCAAGGACGGCATCAACGCCACGGTCGGCGGAGAACTGAACGCCGTGAAGCAATACGTCAAAACGACGCGGGAGTACAAGGGCTTCCAGGGCATCGACGTGAAGTGGTCCGAGGGCGGCGCGGCGGACTTCCCGCGGCTCAGCGTGAAGGTGCGGGACGAAATCGTATCCTTCGGCGCCCCGGGCGAACTCAAAGTCGACGCCGGCGGAGTGGTCGGTGGCGGAACGCACCTCAAGCCCGAGGAACTCCACGAACTCATTGAAGCCAAGAAACAGCAGGGCGACGAAGTCGTGTTCTTCGACGGCCGGAACGGCTTCGAGGCCCAGATCGGCAAGTTCAAGGACGCCGTGGTTCCCGATGTCGCCACCACCCACGACTTCATCAAGGAACTCGACTCCGGTAAGTACGACGCCCTCAAGGACAAGCCGGTTGTCACTTACTGCACCGGCGGCATCCGCTGCGAGGTGCTCTCGAGCCTCATGGTGAACCGCGGGTTCAAGGAGGTCTACCAGCTCGACGGCGGCATCGTCCGCTACGGCGAGGCCTTCAAGGACCAGGGCCTGTGGGAGGGCTCCCTGTATGTGTTCGACAAGCGCATGCACGTCGAGTTCAGCGGGGACGCCAAGACCATCGGCAAATGCGTCCGCTGCTCGGCACCCACAAGCAAGTTCGAAAACTGCTCGAATCCGTCCTGCCGGAATCTCACGCTCTACTGCGCCGGGTGCGCCGCGAGCCCTGACACCCTGCGGTGCCCCGAGGGCTGCGCCGCCTGAGGCACGATCCGGACTTTTGGCCGGCCGGCACCCTCAGAGACGGCTCACCCGGTACGCAAAGTTCGCCGGTGCGTTGGCGTCCACTTTGATCGAGAGCGACGCATCCGCAGCCAGTTGCACCACGTTCACCCTGGACGTCCCGCACCGGAGACTCAGGTCCACGAGTTCGTCCTCACCGTTCTCGATGGAAAACGACACGCGGCGGGTGCTGCGGCAAGCCAGGGTCAGGGCGTAAGTACCCTTGGGCAGCTGGGCTGTCGTCTCTTTCCGCTCCTCGTCGGCCTCCAGCGTCCCGAAACCGGTATGGAGGACTTGTCCCTCGGCGTCGGGCAGTACGGCATCGACCCAGTCATCCAGCTCCTCGCCCGTCACCGGCTCGTTGAGATGGGGGTCCTGTGGCAGGGCGGCGTCAGCGGTCGGCGGAGGGGCAGCGGAGGTCGATTCATCGTCCCAGTGGTCGGCGCTGTATTCATATGCGCAGCCGGACAGGACTGTCCCGAGAAATACCGCAACTGAAAGCACCACGGCGGCCGCCGGGGTGCGCCGTCGCGTCACCCTGCTCGCCGGCACTGTTGGCATACCCTGAGATTAGGGCCGCCCGGGGTCAAACGCCAGAGGCCAAAGGTCCGGGTCGGACAGGCCGTCAGAGGGCGCGGGGCCGGACGCCGCGGACCGGGCTGCGGCGCACGCTACTCGGACTCTGCCAGGTGGTAGGCGTAGAGAAGCGGGGCATCCACACTGGACGTGCTGAGCGTGACCTTGCCCGCGGCGGGCACTTTGATGCGGGCGGTTTCGCGGCTGCCGTTGCAGGCGGCACCGGCTTCGGCCAACTGGCTGCCGTCCAGGCTGACGGCGAAGAACGCCTTCCCGCCGCCGTCGCAGGTCATGGTCAAAATGTAGGTGCCGGCGGGGACGCCGGAAGCGGACTGGACGATCGGATCCCGGTTCAGGATTTTGCCGGCATCCTCCAGCACTGTCCCCGGGGCGGAGGGCAGCGCAGTGGCCTTCCACGCCGGGACGTCGGCGCTCTCAATCGAACCGGCCGGGGAACATGCCGCCGCGGCCAATACGACGACGGCGGCGGCCGTGCCGCTGAGCGTCCGCCGGGCCAGACGGGCGGCCGGGGCGTGGGAGGAAGGGAAAACCATGCCTCAAACTTACCGTCCCGCGGGCTGCCCTCCGGCCGCGCCGACGTCCCGGGCACCCTTCCCTCGCGGGCCCTTGACTTTGACGTTGCGTCAAAGTTTAGAGTCGAAGCACGGGCGGCAGCGGCCGGCCGGCACGGGATACAGCGGGGTCCAGGGGACCCGGGCCTCGAGGGAGCAGAAGGGTGGAGGCATGGACTGGTCCGTTCAGCAGATCGCGAAGTTGGCCGGCACCACCGGCCGGACTTTGCGTCATTACGACGACATCGGCCTGCTCAGGCCAAGCCGCACCGGCAACAACGGCTACCGCTACTACGGCCAGGAGTCCCTGGTCCGTCTGCAGCGGATCCTGCTCCTGCGCGACTTGGGGCTCGGGCTGCCGGCGATCGCGGACGTGCTCGGCAACGAGGCGGACGAGGAGCATGCACTGGGCCGGCACCTGGCGTGGCTGCTGCAGGAACAAGACAGGCTGGGGCGGCAGATTGCCTCGGTCCGTCACACCATCGAGGCATTGCAAACGGGAGGAAAGATCATGGCGGAGGAAATGTTCGACGGTTTCGACCACACCAAGTACCAGGAAGAGGTGGAGCAGCGGTGGGGCAAGGACGCCTATACGAAGTCGGACGCCTGGTGGCGCGGCATGGGGGCCGGGGAGAAGGCTGCCTGGACAGAACAGTCCCGGCAACTCGGTGCCGACTGGACGGCTGCTGCGGCGTCGCGAGTCCCGGCGGACAGCGCGCAGGCGCAAGACCTTGCCCGGCGCCACGTCGAATGGCTCAGGCGAATCCCCGGCACGCCGGCGTCACCCGCAGCGGGCGGCAGCCCGGCGACCGGTGGCGACATCAAGGGGTACGTGACGGGGCTCGGCGAGATGTACGTGGCCGATCCCAGGTTCGCCGCCAACTACGGAGGCGCCGACGGCGCCGCCTTCGTCCGGGACGCCCTGAAAATCTACGCGGAGACCGAGCTCTAGCCGGACCTGCATCGCCCGGGCCCACACCCGGGCGCCGTCTCCGGAATGAAAGGGGGCCCGGCCCCGGGGACTAAACTTGTCCGGTGACTTCCTCAGCGCAAGGCCCCGCCGCACCGGCTCTTTCAACGCAGGCTCGTTCCACGCAGGCTCCGGCTACCCCGTTCACGGCGGGCAATACTCCGGACGCTCCGCGCAGCGACCTCCCCGGCCTCCTCGAGGCCCTGGCCGGGGACCTGCGTGCCGTTGGCTACACCGTGGACGGGGTTGCGGAGCTGCTCGGCGAGGCCGCGCACTCGGCCCTGGGCCGGGACCAGCTCATCCCGGCCCTGATCGTCACCGGGCGTTCCCTCGGGGATCCGGCGACGGCGGCGCTCGCCGTCGTCGTGCGTCTCTGGCTTCTGTCTGAACCGCAGCCCGCGGCGACGCTCGACGCCGCCCTCCCCGGCATCCGTACCAGGGGGCTGATGGAACTTGGTCTCGTGGAGCCCTCGGGCGGGGACCTGGTCCAGGCGAAGGTGGACCTCAGGCCCTACGGCTGGGACCCGGCCGTGGGGGAGGACGGGACAAGTGCGGGCGGAGCGGACCTCTGGGTGGCCAGCGACCTCGCGGCGCATCAGCGCGCCGGCGTTCTCCGGCATGACCACGTCCTGGGGATTGGGCAGGCCTCCACCACCCTGGTCCAGGTCACCGCCCGCCGCCATGTTGCCACGGCCCTCGATCTCGGCACCGGCTGCGGCATCCAGACCTTCCACCTGCTGCACCACGCCGAGCACGTGACCGCCACGGACATCTCCGAACGTGCGCTGGCGTTCACCCGGTTCAACCTGCTGCTCAACGCCGCCGAACTGCACCTGGATCCGGCCGACCTTGATGCCCGCGTCAGCCTGCGGCTCGGGTCCCTGCTGGACCCGGTCGCGGGGCAGGAATTCGAGCTGGTGGTGTCCAACCCGCCGTTCGTCATTACGCCCCGCAGCCTGGGCGAGACCGCCACGGACCAGTTCACGTACCGCGACGGCGGCCTGCCGGGGGACGAGATTGTGTCCTCGCTGGTCCGCGCCCTGCCCTCGGTCCTTGCCCCGGGCGGAACGGCCCAGCTTCTGGGCAACTGGGAGATCACGGCGGGCGCCGGCTGGGCCGACCGGCCCCAGAGCTGGGCCGGCCCGGTTGCCGACGTCTGGTTCATCCAGCGCGAGCAGGTGGGCCCCGAGCAGTATGCCGAGACCTGGCTCCAGGACGCCTCGGAAGGCCGCGACCGACGGCTCTACGAGGACTCGTACGCGGCCTACCTGGACGACTTCGCCTCGCGCAATGTGGCCGGAATCGGCTTCGGCATGATCTGGCTGCGGCGGCCTGCCGACGGCGCGGGGCGGGTGCTGTCCCGTTTCGAGGAGATCACCTACCCGATCGAACAGCCGGTCGGGCCACACCTGGGCGCCGCCGTCGAGCGTGCCGACTGGCTGGCCGGCCGTGATCTGGCCGCCGCCCACCTGCTGGTCGCGGAGGACGTCACCGAAGAACGGCACCAGCGCCCCGGCGCGGAACACCCCGGCGTCATCCTGCTGCGGCAGGGTGCCGGGCTGCGCCGCACCAACCTGCTCAGTACCGAGCTGGCGGGCCTCGTCTCAGCGTGCGACGGCGACCTGTCCGTCGGGCAGATCATCGGCGCCCTCGAGGCGCTGCTGGGCGGCTACGAGGGGTTCGACGGCGCGGAGTTCCGCACCGGCCTGCTCGAAGAAGTCGGGAACCTCGTCCGCGACGGCTTCCTGCTGCCTGCCTGATACGGCAGCGGCCGCGCCCGCCAACGGCGGTTCGGTAGCGGCCGGCAAGGCCGCTTCTGCCGCAGCCCCGGCTGCCGCAGGACCAGTACCGGAGGCGGAATCCTCCCGGCCGAACCGCGGCAGGACGTACGCCGTGAGGGCGAGGGCTACCAGGGCCCCGGCGACGCCGGTGAGCACGAAGCTGACGCGCACCGGCACCAGGGCGCCCAGGAGGCCGCCCAGGGCCAGCGCACCAATGGAGACGGCACGCGTCATCCCGCCCACAATCGCCATCGCCTGGCCGCGCCCGCTTTCCGGAATCCGCAGGATCGCGATGGCCCCGAAACAGGCGTTCAGGACGCCGCAGGCCACTCCCGTCCCTGTGTAGGCGGCAAAGAGCAGTTCCACGCTCGGGACCATCCCGGTGAGAACCAGGCACGCCGAGGCTGCGGTCATGGAGGCCAGCAGCACGCGCAGCCGGACCCGTGGCGTCCTGATCCTGCCGGCCATCGCGGCCCCGGCTGCCATCCCGAGGCCGAAGGCCGCGGACAGGAGGCCGTACTGGATCTCGGTGGCGCCAAGTTCGTCGCGGGCCAGGAACACCTCGAGCACGTTGGTGGCTTCGCCGACGACGATGAAGAACATCGCCCCGAGGACCAGGGCCCAGACCAGGCTGTCCCGGCGGATCAGGCGCAGCCCGTCCAGCAGCGCCGGCTTCGCCTGCCCGGCCCGTTCGGCCGCCGTGCCGCGGCGGGTGCGGATTAGCAGCGCGCCGAGCCCCATGGCGACGTAGCAGCCGCTGGCCACGGCGAACACCAGCCCGGTCCCGCCCCAGCCGCTGAGCAGGCCGCCCGCGGCGGGGCCGGCCATGCCCGCGATCATGATGGTCGCCTGCAGGGTCCCCATGGCCCGGGGCGTGCGGTCCTCGCCGACGATCCGCGGCAGCAGGGCCTGCCAGGTGGGGCTGGCCACGGACTGGGCGGCGTCGAGCAGGAACGTCATGGCAAACAGCACGGGCAGATAGTTCTCCAGATACTGCATGCCGAGCCCCATGCCGGCGACGGCGGCGGCACTGACCGCGGAACTTGCCGTCGCCAGCGTGCGCGAATCCATGGTGTCGGCGAGGCGGCCGGCCCACGGGGCCAGGAGGACCAGCGGCAGCGCTGAACACAAAAGGTAGGCGGCCACGAGCCAGGGCCCGGCGACAGGAGTTTCGCCGGCCGCGGCCGCGTTCTGCAGGTGCAGCATGACGCTGACGACGACGGCGCCCATCCCCGCCGTCGCCACGAACCGGGCGGTGCCGGCAATCAGGAAGTCGTGGTTGCGCCACAGGGGCCGCACGCCGGTTACGGGGGCCGACAATTTATGAAGTGTCTGTTTCATAAAAAGGAACGTAGCCCGGCGGCAAAACAAATGTCAAGCATTTCTTTCATAGTTTGGCGGGGCTGGATACACTGGAGGAGTGAACGCAGAAACCCCGACGGCGGAGTCAACAGCTCCGCCGGCCACCAAGCGCCGGCACCGTCCGGAGAAGCAAGTGGAAATCACTGACCCGAAGGCGATCCGTGCCCTGGCCCACGCCGCCCGGCTGGAGGTCATTTCCGAGCTGTATTCCACCCAGGTGAGCCGGACGGCCACCGAGCTTGCCGCGCAGACCGGACTGACTCCCAGCGCCATGAGCTACCACCTGCGGGCGCTGCAGAAGTGGGGCATCGTGGTTCCCGCGGCCACCGCAGGGGATGCCCGGGAGCGGCGCTGGCAGGCCGCCGGTACAGATTTCACCATCCACTCGCTGGGGGGAGTGGCCAGCCCCGAACTCGCCGTCCTGGACCTGGAGCTTGACGCCTACCGCCGCCGGGTCCTTGCCTACGCCACGGCCCGCAACGCCCGGCGCGAGAGCGGCGACACCGCCGACGGCCCGTCCTCGGTGGTACTGGCCAGCAACCTGCTGTACCTGACGCCGGAGCAGCGGGCCGAACTGACGCGGCGGATCTTCGACCTGCTGCGGGACTACGAACTTGAGGATCCGGACCACGTGCCCGAGGGCGCCGAGCGCATGGCCACGATGTGGTCGATGATTCCGGACGACCGCGGACCGGCTGCAAAAGCCGCCCCCGGCAAGCCCGCCGCCGGCAAGGGCTGAGGCCGCCGCCGGGAAGGCCTGGACCGGTCGCGGGCACGGCGCGGGACTGCATCCGGGGCGCCCCCAGGGCCCGCCCGGCACCCGGCCTTTCTGCGGCCGGAAGCCGCGTCCGCTGGGCCGTCATTTCCGGCCGGATGCGCGGGATTCTGCAAAATATGGTGAACTAGGCGGGTATGGGCGCATCTGCCCGAGCCACCTTTTTCTGTAGGAGCACCGTGCCAAGCAAGGCCAAAACCGGCAAGAAACTCGTGATTGTGGAGTCTCCCGCCAAGAGCAAGACCATCGCCAAGTACCTCGGCGAAGGCTTCATAGTGGAGGCCTCCATCGGTCACATCCGCGACCTCCCGCAGCCCTCGGAGCTCCCCGCGGAACTGAAGAAGACCCCGCTGGGCAAGTTCGCCGTCGACATCGACAACGACTTCAAGCCCTACTACGTGGTGTCCTCGGACAAGAAGAAGAAGGTCGCCGAGCTCAAGGCCCAGCTCAAAGACGCCGACGCTCTCTATCTCGCAACCGATGGGGACCGCGAGGGCGAGGCCATCGCGTGGCACCTGCTGGAAGTGCTCAAGCCCAAGGTTCCCGTCTACCGGATGACCTTCGGTGAAATCACCAAGGAAGCCATCCACCGCGCCATGGACAACCTGCGCGATGTCGACCAGGACCTGGTGGACGCCCAGGAGACCCGCCGCGTCCTGGACCGGCTCTACGGCTATGAGATCTCCCCCGTGCTCTGGCGCAAGGTGGCCCGCGGCCTCTCCGCCGGCCGCGTGCAGTCCGTCGTTACCCGCATGGTGGTGGACCGCGAACGCGAGCGGATGGCCTTCAAGGCCGCCTCCTACTGGGACCTCACCGGCCAGTTCGGTGCCGGTTCCGGCTCCTTCAAAGCCAAACTCGCCGCCGTCGACGGCGCCAAGGTCGCCAGCGGCCGGGACTTCAACGACAACGGCGAGCTCACCTCCCGCAACGCCGTGCACCTCAACGAGGAACTTGCCGCCTCGCTCGCGGCGGGGCTGCAGGACGCCGAATTCCGCGTCCGCTCCGTCGACACCAAGCCGTACACCCGCCGCCCGGCCGCGCCGTTCACCACCTCCACGCTGCAGCAGGAGGCCGGCCGCAAGCTGCGCTTCTCCTCGAAGAGCACGATGCAGGTGGCGCAGCGGCTCTACGAAAACGGCTACATCACCTATATGCGTACGGACTCATCCGCGCTGAGCAACGAGGCCGTCACGGCCGCCCGGCGCCAGGCCTCCGAGCTGTACGGTCCCGAATACGTGCCGCAGTCGCCGCGGGTCTACAGCGGCAAGGCAGCGAACGCGCAGGAAGCCCACGAGGCCATCCGTCCCGCCGGTGACTCCTTCCGCACCCCGGCCCAGGTGGCCCAGCAGCTCTCCGGCGACGAATTCCGCCTCTACGAGCTCATCTGGAAGCGCACGGTCGCCTCGCAGATGGCTGACGCCAAGGGCTCCACCGCCACGATCCGCCTCGGCGCCGTCACCGTGGGTGACCCGGCCGACCGCCGCGACGCCGAGTTCTCGGCCTCGGGCACCGTCATCACCTTCCCCGGCTTCCTCGCCGCCTACGAAGAAGGCAAGGACGAAAGCCGCGGGGACGACGAGTCCGAGGAAGCACGACGGCTGCCCAACGTGGCCAAGGACGACGCGCTCACCGCCACCGACATTGTCGCCGTCGGCCACGAGACCTCGCCGCCGCCGCGCTACACCGAAGCCTCACTGACCGCAGAGCTGGAAAAGAAGGGCATCGGCCGCCCGTCGACCTACGCCTCCACCATCTCCACGATCCAGGACCGCGGCTACGTCCGGAAGCAGGGCTCCGCGCTGGTCCCGAGCTGGATCGCGTTCTCCGTGATCCGGCTCCTGGAGCAGCATTTCCACGACTACGTGGACTACGAGTTCACGGCCGACATGGAAGCGGACCTGGACAAGATCGCCAACGGCCAGGCGGCCGGACCGGCGTGGCTCAAGCACTTCTACTTCGGTGAGGACTCCGAGCCCGGCTTGCTGAGCATCGTGAACAACCTCGGCGAGATCGATGCCCGCGAGATCAACTCCATCCCCATCACGGACGCGATCACGCTGCGGGTCGGCAAGTTCGGCCCGTACCTGGAAAGCTCCACCGCGACGGTGGATCCCGAGACCGGCGAAGTGGTTGAGGCGGCCCGCGCCAACGTCCCCGAGGACCTGGCCCCGGATGAGCTCACGGCCGCCAAGGCCATCGAACTCATGGAGACCGCTGCCCCGGAGGAGCGTGTCCTCGGCGCGGACCCGCACACCGGGCACACAATCGTGGCCAAGAACGGCCGCTACGGCGCCTACGTCACCGAGATCATCCCGGAGATGACCGAGGAACAGTTGGCCAACCAGCCCGTTGAGTACTACAAGAACGGCAAGCCCAAGCCGCCGAAGAAGCCCGTCAAGGCCAAACCGCGCACCGGGTCCCTGTTTGCGTCCATGAGCGTGGACACCATCACGCTGGACGAGGCGCTGCAGCTCATGAGCCTGCCCCGCGTGCTCGGCCAGGACGCCGACGGCAACCCGATCACGGTGCAGAACGGCCGGTTCGGCCCGTACCTGAAGAAGGGCACGGACTCCCGCTCCATCGGCTCCGAAGAGGAGATCTTCACGATCACACTCGAGGCGGCGCTGGAGATCTACTCGCAGCCCAAGCAGCGCGGCGCCCGTGCCGCCGTGCCGCCGCTGGCCGAATTCGGACCGGACCCGGTCTCGGAGAAGAACATCGTGGTGAAGGAAGGCCGGTTCGGCCCGTACATCACCGACGGCATCACCAACATCACGGTGCCGCGCACCACCTCGATCGAGGAGCTGACCCGGGAACGCGCCGTCGAACTCCTCGCCGAAAAGCGGGCCAAGGGCCCGGTCAAGCGCACGACGACGGCCCGCAAGGCACCCGCTCGGAAGGCCCCGGCCAAGAAGTAGGCCAGCGCGCCGAAATCGCCGGAAACCTGCCGATTCGCCGTAAATTACCGGCGAATCCGCAGGTTTCCGGCGATTTCGCGTTTGCGGACCGGCCGTGGACGTGATCGAGTAGGAATATGACTGAACAGCCCGCACACCTGGACAACCAGCCGCTGAACGAACTCGAGGAGCAGCTCGCCCGGGGGGAGCAGCCGGACGCCAACCCGGTGGACGTGATCCTGGCCTTCCTCAACAACGAGGTCTATGTGGTCAGCTCCGACGCCCTGGAGGGCCCCGACTCGCAGGTGGAGCCGCTGGTCCTGGCCAACTCCTCCGGCAAGCCCGTCCTGGCCGTCTTCTCGCACCCGAGCCGCGTCACCGAGCAGTATCTCGCCGCCGCCCCCAACGTGCTGGGCACGCAGGGCGCCGCGATCATCGGCAACCTCGGCGCGGAACTTGGCATGGTGATCAACCGCGGTATTCTTCGCGAATACCGCCGKCGCAGCTAGGCCGGCCGGTCCGTGGGGGGAATAATGGCAGCATGCGTCTAGGCGTCCTCGACATCGGGTCCAACACTGTCCATCTCCTGCTGGTCGACGCCCATCCCGGCGCCCGTCCGGTCCCCTACGCCTCGCACAAGCGGCAGCTGTCGCTCGTGCAGTACCTCGATGACGACGGCAACATCGACGACGAGGGGCAGCATGAACTTGTCGAGTTTGTCCTCGAGGCGTGGGAATTCGCGGCCAAGCACAAAGCCGACGACCTCCTCGCGTTCTGCACCTCGGCCATCCGCGAGGCCACCAACGGCGCTGACGTCCTGGCCCGCGTCAAGCATGAAACCACCGTCACCCTCCGGGAGCTCACGGGCAGCGAAGAGGCATCCATGACGTTCTTCGCCGTCCGGCGCTGGTACGGCTGGGGCGCCGGGCCCATCCTGAACCTGGATATCGGCGGCGGCTCCTTCGAGATGGCCCTCGGACAGGACGAGCTGCCCGAGCTGGCGATGTCCGTTCCGCTCGGCGCCAGCCGGCTGACGCGTGACTGGCTGCCCGAGAACCCGCCCTCGGCCAAGAGCATCAAAGAGCTGCGCCGCTACATCCGCTCCACGCTCAAACCCGCGGTGCGCAAATTCGAGAAGCTGGGCCCGCCCAACCTCGTGGCGGGCACGTCCAAAACGTTCCGGTCCCTCGCCAGGATTGCCGGGGCCGCCCCCAGCGGCGCCGGGCCCTACGTCAAGAGGGAGCTTCTGGCCCTCGACCTGGGGCTCTGGGCGCAGCGGATCTCGGCGATGGAGATAGAGGACAGGCTCCACTTGCCCGGGGTCTCCGAAGCCCGTGCGCCGCAGGTCCTCGCCGGCGCCCTCGTCGCGGAAGCGGCCCTGGAGATGTTCAAATTCGACAGCATGGTGACCTGCCCGTGGGCCCTGCGTGAGGGACTCATCCTCCGCCGCCTGGACCAGCTGGTGTTTGAGGGGCCGGTCGAGCCCGCGCCGCATGTGACAGAGCAACCGCCGGCGCGGCTCCAGTCGCCGGCAAAAGCTTCCTGAGACCACTCCGGCCAGCCACGGTGTCGAGACTGTGTAGATCCGGAGCGTCCTCGATCGTGTAATTGCTGAGAGGCCGGCACGCCGCCGGCTGATTCGACAAGGAGGCACCCGAAATGACGCAGTACCTGCTCAGCATTTACCAGCCGGACGGCCCTGCCCCGGACCCTGAGTTCCTCGAACCCATCATGCGTGACCTGGCAGCCCTGAACCATGAAATGCAGGCGGCGGGGGCCTGGGTGTTCGCCGCGGGGCTCCACCCGGCAGAGTCCGCGACGGTCCTGCGGCCCAACGGTGGCGAGATCCTGGTGACCGACGGGCCGTTCACCGAAGGCAAAGAGCACCTCGGCGGATTCACCGTGATCGAGGCCGAGGATCTGGACGCGGCCCTTGGCTGGGCGCGGAAGCTGGCCGGCGCCACCACACTTCCCGTTGAAGTCCGTCCGTTCCAGCATTAGCCGCCAGGCCGGGGTGCCGCTGTGGGTGACCGTCGTGCAAATGAGGCAGCGACCGAGGCGGACATTGCGCGGGTGTTCCGGCGTGAATACGGCCGCGCCGTAGCCGTTCTGACGCGGACGTTCGGGAACATCGATATTGCCGAGGATGCCGTCCAGGATGCCTTTGCCGCGGCGGTCCAGCACTGGCCGGCGGCCGGCATCCCGCCCAGTCCGGCCGGCTGGATCATCACGACGGCACGGCGCCGGGCGATCGACCGGCTGCGGAGGGAAGCCTCACGCGAGGACAAGCACGCACAGGCGGCCTTGCTCGCGGCGGCGCGGTCCGGGACCGGACCCGCGCCGGCCGCCGAAGAGCAGTTCCTGGCGGAACAGTCGGGGGTCGAGGACGTGGACGACGACACTTTGCGGCTGATTTTCACGTGCTGCCATCCCGCCCTGGCCGGGTCCGCCCGGGTGGCGCTGACGCTGCGGCTTCTGGGTGGCTTGACGACGGCGGAAATCGCCAGGGCCTTCCTGGTCCCGGAGGCGACCATGGCACAGCGGTTGGTCCGGGCGAAAGCGAAAATCCGGGATGCCAAGGTCCCGTTCCGGGTCCCGCAGGGCGCCGAACTGCCCGAGCGGCTCCAATCGGTGCTGGCGGTGGTCTACCTCATCTTCAACGAGGGCTATACCGCAGGCCCCGCCGACGGCCCGGAACGCACGGAGCTCTGCACGGAAGCCATCCGGCTCGGCAGGGTGTTGGCGTCGCTGATGCCGGACGAGCCGGAAGCGGCGGGACTGCTGGCGCTGATGCTGCTCATCGAGTCCCGCCGTGCCGCGCGATTCACACCCGACGGGGGACTGGTCCTGCTCACGGCCCAGGACCGGGGGCGCTGGGACTCCGCCCTGGCCGCCGAAGGCCGTGAGCTGGTGCGCCGGTGCCTGCGCCGGAACCGGCCCGGACCGTATCAGCTGCAGGCGGCGATCAACGCCGTCCACAGCGACGCCGCGACCGCCGGGGACACCGACTGGGCGCAGATCCTGCAGCTGTATGACCAGCTCCTGGCCGTCGCGCCGGGGTCTGTCGTTGCGCTGAACCGCGCCGTGGCCTTGGCAGAACTGCACGGGCCCGCTGCCGCGCTGGCGGCGGTCGAGGGCCTGGGCCTGGACAACTACTACCTCTTCCACGCCGTCCGCGCCGACTTCCTGGTCCGCCTGCGCCGCTATCCGGAGGCCGCCGAAGGCTACCGCCGGGCCCTGGCGCTTGCCGGCAGCACCGCGGAACGCAGCTTCCTGGAAGGCAAGCTCCGCAGCCCGGCGTTCGGCGGGGCCGGAGACGGCTAGAAACCGGGGGCCGGACCGCGCACCCGGTGCGGGCCCGTTTACTCCGGTTAAACGAGTAGGGCCGGGCGATCCGGAGCAGGACTTGGGGGAACTCTGCTGCAAATCGCCCGGCGCACCGCCGGCTCGGGGGAACCGGCTATCATCACTCGCACCTGTTGAGGCACTTTCCAAGGTAATGGCCGAACTTGGGCGCACAGCGAGATTTCCCTGTACGTTTGCTGGCAATCCGACGGCGTCCCCCGGGGTTGGGGCCAGCTCCGCCACGGGTCAAAAACGGCAAAGGTGTCTTAAACGGCAAAGGCACCGGCGGTCCGCTGCGGGAAAATGGGAAAACCCGCTGCAACCACCGGTGCCGCGCAGGCATCCGCATGCCTGCTGCATCACTCGCACCCTCAATGAGGTAGTTACAACGTTAGGTTCCAAAGTTGTGCGCTGACTGCGCTGAAGGTGGGAGCTGGCTGGGAATCACGTCGGACTGCAATGATGGGGACATGAGCAACCGAATCGCATTCCTGGGCTGTGGGTCAATGAACGAGGCAATCATGGGCGGGCTGATCGACGGCGGCGTCGACCCGGGCGACATCGTCGCGACCGTCCGTCGGGCCGAGCGCGCGGCCGAGCTGGCCCAGCGCCACCACGGGATCACGGCCATCGCGGGCGAAGAAGAGCCCGACAACAACAAACAGGCCGCCACCGGCTCCGGCGTCGTGATCCTCGGCGTCAAACCCGTGGGGATCGCGGACCTGGCCCGGGAAATCAGCGGCTCCCTGGCTCCGGACACGATCGTCATCAGCGTTGCCGCCGCCGTGTCCCTGGAACAGCTCGAGGCGGCGCTGCCGGCCGGCCAGCCCGTCATCCGCACAATGCCGAACACTCCGGCGAAGCTGGGCCGCGGCGTCGTCTCCGTCTCGCCCGGCACCAACTGCTCCGCCGCGCAGCTCCAGCGCGCCAAGGACATCCTCGCGGCCGCCGGCACGGTCGTGGAGATCCCCGAGGACCAGGTGGACGCCCTCTCCGCGATCAGCGGCTCGGGCCCGGCCTACGCCTTCTACCTGGCGGAGGCCATGGCCGAGGCCGGGGTGCAACTGGGCCTGGACCCGGAGCTGTCCCTGTTGCTGGCCCGCGAGACCGTCGCCGGGGCGGGCTTCATGCTGGCCGAGCCCGGCGCGGATCCCGCCGCGCTGCGCAAGGCGGTCACGAGCCCGAACGGCACCACGGAACGGGCCATCGCGACGTTTGACGAGCGCGGACTGCCGGCCATCATCGCCGACGGCGCCCGCGCGGCGGCCGAGCGCGCAGCCGAAATCACCCGCCAGCTCGCCTGAGCCGGCCCGGGCGGGCCATGGGGCGGCTGCGGGCTAGGGGCGGGCAGCGAACCGTTCGAGCAGGTCCACGTGCCCCGAAACAATGAGCATGTCCCGCGAGGAAACCTTGGTTTCCGGCCGCGCGTAGGTGAAGTCCTCGCCCGGGGACTTCACGCCCACAATCGTGACGCCGTATTTGGACCGGACCTTGGACTCATCGAGGGTGAAGCCCACGGTCTCGCGCGGCGGGTACATCTTCACGATCGCGAAGTCGTCGTCAAACTCAATGAAGTCCAGCATGCGCCCGGAGACCAGGTGCGCGGCACGGACGCCGGCGTCCGCCTCCGGGTAGATGACGTGGTTGGCGCCGATCCGGGTGAGGATCTTGCCGTGCGAGGGGGTGATCGCCTTGACCCAGAGGTGTTCGATCCCGAGGTCCACGAGGTTTACCGTGATCAGCACCGAGGATTCGATCGAGGTGCCCACGCCCACGACGGCGGAACTGAATTCCTGGGCACCGAGCTGGCGGAGGGCATCGATGTTGGTGGCGTCGGCTTCCACCACATGCGTCAGGACGCTCGCCCACTTCTGGACGAGGGTGCGGTCGCGTTCAATGGCCAGGACTTCCCGGCCCTGCTTGACCAGCTGCTCTGCGGTGGATGCACCAAAACGGCCCAGCCCGATCACCAGCACAGGGGCGTTGTGGGCGGGGCGGTTGACGGCGCCTGAGGAACTAGCCAATGATCGGTCTCTCTTCCGGGTAGTGGTACAGCTGGCTGCGTTGGCGCAGGGCCAGGCCGGCCGCAAGGGTGACCGTCCCGACGCGCCCGGCAAACATGAGCAAAGCGAGGACGTAAACCCCCGACGGCGGCAACTCTGCACTGAGGTTGGTGCTTAGGCCCACCGTGGCGAAGGCGGAAATGGTTTCAAACAGGACCCGGTCCAGGGAGGCATGGCTGATGTGCAGGAGCAGGAGGGCCGAGACCGAGACAAGGGTGGCACCGGCAACGATCACCGAGATGGCCACGCGCATCGTGCCCTCGGGGATGGTGCGGCCGTAGATTTTCACGTCGGCGTCGCCGCGGGCCTCGGCGGCGATCGCCAGGAACATCACGGCGATGGTGGTGACCTTGATGCCGCCGGCCGTGGATGCGGAACCGCCGCCGGCGAACATGAGGGCATCGGAGAGCAACATGGTGGTGGAGTCCATGTGGTTCTGGTCCACCAAGTTGAAGCCGCCGGAGCGCAACATGACTGAGGCAAACAGCGCATGCGTGATCTTGTCGCCGAGGTCCATGTCCCCGATGGTGCGCAGGTTGTCCCACTCCAGGAAGCCCCAGAGGACCGTGCCGGCGGCCAGGAGAATGAAGGAGACCTGGATGGTCAGCTTGGTGTGGAGGTTCCACTTCTTCCACCGCAGCCCGTTCTGGTGCAGCACCATGACCACCGGGAAGCCCAGGCTGCCCAGGAATACCCCGAGCATCAGCGGGACGAGGATCCAGAGATCCGTTTCGTACGGCACGATTCCGTCCGAATGCGGCGTGAATCCGGCGTTGTTGAACGACGAAATGGCGTAGAAGATCCCGTGCCAGATGGCCTGCGGGAAGCTCTCCCCGAGGATCAGGAAGCGGGGGATAAGAGTCAGCGCCAGGGCGGCCTCGATCACCACGGAGGTCACGATCACGATCCGGAGCAGCGTACCGACTTCGCCGAGCCGGCCGGCATTCATGGCCTCCTGGGCGATCAGCTTGCCGCGGACACCGAGTCTCTTGCTGACCATGAGCGCCAGCAGCGACGCGAGGGTCAACGTACCCAAGCCGCCCACGAAAATGCCGACCAGGATCACGAGCTGGCCGAAGAAGGACCAGTGCACAGCCGTGGAGACCACGGTCAGGCCCGTGACGCAGACAGCGGACGCCGCGGTGAAGAACGCCTGATGCAGTGGTGTAACTTGTCCCGTCGCGGAAGCTATGGGCAGCGAGAGTAAAGCGGTGAAAACCAGAATCACGACGCCGAACGCCGAGAGAGCCAGGCGGGCAGGCGAGCTGTTGGCGATGCCGTCAATGAAGTCGCGCAGGCGTGTGAAAATCCACAGGCCTTCCCGCTCCGGCATGCCTGGCTGCCAGTTGGCCGGGCTCGTGGACCTCGACTGGCTTTGCGTCATGTTTTTCCTCGGTTGAAACTTCTTCCCCAAGTAGTAAACCACTAAACACCGCGTAATGGCCGGGGATCCAACGTGCACGCGCGGGAAGCCGGGGACCGCTCGGGTAGCCTGTGATTGATGACATTCCTGCCCGGACTCGCTCAGACCGCGCTGCCAACGACGGTGGTGTGGGCCCCAGCCATGACTGCCTACAACTTTGGCCACTCCCACCCCATGGCGCCGGAACGCATGGAGCTCACCGCGAAGCTGGCCGGAAGCCTTGGACTGCTGGATCTGGACCACGTCACGGTAGCGGCTCCCGACGTCGCCACCGACGCGGAGCTCTGCGCAGTCCACAGCCCGGAGTTTGTGGCCGCCGTGCGGCGCGTGAGCGAAAACCCGGACACCCCCGACCATGCCAGGGGCCTCGGAACCGAGGATGACCCCGCCTTTGCCGGCATGCACGAAGCCAGTGCCCGGCTGGCCGGCGGCTCCCTGCTGGCGGCCGCAGCTGTCCTGGACGGAAGCGCGGTGCGGGCCGTGAACTTCGGCGGCGGGATGCACCACGCCTCCCGGGACCGCGCGAGCGGCTTTTGCATCTACAACGACGCCGCCCTGGCCGTCCAGCGGCTGCTTGACGGCGGCGTCCGGCGGGTGGCTTACGTCGACATCGACGCGCACCACGGCGACGGCACGCAGAGCATTTTCTGGGACGATCCGCGCGTCCTGACGATTTCGCTGCACGAATCCGGGCTGACACTCTTCCCGGGCACCGGGTTTGCCAACGAGATCGGCGGACCGAACGCCCAGGGCAGCGCCGTGAACGTCGCCCTCCCGGCCGGCACCGTTGACGCCGGGTGGCTGAGGGCCTTCCACGCCGTCGTGCCCCAGCTCATTGGTGCGTTCGAACCGGAAGTGATCGTCAGCCAGCACGGCTGCGACTCGCACCGGCTTGACCCGCTGACCCACCTGAACATCAGTGTGGACGGCCAGCGCGAGGCCGCCACCGCGATCGGCAACCTCGCCGCTCGCTACTGCGAGAACCGGTGGATTTCGACCGGAGGCGGCGGCTACAACGTCGTCAGCGTGGTGCCGCGGGCCTGGAGCCACCTCATAGCCATCGCCGCCGGCCGCCCGGTGCCGCTGCGCACCCCGGTCCCGGAGGACTGGCGCAACTACGTCAAAGACAAGTACGGCGCCAAGTTCGGCGTGGAGCCCCCCGAGACGATGGGCGACGACGTGGACCTCTGGTGGCGGTCCTGGGAAGTGGGCTTCGACCCCAACGACGAGGTGGACCGCACCATCATGGCCACCCGCAAGGAAGTGTTTCCGCTGCACGGACTGGACCCCTGGTTCGACTAAATCCCGACCGGGCCTAAGGCCCGGCACCAAGGCACCAATTCGTGGATGCCATCTGGCGTATATGTCGCTAGTGTGGAGGGCATGGTGACAGACGACGTATTTGCCGTCATTGCTGAGGCAACCAGGCGTGACATTCTGATAGCCCTCCGCAAGGGGGACAAAGCGGTGGGGGAACTGGTCCAGGAGCTTGAAGCAAGCCAGCCCACTATTTCCAAGCATCTTAAAGTCCTCCGCGAAGCGGACCTGGTGAGCATGCGCGCCCAGGGCCAGAAGCGGTACTACACGCTCAATCCCAAGCCGCTCGCCGGGGTTGCCAGCTGGCTGCAGGCATTCGACGTTGGCCCCGCCGTGACGGCGGACGCGGCCGCAGCCCTCCACCCCGAAACCGGCCCCACCGTCGTCCCGGATGGCCTGGCCGCCGCGGCTGTTCCGCAACCGGTTGTTCCGCAACCGGTCGCCGCGCAACCCGCCGCAGCACTGGCGGGCCGCCCTGCCGGCAGCCCGCTGAGCCCCGCCGTCGTCATTCCGGTGGGAACGGCAGGGGAGGACAAGATGCCCCAGCAGATCGGGCGGACCGTGGGCCGGGCGGCCACCAGGGCCGCCGATCTCCTGGCCAACCTGCCCAAGTTCGGCCGCAAGAAGTAACCTTTCCCGCCGCTGCGTATGCCGCGGCGGTTATGCGCTGCGGGGATGCGCTGCGGCCAGCAGCTCTGCCCCGCTGCGGACCAGGCGGACCTTGCGGGCGCCTAGTGCGCCTGGTGCGCTAGGTGCGGAGGATCCGAACGTGGTCGGGGGTGAGGTCCGCGACCCGGCTGACGCCCAGCAGGGCCATGGTGCGTTCCATGTCCTTCTCCAGGATTTGGAGAGTACGGTCCACGCCGGCCCGTCCGCCGGCCATGAGCCCGTAGAGGTAGGCGCGGCCGATCAGCGTGAAGTCGGCGCCGAGGGCGAGGGCGGCGATGATGTCCGTGCCGCTCATGATGCCGGTGTCCAGGATGATCGCGGCGTCGCTGTGGTCGGCCTTGAGGGCGGCGGAGACTTCGGGGAGCAGGTGGAAGGGGATCGGTGCGCGGTCCAGTTGGCGGCCGCCGTGGTTGGAGAGCACGATTCCGTCGACGCCGTGGTCCACGACTTTGCGGGCGTCGTCGACTGTCTGGATGCCCTTGACCACGAGCTTGCCCTTCCACGTCTCGCGCAGCCAGTCGAGGTCGGCGTAGGTCAGGGTGGGGTCGAACATGGAGTTGATGAGGTCCGCGACCGTGCCGGTGTACCGGGAGAGGGATGCGAAGGTCAGTGGCTCGTGGGTGAGGAAGTTGAACCACCACGCGGGCCGGTAGGAAGCATCCAGGACGGTCTTGAGGGTCAGGGCGGGCGGGATGGTCATGCCGTTGCGGACATCGCGGAGCCTGGCGCCGGCGACGGCGGTGTCCACCGTGACCATGAGGGTGTCATTGCCCGCCGCGGCGGCACGCTGGATCAGTTCCAGGGAACGGTCCCGGTCCGTCCACAGGTACAGCTGGAACCAGTTGCGGCCGGTGGGTGCGGCGGCGGCCACGTCCTCGAGCGAGGCCGTGCCCATGGTGGAGAGGGTGTACGGAATGCCGGCGGCTTCGGCGGCCTGGGAGCCGGCGTATTCGCCTTCGGACTGCATCATCCGGGTGAAGCCGGTGGGCGCGATCCCCACCGGGAGGCGGGACGGCCCGCCCAGGATGTCAGTGCTGAGGTCGATGCTGGAGACGTCACGCAGGACCCCGGGCCGGAATTCGATGTCCAGGAACGCCTGGCGGGCGCGGCGGAGGGAGATTTCGGCCTCGGCGGCGCCGTCGGTGTAGTCGAAGGGCGCCTGGGGTGTGCGGCGCTTGGCCATGTCCCGCAGGTCCCAGATGGTGCTTGCCCGGCGGAGCCTGGCGGCCCGGCTGAACTCCGGCTTCTTGAACTGCATCAGGGGCGCAAGATCGGCGTATTTGGGCACCCGGCGCTTCAGCGCGGCAGGGAGCCCGCGCGCGGCCGCGGCTGTGTCGTGGCCGGATGCGGGGGCCCCGTGGCCAGGCGCAGTGGCCGCGGGTGTGGTCGGAACCTCGGGGTTGCGGGGCGGGACGGTCTGCGTCATGGCTGCCTCCGGTTATGCAGGATCTTAAGCGTGTGCTCCAGAACACTCTAATGGCCATGCTTCTGAGCCCCGGCAGGTGAGGCCCAGCGGTTGCCAGGGCGTTCGGGCCAGACCCGTGGGCGTCACCGACCAGCCTGGTGCCCGCAGGAACCGTTGACCTGCTGCCCGATGACGGGAATTACGCCCTGGCCCGGTGCGCCGGCGGATTGTTACGCCCGGCGTTTGCCCCGCCGCGGCTCCGGGGCTATGGTCGACGCTATGACTAACCGTTGGTATGCGTATTTTTCGTTGGCTCTGGAGGGGCCCGCGTCTAACTGACACGCATCCAACTTTCCTTCAGAGCCAACAGGGCAGAGATCATTCTCTGCCCTTCGCCATTTCTCCGGCGGGTTCTGATCAGGGCCCGCTCCGCACCCTGGACAGGACCCGAACATGAGCATCGAAGCAGCCGCCGGCCCCCAACACTCCACCTCGAACCTGCGCGTCAGTGAGTTCACCCCGCTGCCCACCCCGCAGGAGCTCATGGCGGAACTGCCCCTGGAGGCCCGCCTGGCCGAGGTGGTCGGGCGGGGCCGGGACGAGGTCCGGGCCATCATGGACGGTGTGGACGACAGGCTGCTCGTCATCGTGGGCCCCTGCTCCATCCACGACCCCAAGGCGGGGCTGGAATACGCCCGCCGGCTGGTCAGCCAGGCAGAGAAGCACCGCGAGGACCTGCTGATCGTCATGCGCACCTACTTCGAAAAGCCGCGCACCACGGTCGGGTGGAAGGGCCTGATCAACGACCCCCGGCTGGACGGCAGCCACGACATCGCCGCGGGCCTCCGCGCAGCCCGGGCCTTCCTGCGGCAGGTCACCGCCCTCGGCCTGCCCACCGCCACGGAGTTCCTTGAGCCCATCAGCCCCCAGTACGTCGCGGACTTGGTCGCCTGGGGCGCGATCGGCGCCCGCACCACGGAGAGCCAGATCCACCGCCAGCTGGCCTCCGGGCTGTCGATGCCGATCGGCTTCAAGAACGGGACCGACGGCGATCTCCAGGTGGCGCTGGACGCGTGCAGCGCCGCCGCCGCCGCCCAGGCATTCCTCGGGATCGACGACGACGGCCGGGCGGCGCTTGTGGCTACCGCCGGCAACCCGGACACCCACGTCATCCTCCGCGGCGGACGCAAGGGTCCCAATTACTCAGCCGCCGACGTTGAAGCGGCCTCGGCGAAACTCGCCGCGAAGCAGTTGAACCCCCGCCTGATCGTCGATGCCAGCCACGCCAACAGCGGCAAGAACCACCACCGCCAGGCCGAGGTCGCCCTCGAAATCGGTGCGCAGCTGGAAAGTGCCGGAGCCGCCGCCGGGGCCATCGCCGGCGTCATGCTGGAGAGCTTCCTGGTGGGCGGGGCGCAGACCCTTGACGTCTCAGCCGCAGGCAACACGGTCACAGGCGCCGGACGCGACGGGCTGGTCTACGGCCAGAGCGTCACGGATGCCTGCATGGATTGGGACGTGACGGCATCGGTACTTGGCCAGCTGGCCGCCTCGGCCCGCACGCGGCGGACGCTTGCCTGAGTCGGGAACCGGAGGAGGCCGGTGCTTCGAGTTTTTCGAGATTCCTGCGGAAATCGTGTGGGGATTCCTGAGGAAGTCTTTCACTTTGGCACCATGAGCAACTAGTGTTGCTAACACATGGTTGTTTGATGGCTCAGCATCGGCACACCGCCATGTCAACAGGTGGGGCTGCCGTTCGCTTGAGCAAAGGAATAGGGAAATGTCTACGGAGGCCAACTTCTCCAAGGCCCGTTTTTTGACCGTGGCCGAAGTCGCGGAACTTATGCGGGTATCAAAAATGACTGTGTACCGTCTTGTGCATTCGGGGGAGATGCCGGCCGTGCGGTTCGGCCGCTCCTACCGTGTGCCGGAAAACGCCGTCGAACAGTACCTCAAGGGTGCCGTCGTCGACCGGAACGACGGCCACGCCGGAACTGGCTGAACAGTCAGCGGCAACATTCACAGCGTGAATCGACTGCTTTGGGTCCCGCACGGGGCCCGCGGTCGTGGGGTGCCTCGCAGAGGCGGTACCCTGTTAAGGAACGTTTTACGTCATTGTAAGAACCTGTCAGTTGTTTTAGTCTGCTGCTTAGCCCGCGGACACTTCCCAACAGGCAGGTACTGCATCTAGCCGGTAAGGAACTTTCGTGGGTTCAGTTATTAAGAAGCGTCGCAAGCGTATGGCCAAGAAGAAGCACCGCAAGCTGCTTCGCAAGACGCGCCACCAGCGCCGCAATAAGAAGTAGCAATACTTCGAAATGCATGAAATGCCCGTTGCCTTCCAGGCGGCGGGCATTTTTCTTGCCCCGTCCCGGTGGGAAGATTTCGCACCGGATCAAGGACACGGGCTACGGAATCGGACACAGGCGGCCCGGATCCGCGGCGCCCGGGTCTGAAACCGCAACCCGGGTCCGAAACTGCAGCGGAAACCCCGGGGGCCTAGCGGCTGGGGCCGCGGAAGCGGGAGAACCCCCGCCACAGGCCGTAGATGGCCCCTCCGACCGTCGCGGCCTTGAAGCCCAACGTGGCGGCGCGCCGGCCGGCACGGAAGTCGTAGACCGGCCAGTTGTGCTCGCGGGCGTAACGGCGCAGCTTGGAGTCGGGATTGATGGCAACGGGGTGCCCCACCATGCTCAGCAACGGGATGTCGTTGTGGGAATCGCTGTACGCCCAGCAACGGCTCAGGTCCAGGCCCTGCTCCTCGGCAATTTGCTGGACTGCGACCGCTTTGGCCGGGCCATGAAGGATCTCGCCCACAAGCCGTCCCGTGTACGAGCCGTCCATGATCTCGCCCACCGTGCCCAGCGCCCCGGTCAGGCCCAGCCGGGCGGCAATGACCGTGGCCACCTCGATCGGCGTCGCCGTAACGAGCCATACCTTGCGCCCGACCCGGAGATGCTGTTCGGCCAGGGCCTTTGCCCCCGGCCAGATCCGCGACTCAATCATCTCGTCGTAGACCTCTTCGCCCAACGCCTCGATGTCCTTCGCCGTGATGCCGGCGGCCAGCGTCAGGGCCGAATCGCGGACGGCATGGACGTCATCCATGTTTTCGCCGCGCAGAACGAACATGAACTGCTTCCAGGCGAACCCGGCAGCCTGCGGCAGGGTGAAGGCGCCACGCTGGTGAAGCTTGCGGGCGACATGGAAAAGGCTTGCGCCCTTCATGAGGGTGTTGTCGACGTCGAAAAATGCGGCCTCGCCGTGCTGCGTCGATGCAGCAGGCTCATTGGCCACAATGACGTATTTCTCCTCGGGCATGCCACGAGTCTAGTCAATGACCGGCCCCCGGCCGCCCGCGGGGCGCGCGACGCGACGGCAGAACGGCCCCGGACCCGGGCGGACTGCGCCGCGCGTCGACGCCGAAGTGGCCGCCGGGCTACGGTGGACGCATGGCCAAACCCGCGTCTTTCCCCGATGTAGTTCTGATCACCAAAGCTGACTGTCACCTGTGCACAGAGGCGCGTGCCGCCGTCGGCCGCGTCACCGCTGCGCTCGGAATTGATTGGTCGGAGAAATCGGTGGACGACGACGCCGGGCTGCGGGAACGCTTTGCCGAGGAGATCCCGGTGGTGCTGGTCAATGGTGTCCAGCGGGATTTCTGGAAGATCGACGAGGCCCGCCTGACCCGGACCCTGCAACGGGTCCTCGACCAGTCCTCCTGACGGCGGGTGCTTTGTTGCGTGATGCGCGGGGGCTCTAGAGTGGGAAGCACAACGCGACGCAATGGAGCAGATAGTGACTTCGCTGGATTCATCTCCCGGGGCTGTCCCCGGGGGAGCCGGGACTGCGGCCAAACAGATTCCACCCGCGGCCGTGGCCCGGCTGACCATCTATCTGCGCGCCCTGACCACACTGCTGGCTGAGGGGGTGGACCGGGTCTCGTCCGAATCGCTGGCCGAGGCCTCCGGCGTCAGCTCCTCGACGCTGCGCAAGGACCTCTCCTATGTCGGCTCCTACGGAACCCGGGGCGTCGGTTATGAGGTCCAGTACCTCAACCGCAACATCGCGGCCGCGCTCGGGCTGACGCACGACTGGAAAGTCGCGATCGTCGGTGCGGGCAACCTGGGCAAGGCCCTGGCCCGGTACGGCGGGTTCGAGTCGCGGGGCTTTGACATCGTGGCAATTTTCGACGCCGACCAGATGGTGGTGGGCAGCGAGGTCGGCTGGCTGCGGGTCAGCGACGCCGCTGACCTTGAGCCGGTACTGCAGCGGACCGGCGCCAACATGGTGGTCCTCGCCTTGCCCGCCGCTGTGGCCCAGGACGTCTGCGACCGGGTGATTGCCGCCGGCGTGCGGAGCATCCTCAGCTTCGCGCCGGTGATGCTGCAGGTCCCCCCTGGGGTCAACCTCCGCAAGGTGGACATGGCAACGGAACTGCAGATTCTGGCCTACCACGCACAAAGGGCGCAGGACCCGGAAGACGCCGACTAAGGC
>NZ_JBFUCO010000014.1:0-75469 GCF_056405215.1 Arthrobacter sp. P1_H7 | reverse complement strand
TCCTCCCGGCATTCCTCGACTACTATCAGCGCTTTCCCGGCTACGGGTTCTGGGCCGCGCTCGAGAAGACGACCGGGGAATTCCTCGGCTGGTTCCACTTCCGGCCGGGCCCCGACGATCCACAAGATCAGCCGGAACTGGGCTACCGGTTGCGCCACGCGGCGTGGGGAAAGGGGCACGCGACGGAGGGCTCGCGGGCGCTGATCGCCAAGGGGTTCACCGAGTTCGGGGTGCAACGGGTTGTAGCTTCGACCATGGCAGTCAACACGGCTTCCCGAAGGGTGATGGAGAAATCCGGGATGCGCCTCGTGCGGGCCTTCGTCGCCGACTGGCCGGTGTACGTTCCGGGCGATGAGCACGGCGACGTCGAGTACGCGATCACCCGAGATGAATGGGAGACCGACGATTCCCGCCTTCATCCCCAGTGACCCCACCGGTATCAGTCGACCGGACGTAAAGACACCGCAGCGAGGTCCGCGAACGACTCTAAGGCGATACAACCGAAGCCGTGCCAGCGCGAACATCACAGCGGCGAGGGCCGGACTGAGACCGAAAGCACCCTCCCCCTTCCCATCGCCCAGGTTGAATCGACCGTCTTTGGGGCCAGCCAGCTCTTTTCGGCGCATGGAACCGAAGGGACGGCGCTGCGGAAGAGGATGAGGACTCCTGAACCTCGAGAGTTTGCCCGACCCGGATCTCATCATCCCGTCTCCGGGGACCTCGGGCCGTCTCGAGCGTTCATGGGGGTCATGGCCGGCGGACGGCCGCCGAGTCTGCCCTGGCTTACGCGGTCGCTTGGCCGGCCTTCGTGCCTTCGTGCAACCGCGGTCGTTCGTACGCTGCACGAGACGCGAACACGTCGAAATTTAGCTTCCGGTGAGATCTTGTTGTGTCCGGCCAGGGGTCAGTAAGTGACCGGAACCCTATCTCTCGACGTCCAAGAACCCAGACCCTTCGACTCCGGACCAAGTGGGCGCCTGCTAGCCGCCGGCGCTGCACGGGGCAATGGATCGGGGCGCAGGTTCGGCCGCGGCCAGATCCTTTATCTTGGCTATGCGGGCTTTGGTATCCGGGTCCGCCTCGAGTTTCGTGTAGACAGGGGCACCGGCAGCTTTGAAGGCGGCAACCGCGGCCACCGTCGCTACCACCACGGTTCCGCCTTCCTTGCAGAATTTCGCCGCATCGTCCGCCGTCTCCGTCATTGTTTCCACAGCCCACGTGCGGGTGGCTGCCGCCGCGTCTTTCAGGGCCTGCCGCTGGCCCTCGCTCAGGGCTTGAAAAGACTTCGTGTTGATGACAAGGGAGTTTAACTTGGAGTAGAGGATCATGTTGCCGGTCGCGGTCGTGGCCTTCGGGAGCGACCCGGCCAACGCGAACGACGATTCCGCCGCCACCACCGTTCCCGCGGCGATACCGTCATAGAACTGTTCGCCCACAAGATCGTCCGGAGTGGCACCCATCGTGCTCAGCAGATCGTAGGTCGTGTCGGACCGGGGAGCCCGTACGGTTTTCCCGGCAAGATCAGCCGGCGTAAGCATCGGTTCGAAGAAGGAGAAGAGCATTCGCGTGCCTTCTGGGACCAGGGCAAGACCGGACACACCGACCTTGTCCAGCCCTGCAAGCATTTCGTCCGCGACTGCCGGGTCCGAGACCTTCGCCATCAGGGCATTGGATGTCACGAGGAACGGCGCGTGAAGTGCCGCAAAGGAACTCACCCCTTCGGTGTCCCAAGCCCGGGCAGGGACCAGTCCCATATCGAAATCACCGGTAACCACTGCGCGTGCCACTGCTTGATCCGGGTCGTCCTTGTCCTCACCCACGGCTTTCCACACCGGTTCGATCAGGACCTTGCCCCCGGAGTGTTCCTTCACGTTGCGGGCGAATTCCTCAATCTGGGCGGCAGCCGGGCGGCCGGGCTCATCATCGGTGGCTATCCGCAGGGTCTTGGTCTGTTCTGCCGCCGGCGGCGGGCTGGCCGTCGTCGAGCTGCATCCCACTGTGGTCAGAAGTGCTGCTAATCCGAACCCTACAGAAGTCATGAAGTTGAACGGATTTTTCATAACCACGCGCCTTCCGGACGATGAATCAGTGATGCAGACTTTGGGACGGGAGACTGGTGACGCAGCGCAGCTGGAAACGTGCGTGTCCGCAAGCTACGCCCAACGCCGCAGCGAAGCAATAGCGGACGGCAACGCCGGACCGCCGTCCTGTTGCGCAGCGAATCTTCCGCTGTGCTGGCCCAACCGAGGACAGTTCGGGGCCCGTTTAACGGTGTGGACTATCTACACATCACGTATGGCCACACATCCCAGCATGCGGAGGACTTACAGCCAAGGCGCCTGACCCCGCCACCCACAGTGGCGGGCGGAGATGGCAAATCCGTGGGTTAGGTGATCTCCTCGCATGGTGGTGCCGGCTGAGCGGTTACCACTTGGGTATTCGGATCGTACTCTAGGGCCGGCCTTCCGGCCACGATCACTGTAGCGCGCTCCCACGGCCGGTCTTCAAGTAGGAAGGGAATTTCTTGTTCTTCCCACTCCCTGTGCAGGTCTTCTTCTTCCTGGCCATCTCGTTCCAGGAGGCGACGTCGGGCTTCAAAGTTGTCGCACTGCACCCAGATTGAAGCGTCGACTAGGTCGGAGAGAGCTTGGCGTGATGATCCGCTCCCTTCCACCCACACCACTGAACGCCCGGCGGGTAGAGCTATGGCACCTGGACGTTCTCGGGCCACCCAACCCGGCGGACGGTAATGGACTGCCTCGCCTTGGAGCAGAGGTTCGAGGACACCGTCACGGAGTTCATCGGCCCAGTCAAAAAACGAGAGATGCCACGCTACATCGTCCGTGTGAACGACATCTGAGTCCGGCACTCGAGCTAGTAGACGATCGACCAGGGTGGTCTTGCCTGCCCCGCTCCTTCCATCTACCGCTACAACCCAGGGCCGGTTCGGACGTTGTCCTGCTGCCGGCAGTAGTCGCCGCACCAAGCCTTCCAGTGACTCGGCTTGCCAGGGTCCCCCATCGGGTTCGCCGACTTCCGGTTTCATATCCATGGTTACCTCGACTTCGATTATCGGTCCCGCCCGAAGCTGCCTGGGATGAAGTCTCGAGAGTTGCTGTGTATAGCGCAAGCTCTTTTCGTGGCTGAGGATGTCTGGTGTACTAATCTACGCGGGGCTGCCGTATTGCGGGTGTCCGGCTGATTCAGTGCGAAGGTCTAGGGTCATTTCCCTGTTGTGGGGAGAGCGCGGTGCCGTAGCTGTACTGCCCAGGGACGTTGGTTCGGTGAATGTGATGACTCGCTGGAGTCGTTGACCTAAAGGTGAGGACCTCCGGTTGCACAGTGGAGTTGCTTAGACAACCGCTGCAGCGACCAAGAGGTCCTCAATGTCTCACGCTAATGCCGGGGACTGCCCCCGGTTTTGTTGACTCCTTGACCTAGCGAGCTGGTGCTCGTGGAAGGATGTTGACCATGCCCACGGCTTATGGGGCGGAGTTCCGCCAGGATGTTATTGATGTGGCCCGCAAGGGCGAGGCGCCACTGGCGCAGATTGCGAAGGATTTCGGGCTGTCAGTCACCACGCTGAAGCGCTGGATCGCCATCGCCGAACGTAAAGAATCCGGGGCCGGCCCCGCGGCCGCGGAGTCGGCCGAGATGCGGGAGCTTAAGAAGCGCAACCGCTTGCTGGAGCAGGAGAATGAGATCCTGCGCCGGGCGGCTGCCTATCTGGCGAGGGATATCAACCCAAAATGATGTACCCGCTGGTCACGGATCTTGCCGCCGACGGTGTCCCCGTGGCGGTGACCTGCAGGGTGTTGAAGTTCAGCAAGCAAGGCTACTACCGGTGGAGAGCCAGCCCGGTGACGGACCGGGACTGGGCGGATGCGCACCTGGTCAACGCCGCTCGGGACATCCATGACGACGATCCCGCGTTCGGATACCGTTTCATCGCCGATGAACTCCCGGAGAAGGGCATAACGGCTGGTGAGAACAGGGGCCAGCGCCTGTGCAGGGACCACGGCATCTGGTCGGTGTTTTCGAAGAAGCGGGGCCTGAACCGGAAACCGGGCCCACCGGTTCACGATGACCTGGCGGAACGCGACTTCACCGCCGCGGCGCCGAACGAGCTGTGGCTGACCGACATCACCGAGCACCCACCGCCGAGGGAAAGCTCTACCTCTGTGCGGTCAAGGACGTCTATTCCGGCAGGATCGTCGGGTACTCGATGGACTCACGGATGAAGTCTTCGCTGGCGGTTGCCGCGCTGGAGAATGCCGTGCGGGCACGCCGTCCGGCAGGAACTGTGGTTCATTCGGACCGTGGTTCCCAATTCCGGTCCCGGCGGTTCGTTGAATCGCTCCGCCATAACGGCCTCCAAGGGTCGATGGGAAGGGTTGGTGCGTGCGCAGACAACGCCGCGATGGAATCGTTCTTCTCGCTGCTGCAAAAGAACGTCCTGGACCGTCAGCGGTGGACCACCTGGCAACAACTCCGGCTGGCGATCACGACCTGGATCGAACGGACCTACCACCGCCGGAGACGGCAAAGACGACTCGGAAAACTCACGCCAATCGAATATGAAACAATCAACCGGACCGCGCTCATAGCGGCCTAAGACCCCGAGTCAACAAAAGCCGGGGCAGTCCCCATCTCCATTGAACATAGCTGTGGAACGAGAGCCCACGCGCGAATCGCCGCATTCCGAAGGACCAATCCTAGCGTTCCACTTCCTAGGAACCGAGACAGCTTAAACCCAGAGAACGCGTGCCGGGCATCCGAAAATCCGTCGATTCACTTGGCTCGATGGGTCCGCAGAAGACGAGGCCAACGCTGCGGTCGTCAAAGCAGCGTGAGCGTTTTCCGGCAGGTGCCCCGCTGGACCGCAGGCCGACAAACCTCCACGCACAAGGAGGCCTTCTGGCGAACGTCAATAAGCGTTGTTTTCGAATCCGTTGCGTATAACGAAGGATGCCTGACGGCTGGTTCGGCTCAACGGGTGTTTAGGACGCCGAGTTCGTCTAAGAGAGCGGCTCATGGGCCGATTCCCGAGGCTCCCCGGGGTGCGGGAATACCTGCGACCATTCCCGCCCACAACAGGTCTGTTGTGGCAACCGTCAGGGCGTCGATGGAAGTTCCATCCAGGAGGTTGCCCGCCGCCAGCACAGCGGCTCCGTGCAGGTTCACGAAGCAGACGAGCGCGAGCATCTCGCGGTCCCCTGGCGCGAGCTCCCCGGCGTCCTGGGCTTCAGCGATGAGCGCCCTGGCGATCGTTATGCCGTCTTCACCGATGCTGCGCAGTTCATCGCTGGCATCAGGATGGTGCTTGGTGGAGTGCATCACGGCCAACAGGACCGGGTGGGCGACCGCGAAGTCCACATAGGCCCTGGCGATCCGGACAAAGCGTGACCGATGGTCTCCGGCGGCTTCGGACGCTCCTGTGATCCTCGCATTCATGCTGCGGAAACCGTCAAGGGCGAGGGCATCGAGAAGCGCCTGCTTGTCACGGAAATGCTTGCCGGGTGCCGCGTGGCTCACACCCAGGTCACGCGCGAGCTGCCGTAGGGAAAGTCCCTCGACTCCTGCTTCTTCGATGACTTCCCTTGCACGGGCGAGCAACGCCTCGCGGAGCTTGCCGTGATGGTAGGGCTGATCGGTCATGTGATCAGTATAGCCGCAAAGTAGTCATTGACTACAATGGTGCCACTGTCTACTATGTAGGCATTGGCTACATAGAGTGGCCGCCACACGGAATGGATTCGACATGACCATGAGCTACAGCGGAACCACGGCACTCATCACTGGAGCGAGCTCCGGGCTCGGCGCGGAGTTTGCCGCACGATTTGCAGCGCGCGGGGCCAACCTTGTGCTGGTCGCACGGCGGACCGACAGGCTTGAGGATCTCGCCCGGAAGCTGCGCGACTCGGGCGGCATTTCAGTGACTACGCTCTCGAAGGACTTAAGCCGTGCGGGAGCCGGAGCGGAACTCCGCGAGGAGCTCGCCGGCCGGGGCATCCGCATCGACACCCTGATCAACAACGCGGGCTTCGCCACGAGCGGCCCTTTGGTCAAGGAAGACCCCGCGGTCATCGCCTCGGAGATCTCCCTCAACGTGGCCTCTCTCGTTGAGACCACGCGGGCATTCCTCCCCGAGATGCTCGCCGCCGGGAGGGGCGCACTCATCAACGTAGCCAGTACCGCAGCTTTTCAGCCGGTACCTGGGATGGCGGTTTACGGAGCAACCAAGGCATTTGTCCTGAGCTTCACCGAAGCCGTGGCACATGAGACGAAGGAATCCGGCCTTCGCGTGCTCGCGCTCTGCCCGGGGGCCACCCGCACCGAATTCTTCGACGTACTCGGGAGCCAGGCCGCAGCGGTCGGCCGGCTGCAGGGCGCCAGCGAGGTCATCGACACTGCCCTGCGCGCTCTCGATCGCCGCACTACACCCGTAAGCGTCGTCTCAGGCTGGGGCAATCGCCTGCTGGCCGGCATCGCCCAGCGCCTCCCCCGACACATCTCCCTCGCCATCGCCGGCAGAGCCGTACAGGACTAGTGCTACTAGTCGCATTTCGCTTCGCCCTGTTGGTCTTCGCCACGCCCGTATCTTCACAACCCACCGAGGATGTAGCAATGAATCAGACACCCGACGTACTTCGTTATGCCGCCTTTACCACCACCCCCGACGGCGGAAATCCAGCGGGAGTAGTCCTGGACGCAACCCGCCTCGACGACGCCCGGATACAGGCCATCGCGGCCGACGTCGGGTATGCGGAAACGGTCTTTATCACCGAGGCGACGGTTGACGGAGACCCCCGCCGGAACCGTGTTCGGTACTTCTCCCCGATCGCCGAGGTGCCGTTTTGCGGCCATGCCACAATTGCTTTGGCCGTCGCGCTGTCAGGGCGAGATGGCGCGGGGACCTTTGTTTTCGAGACCCCGGTGGGGCCCGTCGTTATCGAGACTGCGGGCCAGGTCGCAGCGGTGACGGCAAGCTTCACGAGCGTGGAGCCGCGAGTGGCCGAGTTCCCCGACGGCGTCCTGAGCACCCTGCTCGGGTTGCTCGGCGTGGACCGGGACGAGCTGCACCCCGAGTACCTTCCGATGATCGCTTTTGCCGGAAACTGGCACCCCATTCTCGTCTTCGCTGATCGAAGGACTTTTGACTCATTCGTGTTCGACCCTGATCCCATGCGCACGCTGATGGACGCCCAAAACTGGGCTGGTACTGTCACAACGCTCTACAGGACCGGGCCGGGCGAGTTCGACTCACGCAACCTCTTCCCGGTGGGCGCCATCACTGAAGATCCGGCGACCGGTTCGGCTGCCGCTGCTTTCGGCGGGTACCTCCGCCTGCTCTCCCTCGTGGAACCGCCAAGCCGCGTCGTGGTGCACCAAGGCAGCCACGTCGGCCGCCCGAGCAGACTCACCATTGATATTCCACCGCTCGGCGGGATCATCGTGCACGGAGAAGCCGTCGAAATCGCTTGAGGCGTAGGGACTCCATACCGCAGTGCGGTGCTGCTGTCGCGGTTGGGGAATCCTGAGCGGACGCTTTCAGGGACAGGGAGGTTAGGCATTCGTAGCCAGCCGACAGTACCTTCGGATGCTGCATGATTTTATGGGGGGGGCGCAGCGGTCAGTCATGCTGGGATTCTCCGGTCGAATGTCCGGATGGCTAGGGCTGCAGCCCCATAGGCGGCGCACGCTTAGGCTGGCCGCGCCGGGGCGGTGTGGGCACGCGGGCCCGGCGAACTCTCATCCTCAGAATCGCTATATGCGTGCTTTTTCTGGTACTTCCCGCGCGAGGAGGACCGCTACCAGGCCGAGCGCCGAACCGGTGACGCGCCGCTGCCACTTCGTCCAGTTCGGCCGGCCGGAGAGGAATGCAGAGATCGACCCGGCACCGAGGACGATCAGTGCGTTCACGAGTATGCTCACCGCGATCTGGATCGCTCCGAGGGAAAAGCCCTGGACAGTTGTTCCTCCACGGCCCGTATCGATGAACTGCGGAATGAGCGCAAGGTACATCACGGCTGTTTTTGGGTTCAGAAGGTTCGTGAGGAGGCCCATGCGGAAGAGCTTGCGTGCGGGATCGCGAGAGAGGGCGCGAACGTCGAAGACGCCGCGACCGCCGGGCTTGAGTGCCTGCCACGCGAGGTAGGCCAGGTAGAGGACTCCCGCGGCTTTCATTCCGGCGTAGAGCCACGGCACCGCTACGAACACCATCGCGAGCCCGAGGTTCGCCATCGTCATGTAGACGAGGAAGCCACTACAGGTACCTGCGAGAGAAATCATTCCCGCCACTGGCCCTTGACTCACACTGCGCGAAACCAGGTAGACCATGTTCGGACCCGGCGTGAGCACCATGCCCAGTGCCGTTAGAGCCATCCCGCTTGCCGCGGCCATCGAAACCCCCGATCCGAGGTCCGTGGCCGCGATCACGCGCGCACCGTCCTGCCCGCTTGATACATATATCGCGTCTGCGAATCGGCAGCCCCAGGAAAATTCATCATGACTCCAACAATGATGTAATAGCCTTATGCATCTCAACCCTTACGGTGAGTACGCGGTACTCCTTGCCGCCTCGTTGGCCAACGATTGGCCAGCCGATAGGGACGGCCTCGTGCAGCGGACTCGGGAGTTCGGTATGACGATGGACTACAGGCTCTCCGCCGGAGACGATCATGAGCAAACCCGCACCGTCCTTGACGCGTGGCTCTCAGTCGTCGATGAACGCGATCCACGGAACAGGGCCGATCTGTTGAACGCCCAGATGGCTGCTGCCGCCGCCTATCCGCGCCTCACCGATCACGACGGTGAAGGATGGCATCTTCACTACCGCGACCTCGACCAGGCTCTTCCACAGGTACTGCTCGCCGTGATCAGTGTCGGAACTGCACTGCACCTGAGCACTCGCGGCGCTCATAGGCTCAGCCGGTGCGCCGCCGGGATGTCATCAGGTGATCCCTGCAGGGCAGTCGTGGTGGACGTCACCCGCAACGGTCGCCAGCGCTACTGCTCCGTACGCTGCGCAAACCGTGAGAACGTCCGCAAACACCGCGCCCGCGCGAAACAAGACCGCAGCGCGCTGTAAGACGGTCCCCCACGCCGCCGTTGGGCCGCTCCCCGCCGAGCCAAGTCCCCTACAAATGCTAGCGTGACCGTTAACTTCGTTGGCGGGTGAAGCGCAGCAGAAATACCGACTTCCCGTTCCGTTTCGGAATCCTGCGGAGCACGGGCGGGCGCGCCTGGGGTTCCTGTGTCGGAGACTCGCCCGGTGATTACCGAACACGCGCTTTTGCCTGTCAGCCCCGGTCAAGAACATGCCTTCGAGCTGGCGTTTAGCGAGGCGCGGTCCATCACCGCTTCGATGGCTGGCTTCCGGAATTTTTCGTTCTCGCGTTCGGTCGAGTCGCCGAGCACCTGTTTGCTACTCGTTGACGGATTGCCGCGCCCTACTGCACGACTTCTATGAGGTCGAACCGCGGCCAAAGGCCGTCCGCCCCTTCTTCCAAGTCGGCCATCCAAGTCGCGATTTACGATTACCAGCAGGACCCGGGAGCCTCGCAGCTACTGTCGCCTTTGGCGAACGTTCAGAGGGAACAGGTTGTCCTGGGTACAAACTTCTGGTCCGTTTCGGCGACGAGGAAGACATCGATCGAATCCTCGTGCTCGTGGACGAATCCGTTGCGTTCGTAGAGACGTCTCGCCGGGCTGCCTTGGAGGACATTTAGCCGGAAAGGCCGATGATCGTGCTGCGCCATCAATACATGGCGCAGCACAGCGCCCCCCAGACCCTGCCCTTGGTACTCCGGAGCTAAATAGAAGTGTTCAATCCATTTCTCATCCGATTCGGGGCGGACAGCAATGACACCCACCGCGGAGGCCTCAACTTCGATAACAAACGTGTGCGCTGGGTGAAAACCCGTGACGAAGCGCTCTCTGACGTGCACCGGATCCCAGCGTCCGAGCCGCTCGAGATCGGGACGCATGACTTGAGCGCGGAGCTCGGCAATCCATGAAGCGTCAGAGGGAAGGCTTGGGCGCAAAGACCAGACGGGCGGCATGTACTCATTGAAGCTGAAGCTACTCGACACGACGAAATCCCGCAGGATCCCGGCCCGGTAGCTGTGGGCACGTTCCAATTCGGCGAAGGCTCCACGACGCCGAAAGCATCAGGTTTGCCAGGGGCGAAAGTCAGGTCTTCCTTGAGAAACTCGATCCTGACACCCTTACGAGTGAGCTTCTGCACCAGGGACCGCAGGTCGTCCAGGTTCCGGGCGAGCCGGTCCATGCTGTGCACGCCCAGGGTGTCACCGTCACGAATGAAGCGCAAGAGCTCCTCAAGCTGTCTGGGGTCGGAACAAACCCACGGGTGCACGCCGACTTATGAAATGTACGATCGGGACCAATCCGGCAGCCGCCTGCTTGTAGACACCCGACAAAATCCTGCCGCCATTGGAAAACTAGCGTCTGCTTGGAGGAATATCCGCAGCTAATCAGCGCAAAGGACGATCAATGACGATGCAGGAAGATCCGGCGACCACCGGGTATGAGATTCTCGAAACCGCCCGCCGGCAGGTCCTCGAGGAAGGACGCGGGCTGACGCAGGAGCAGCTGGTGGAGGTTTTGCGGCTGCCCGATGTTGCCCTTCCGGCGGCGCTGCAGCTGGCCCATGAGGTCAGGCTCAGGCATTGCGGCGAGGACGTGGAGGTTGAGGGCATCGTCTCCATCAAGACCGGCGGCTGTCCCGAGGACTGCCACTTCTGCAGCCAGTCCGGCCTGTTCGACTCCCCCGTACGCGGCGTGTGGCTGGACATCCCGGAACTGGTCAAGGCGGCCAAGGAAACGGCCGCCACCGGAGCCACCGAGTTCTGCATCGTGGCGGCGGTCCGCGGACCCGACATCAAACTGATGAACCAGATCAAATTCGCGATCGACCGCATCAACGAAGAAGTGGAGATCAACATCGCCTGCTCGCTGGGCATGCTCACCCAGCGCCAGGTCGACCAGCTCAAAGAATGGGGCGTGCACCGCTACAACCACAACCTCGAAACCGCACGCAGCTACTTCCCCGAGGTAGTCACCACCCACAGCTACGAAGAACGGCTTGAGACCTGCAACATGGTCAAGGCCGCCGGTATGGAACTGTGCTGCGGCGCCCTCATTGGTATGGGCGAATCCATCGAGCAGCGCGCAGAACTCGCCGCCCAGCTGGCAGCCCTGGAACCGCATGAGGTCCCGCTGAACTTCCTGAACCCCCGGCCCGGGACACCGCTGGAAAACCAGGGCATCATGGACGGCAAGGACGCCCTCCGGGCGATCGCCGCGTTCCGCCTGGCGATGCCCCGCACCGTGCTGCGCTACGCCGGCGGCCGGGAACTGACCCTCGGGGACCTCGGCACCCGCGAAGGCCTCATGGGCGGCATCAACGCCGTCATCGTCGGCAACTACCTCACCACCTTGGGCCGTCCCGCGGACGCTGACCTGAACCTGCTGGTCGAGCTGAACATGCCCATCAAGGAACTCCAGAAGACACTATGAACCGGGCTTCGACGAGCTCAGCCACCGGCGATGCAGCGAGCTCAACCACCGACTCCACCCCTAACTTTTGCGGCCACTGCGGCGAGCCGGACGACGGCGGCTCCCGGCCGCCGTCGGACCCTCACCTTCCCTGCCGGGAACTCCTGGTACTGGAACCCCCGCGTTATTGCGTCGCCTGCGGGCGGCGGATGAAGGTCCAGGTCACACCGACGGGCTGGAGCGCGGAGTGCTCCCGCCACGGGGTTCTGGTCCGATGACGCAGGGTTCGGCGCAGATGGGCCTGATCCGGCGGGACCGCGCACGCCTGTGGCACCCTTATGCCCCGGCGTCCCCGGATCTTCCGTTGTGGGAGGTCGAGGCGGCCAAATCTCCCCCACGCCGCCGGTAAACAAGGAGTCCGGAGAAAAAATCTTCAAGAAATCCCTGCAGGTCATGTGGTCAGCAGGACCGCGCGACATGAATAGGTACAAGACCAACCACGGCCACCAAAACAAGCCAGAAAGGAGCACTGAATGACCCCAGATCCCAGCAGGCGGAGGGCCCACCAGCCAGGGCCCTGATCCCGCCACCCTCATAACTTCATAGGCCACCGCGGCGCCAGGCAACAGGCCGCGGCAAGCGTCAGAGGGACCCACGCAGGGTCAATGTACACACGTTAAAGCAAAAACCCCCTCTGACGAGGGGGAATGCTGTGCCCGAGGTGGGACTCGAACCCACACACCTTTCGATACCGCATTTTGAGTGCGGCGCGTCTGCCAATTCCGCCACTCGGGCGCGGAGTACACCGGTGTAACAATCAGCCTGCCACAGTGCTGTGAGCAACGCGATCGCTTCCAGTGCGCGAAATTACTCTACATGCAGATAGGCTGAATTCCAGAATCGCGCCAGTGACGCCGCATCGAACCAAACCGGTCCAAGTACATTGGCGGACAAAACCTATGATGGTTGAGTTCCCGCCGTACCTTTCCAAGGAGTTCCCGTGTCAGAACAGACGGAGTCAACCCCCACTTCCCAGCCGGCGCGCCGCGTTGTCGTCGCCGAGGATGAGACCCTCATCCGCCTGGACATCATCGAAATCCTGCGGGGCGAAGGCTACGACGTCGTCGGCGAGGCAGACAACGGCGAAAAGGCCGTGCAGCTCGCCGAGGAGCTCAAGCCCGACCTGGTCCTGATGGACGTAAAGATGCCGGTCATGGACGGCATCTCGGCCGCCGAAAAGATCGTCAAGGCCCGGATCGCCCCCGTGGTCCTGCTCACCGCGTTCAGCCAGAAAGAACTCGTGGAGCGCGCCCGCGACGCCGGTGCCATGGCGTATGTGGTCAAGCCGTTCACCCCGGCGGACCTCATCCCGGCTTTGGAGATCGCGCTGTCCCGCCACGAGGAAATCAAGGCCCTCGAGAGCGAGGTCACCGACTTGCAGGAGCAGTTCGCCACCCGCAAGCTCGTGGAGCGCGCCAAGAGCCTCCTGACCACCAAGATGGGCCTGACGGAACCGGAAGCCTTCCGCTGGATCCAGAAGACCTCGATGGACCGCCGCCTCAGCATGCGCGAGGTCGCCGAAACCATCATCAACCAGGTCAACTAGCGGCCAACGGCGCCGGCCGCGCTCCGCGGCCGGAAGCCGCGCACGCCAAGCACCAAACACCAAAAAGGGAGGATCCCCGCCAACCGGCGGGGATCCTCCCTTTTTCCTCTCAAGCGTTCAAGCTTTCAGAACTAGGCCTGGACCCGGTTCTTCTTCTTCTTTTCCGGCCACGGGCCGAGCTTGTCCTTGGTCACTGTTGCTTCGCCCTGGCTGCCGAAGTCGGCGAGGTCGCCCACCTTGTGGACCTTCAGCAGGTTCGTCGAACCGGCCTTTCCGGGAGGCGAACCGGCGGCGATGACCACCAGGTCACCGTCCTCGACGACGTCCAGCTCCAGCAGGCTGCGGTCAACCTGGGCCGTCATCTCATCGGTGTGGCCCACCATCGGAACCAGGACCGGCTGGATGCCCCACGTCAGTGCGAGCTGGTTCCAGACGTGCTCCACCGGGGTGAAGGCGAAGACCGGCCTGATGGGACGCAAGCGCGACAGGCGGCGTGCCGAGTCACCGGACTGGGTGAAGGTACAGATGTACTTCGCTTCCAGCTGGTCGGCGATCTCGACGGCGGCGCGGGTGATGGCGCCGCCGCGGGTCTTGGGCTTGGTGCCGAGCGGGGGGACGCGCTCGAGGCCGTGGACCTCGGTGGACTCAATGATCCGGGCCATGACCTTGACGGTCTCGATCGGGTACTTGCCCACGCTGGTCTCGCCGGAGAGCATGACCGCGTCGGCGCCGTCGAGCACCGCGTTGGCGCAGTCGGAGGCCTCGGCGCGGGTGGGGCGCGGGTTGTCGATCATGGACTCGAGGACCTGGGTGGCCACGATGACCGGCTTGGCCCAGCGGCGTGCCAGTTCGATGGCGCGCTTCTGCACGATCGGCACTTCCTCGAGGGGAAGTTCCACACCAAGGTCGCCACGGGCCACCATGATGGCGTCGAAGGCGTCAATGATCTCGGGGAGCTGCTCCACGGCCTGCGGCTTCTCGATCTTGGCGATGACCGGCACGCGGCGGCCTTCCTCGTCCATGATCTCGTGCACGCGGACGATGTCCGAGGCGTCCCGCACGAAGGACAGTGCAACCATGTCCACGCCGCGGCGCATGGCCCAGCGCAGATCGTCCTCGTCCTTTTCGCTCAGCGCCGGCACGTTGACAGCAACGCCGGGCAGGTTGATGCCCTTGTTGTTGGAGACCCAGCCGCCAACAATCACCTGGGCGACCACCTTGACGTCGTCGACGTCGATCGCGCGGAGGGCGACCTTGCCGTCGTCGATCAGCAGGGCATCACCCGGGTTGACGTCCTCGGTCAGGCTCTTGAGGGTCGTGGAGCAGATGTCCTTGGTGCCGGGAACGTCCTCGGTGGTGATCGTGAACGTGTCGCCGACCTCCAGGAGGTGAGGACCGTCGACGAAACGTCCGAGGCGGATCTTCGGCCCCTGCAGGTCGGCCATGATGGCCACGGCCTTGCCGAGCTGTCCCGCAGCCTTGCGGACGTTCTCGTAGGTGTTGTCATGCACGGAGTAATCGCCGTGGCTCATGTTCATGCGTGCCACGTCAACGCCGGCTTCCAGCACGGCCAGCGTGTTGTCAAAGCTTGCGATTGCCGGTCCGAAAGTGGCCACGATTTTAGCGCGTCTCATATACCTACCCTACTGGTGTGTTGCATGGATTAAGTTGAAGTGCGGATGAATCCCTGAGGTCCTGTGGGACTACAGAACAGCCATCGCACGGTCGGTCGGCGCCACGGGTGCCGGCAGAATGGTGCTGCCCATCAGGAACTTGTCCACTGCGGCCGCGCAGGCGCGCCCTTCGGCGATGGCCCAAACGATGAGCGACTGGCCGCGGCCGGCGTCGCCCGCGACGAAGATGCCTTCAGTGTTGGTCATGTAGTAACCGTCGCGTGCCACGTTGCCGCGGCCGTCAAAGTCGGCCTGGACCTGGTCCGTGATCCCGGCCGGCTCGGCGCCGGTGAAGCCCAGGGACAGGAAGACGAGGTCCGCCGGAATGATCCGCTCGGTGCCGGCCTTCGGAAGGCGCTTGCCGTCGACGAATTCCGTCTCCGCAACCTTGACGCCGGTGAGTTTGCCGTTTTCCCCGACGAACTCCACGGTGGAGGCGAGGTAGGTGCGTTCGCCGCCTTCCTCGTGCGCGCTGGCGACCTCGAACAGGGTGGGGAACGTCGGCCACGGCTGGTGGCCGGCCCGCTCGATGGGCGGCTGCTTGCCGATCGCCAGGGTGGTCACGGACGCGGCCTGGTGCCGGTGCGCGGTGCCGAGGCAGTCGGCGCCGGTGTCGCCGCCGCCGAGGATGACGACGTGCTTGCCCGCGGCGTTGATCTGGTTCTCCACGGTCTCCCCCGCCACCACCCGGTTGGCCGGCACGAGGTAGTCCATGGCGTAGTGGACGCCGTCGAGGTCGCGGCCCGGGATCGGCAGGTCACGCGGGACGGTGGCCCCGGTGGCGATGACGACGGCGTCGTACCGGCGGCGCAGCTGCTCCCACGTCACGTCGGTGCCGACGGCCACCCCGGTGCGGAACCGGGTGCCTTCGGCCTTCATCTGCTCCAGCCGGCGGTCCACCTGCTCTTTTTCCATCTTGAAGTCGGGGATCCCGTAGCGCAGGAGGCCGCCGATCTTGTCGTCGCGCTCGTACACGGCCACTGTGTGGCCCACCCTGGTCAGCTGCTGGGCAACGGCGAGCCCGGCCGGGCCGGAACCGACGACGGCGACCGTCTTGCCGGTCAGGCGTGCCGGCGGCAGCGGGTTGACCCAGCCGTTCTCGAAGGCCTGGTCCACGATCGATACCTCGACCTGCTTGATGGTCACGGCGGGCTGGTTGATGCCCAGCACGCAGGACGCCTCGCAGGGGGCGGGGCACAGCCGGCCGGTGAACTCGGGGAAGTTGTTGGTGGCGTGCAGCCGCTCCATCGCTTCCTCGCCCTTGTCCCGCCAGACGAGGTCGTTCCATTCCGGAATGAGGTTGCCCAGCGGGCAGCCCTGGTGGCAGAACGGGACGCCGCAGTCCATGCAGCGGCCGGCCTGGGCCTTCAGGACACCCTTTTCCTGGGCCTCGTAGACCTCTTTCCAGTCCATAATGCGGACCGGAACGGGACGGCGCGGCTGGGTTTCACGCTGACGTACTTTCAGAAATCCGCGTGGATCAGCCACCGGTCACCTCCAGGATTCGAGACCAAACTTCTTCACCGTCGGGGTCCAGGCCCTCTTCGATGGCGTCAAGACGGGTTTGCAGGACGGCCGCGTAGTCGCGCGGCAGCACCTTGGTTATGCGGGCTGCGGTGTCATCGAAGTTCTCGAGGAGCCGCGCCGCGAGCAGCGACTCGGTTTCCTCGAGGTGCTTGACGAGCAGCCCGTGGACGATGTCGCGGTCCTCGGCGTCGAGCTCGCGCAGCTGCAGCTCGCCTGACTCGAGGGCCTGCTTGTTGACGCGCTCGGTCTGCAGGTCCAGCACGTAGGCCGTGCCCCCGGACATGCCGGCGCCGAAGTTGCGTCCGGTGCGGCCGATGATGAGCGTCTGGCCGCCGGTCATGTACTCGCAGCCGTGGTCGCCGATGCCTTCGACCACCGCGGTGGCGCCGGAGTTGCGGACCAGGAAGCGTTCGCCCACCTGGCCGCGGAGGAACAGCTCACCGCTCGTGGCGCCGTAGCCGATGACGTTGCCGGCGATCACGTTGCGCTCGGCCGGGAACACGTTGGTGCGGTCCGGCCGGACGATGATGCGGCCGCCGGAAAGTCCCTTGCCGACGTAGTCGTTGGAGTCGCCGAACATGCGCAGCGTGATGCCGGCCGGCAGGAACGCCCCGAGTGACTGGCCGGCGGTGCCATTGAGCGTGATGTCAATGGTGTCCGTGGCCAGGACGTCGGTGCTGAAGGTCTTCGTCACGACGTGCCCGAGCATGGTACCGACGGAGCGGTCCGTGTTGATGACGTTCACGGAGATCTTCACCGGCGTGCGGTCGCTCAGCGCCTCGGCCGCCATGGCGATCAGGCGCTGGTCGAAGTGCTTGTCGAGTTCGTGGTTCTGGCCGGTGAGGTTGCGCAGCGGCGCGTCGTTGTCGAACTCGAGCCCGTGCAGGATCGGATCCAGGTCCAGCCCTTCGGCCTTCCAGTGGTTGATCGCGTCGCGGGAGTCGAGCATCTCGGCGTGGCCGATCGCCTCCTCGATGCTGCGGAAACCCAGCTCGGCGAGGATTTCGCGGACTTCCTCGGCAAGGAATTCGAAGAAGTTCACCACGAACTCGGGCTTGCCGTTGAACCGGGAGCGCAGCTCGGGGTTCTGGGTAGCGACGCCCACCGGGCAGGTGTCCAGGTGGCAGACGCGCATCATGATGCAGCCGGAGACCACCAGCGGGGCGGTGGCGAAACCAAACTCCTCGCCGCCGAGCAGCGCGGCGATCACGACGTCCCGGCCGGTCTTGAGCTGGCCATCGACCTGCACCACCACACGGTCGCGCAGGCCGTTGAGCATGAGCGTCTGCTGCGTCTCGGCGAGGCCGAGTTCCCACGGGACACCGGCGTGCTTGAGCGAGTTCAGCGGCGAGGCGCCGGTACCGCCGTCGTGCCCGGAAACGAGCACGACGTCGGCCTTGGCCTTGGTGACGCCGGCCGCCACGGTGCCGATCCCGACCTCGGAGACGAGCTTGACGTGCACCCGGGCCGAGGGGTTGGCGCGCTTGGCGTCGTAGATCAGCTGCGCGAGGTCCTCGATGGAGTAGATGTCGTGGTGCGGGGGCGGCGAAATGAGGCCGACGCCGGGGGTCGAGTGCCGCGTGCGGGCCACCCAGGGGTAGACCTTCTGCGCCATCAGCTGGCCGCCTTCGCCGGGCTTGGCACCCTGGGCCATCTTGATCTGGATGTCGTCCGCGTTGGACAGGTACAGGCTGGTGACGCCGAAGCGGCCGGAGGCGATCTGCTTCACCGCGGAACGGCGGGTGGGATCGAGCAGCCGGTCCACGTCCTCGCCGCCTTCACCGGTGTTGGACTTGCCGCCCAGCCGGTTCATGGCGATCGCCAGGGTCTCGTGGGCTTCCTTGGAGATGGAGCCGTAGCTCATGGCGCCGGTGGAGAACCGCTTGACGATGCTGGAAACCGGTTCAACTTCCTCGAGCGGCACCGCGGGACGCGAACCGGCCTTGAACTTCAGCAGACCGCGCAAGGTCATGAGGTTCTCGGACTGGTCGTCAACGCCGCGGGTGTAGGCCTTGAAGATGTCGTAGCGGCGTTCACGCGTGGCGTGCTGGAGCCGGAAGACGGTCTCGGGGTTGAACAGGTGGGGTTCGCCGTCACGGCGCCACTGGTATTCGCCGCCGCCGAGCAGGGGCTGGTGCGGCAGTTCGATGCCGTTCTCGGGGTAGGCCATCCGGTGCCGTGCCAGGACTTCGGCGGCAATGACGTCGAGGCCGACGCCGCCGAGCTGGGAGTGCGTGCCGGAGAAGTACTCGTCCACGAGGTCCTGGCCGAGGCCGAGCGCTTCGAAGGTCTGGGCACCGGTGTAGGAGGCGACGGTGGAGATGCCCATCTTGGACATGATCTTCAGGACGCCCTTGCCGAGGCCCTTGATCAGGTTGTAGACGCCGTCCTGCGGGGTGACCCCCACGACGTCGCCGGAGGCGATGAGCTGCTCCACGGATTCCATGGCCAGGTACGGGTTCACGGCGGAGGCGCCGTAGCCGATGAGCACCGCGACGTGGTGGGTCTCGCGGACGTCGCCGGCCTCCACCACGAGCGCGGTCTTGGTGCGGTTGGCGCTGCGCAGCAGGTGGTGGTGGACGGCGCTGACCAGCAGCAGGGACGGGATCGGGGCCCACTGGGCGTTCGAGTCGCGGTCCGAGAGCACCACGTACTGGACGCCGCGGTTGATGGCGCCGGAGACCTGCTCGCAGATTTCGGTGAGCCGGGCCCGGAGGGAGTTCTCGCCGCCTTCGGGGCGGTAGAGTCCGCGGACCTTCATGGCGACCTTGCCGCCGTCGGCGCTTTCAATGTTCGCGATCTTGGCGAGCTGGTCGTTGTTGATCACGGGGAACGGCAGCGAGACCTGCGGCTGCCGGACCTGCTTGGTGTCCAGCAAGTTGCCGTTCGGGCCGATTGCGCACGTCAGGGACGTGACAAGCTCTTCACGGATGGCGTCCAGGGGCGGGTTGGTGACCTGCGCGAAGGACTGCACGAAGTAGTCGAAGAGCAGCCGCGGGCGCTTGGACAGCACGGCCACCGGGGTGTCCGAGCCCATGGCACCGAGCGGTTCGGCGCCGGTGCGGGCCATCGGGCCGAGCAGGATTTTCAGTTCTTCGGTGGTGTAGCCGAAGGTCCGCTGGCGGATGTTGACCGACGCGGCGGTGTGCACGACGTGCTCGCGTTCGGGCAGGTTCTTGAGGTCGATCAGGTTGTCCTTGACCCATTCGGCCCAGGGGTTCGCGGCGGCGACCTCGGCCTTGACCTCGGCGTCGTCAATGATCCGGCCGGCTTCCGTGTCCACCAGGAACATCTTGCCCGGCGAGACGCGGCCCTTCTTGACCACCTTTGAGGGTTCGACGTCGATCACGCCGACTTCGGAGGCGAAGATGATCAGGCCGTCCTCGGTGATCCAGTACCGGCCCGGGCGCAGCCCGTTGCGGTCCAGCGTGGCACCGACCAGGTTGCCGTCCGTGAAGGAGACGGCCGCCGGGCCGTCCCACGGCTCCATGAGCATCGAGTGGTATTCGTAGAAGGCGCGGCGGGCCGGATCCATGGTGGCGTGGTTTTCCCATGCCTCCGGGATCATCATCATGATCGAGTGCGTGATGGGCCGGCCGGAGAGCCAGAGCAGTTCGGCGACCTCGTCGAAGGAGGCCGAGTCCGAGGCGCCCGGGGTGCAGATCGGGAACAGCTCTTCGGGTGAGTCCCCCAGCAGCGGGCTGGAGAGCTGGGACTGCCGGGCCCGCATCCAGTTGCGGTTGCCCTTGACGGTGTTGATCTCGCCGTTGTGCGCGATGGTGCGGAACGGCTGGGCCAGCGGCCAGGACGGGAACGTGTTGGTGGAGAAGCGCGAGTGGACGATCGCGAGCTTGGTCTTGAAGCGCTTGTCCGACAGGTCCGGGTAGAACGGCTCGAGCTGCGCGGTGGTGAGCATGCCCTTGTAGACGATGGTCCGGGAGGAGAGCGACGGGAAGTACACGCCGAACTTGTTCTGGGCGCGCTTGCGGATCCGCCAGGCACGGGAATCGAGCTCGTTGCGCTCGAGGGTTTCCCCGGTGCTGGAGGCGAAGAAGGGCTGCGAGAAGTACGGCATGCAGGCCCGGGCCATGGCCCCGACCAGGTCGGCCACGATCGGGACTTCGCGCCAGCCCAGGACGGTCAGGCCCTCGTCCGCGGCGAGGCCTTCGATGCCGGAACGGGCGGCGTCGGATTCGCGCTGCTCGGCGGGCAGGAACGCGGTTCCCACAATGTACTGGCCGGGGGCCGGGAGTTCGAAGTCCGTGACTGCGCGGAAGAATTCGTCCGGCACCTGCATCAGGAGGCCGGCGCCGTCGCCGGTACCTTCATCGGCGCCCACGGCACCGCGGTGCTCCAGGTTGCGCAGGGCGGTCAGGGCGGCGTCGACGATGTCGTAGCCAGGCTCACCGCGGAGCGTGGCGATAATGGCCAGGCCGCAGGCGTCCTTCTCGTTCTCCGGGTTGTAGAGTCCGGCAGCGGCCGGAATCGCCGCGAAGCGGCTGAAGGGTGACGTGGCAGCCGAGGGCTGGTCCGGATCGGACCAGCTGGGGCTGTGAAGAGTTTGGGTCATTGGAGACGTCCTTCCTCCTGATCGTGCGTATGGGAGGGACAACATTGGCCCCACTCGGCACGCCGGTGTGTGACGGGCGCAACAGAGTGTTTTCTAACTGGAATTGTAGGCCAGCCCGGCCTCCTGTACTAACAGTTACGCAGGGTGCTGGCCCGGGCTTGCATGGACAGCTTCGATCTGCTGTCCACACCAAGCCCTCTTGCCACGACGCTGTGGAGTCGGGTCCGGTGAGCGGTGGCTCCGGTCAACCCGAAGTGCCGGCGCTGAGCTACTTGGTGCCCTCAGCCTCCGGCGCGGTTCCAGTTCCCTGGCGGCCGGAAACTCCGGCTGCCGGAGCTCCGTTGGCGGGCGCGGTGCCGCCCGTGGAGTCCTTGCCCGCATCCTCGGATGCGCGAACTGGTCCGCTTTGGTTATTCCGGAGATTAGCACGGGATTCACTATCTGAGACAGCAGCGTCCGAATGGCGGATAGTTGCCGCGTCTGCGGGAACGGTGGCGCGGTCGTCGTCGGTGGCGTCAGCGTCCGGCTTTGACACTGCCGCCTTTTCCTCAGCCGGCCTCGTCTCCACCGGCGTTGCCTCCACCGGTGCGCGGCCCGGGAGGAACGGAGTGTCCGGCTCGGTGCGCTTGCGCAGTCCGAGGAGGATGAAGGCGAGCAGGGCCCCTGCGAACACGATGATGCTGGTCCAGACATTGAGCCTGGTGGTGAGCCCGAAGAGGGTGATCTGTTCGGCGTCGTCGATCCGCATGGCCTCGATCCAGACGCGGCCCAGGGTGTAGTACATGGCGTAGACGCAGAAGAGGCGGCCGCGGCGGAAGCTGAATTTGCGGTCCAGGGCCAGCAGGATCAGCACGCCGGCCAGGTTCCACAGCGACTCGTAGAGGAACGTCGGGTGGAAGAGTGTCTCTGCCGGCATGCCGGCGGGGAAGTTCGGGTTGTTGGGATCGATCTGCAGCCCCCACGGAAGCGTGGTGGGGCCGCCGAAGAGCTCCTGGTTGAAGTAGTTGCCCCACCGGCCGATCGCCTGGGCCAGCAGCAGCCCGGGGGCCGCGGCGTCCATGAAGGCGCTCAGCTTCACCCCGGCGCGCCGGCACCCGATCCAGGCGCCCACGGCGCCGAGCACCACGGCGCCCCAGATGCCCAGTCCGCCGCGCTGGATCTGCGGAATCAGGGACAGGTCCCCTGTGCCGTCGAATCCCGGGCCGAAGTAGGCATCCGGAGAGGAGAACACGTGGTAGAGCCGTCCGCCGATAATGCCGAACGGGATGGCCCAGATGGCGATGTCCCAGACACTGCCCTCTGGGGCGCCACGGCGTGCCCAGCGGACCGAGGTCAGCCACAGGCCGGCAATAATGCCCGCGAGGATGCACAGGGCGTAGGCGTGGATGCGCAGGGACCCCCACGGCAGCGGGATGTCGAACCCGGACCAGCTAGGGCTCGGAATGCTCGCGGGAATCATCGCCGCCGCGTGGAGGACTGACTGCATTGCTTACGCTTCTTCCTTGGTAAGGCCGGTGCTGAGGTCTTTCGTCAAGGAGGCTACCGCATCCACGCCGCCGTCCCGGATGGCCGCGACGAGGGCGGTGCCGACAATCACGCCGTCGGCGTACTCGGCGATCTCGCGGACCTGGCCGGCGTTGGAGACGCCGAGGCCCACGCAGACGCGTTCGGCCCCCGCGGCGTGCGCGGCGGCGACGACGTCCCTGGCCGCGGAGCTGACCGAGGTCCGGGCGCCGGTGACGCCCATGATGGAAACGGCGTACACGAAGCCGCGGCTCGCATCGACCGTGCGCTTCATGCGTTCCGGCGAGGACGAGGGAGCCACGAGGAACACCCGGTCCAGTCCGTACTTGTCCGAGGCCGCCATCCATTCGGCGGCCTCGTCCGGGATGAGGTCGGGCGTGATGAGCCCGGCTCCCCCGGCCTCGGCCAGGCGGCGGGAGAACTCATCCACGCCCATCCGGACCACGGGGTTCCAGTAGGTCATGACCAGCACGGCGGCATCGGTCTTGCTCGTGATGCCGCGGACGACGTCGAAGACCTCCCGGACGTGAAAGCCCTTCGCGAGGGCCTCCGTCGTGGCCGCCTGGATGACCTGGCCGTCCATGACCGGGTCCGAGTACGGGATGCCGATCTCGATGAGGTCGGCGCCGTTCTCGGCCAGCGCGATGCCGGCTGCAATGGTCTCTTTAACGCTCGGGTAACCGGCGGGCAGGTAGCCGATCAGGGCCGCCCGGCCCTTGGCATGGGCGCGGTCAATGGCCGCGGCCGACTTGCTGGCGTGCTGCGCGGCGCGCTGGTTGACGTCCTGGCTGGTGCTCACAGCTGTTCCCCCTCTTTGGCGATTTCGGCTTCAGGTGAGTCCTTGTCCAGCAGGTCGAACCATTCCGCGGCGGTGGCCACATCCTTGTCGCCGCGGCCGGAGAGGTTCACCATCACGATCTTCTCCGAGGCTTCGCCCTCTGCGGCGAGCCGCTGCCCCACCTTGATGGCGCCGGCGAGGGCGTGAGCGGATTCGATGGCGGGGATGATGCCCTCTGTGCGGCACAGGAGGCGGAAGGCCTCCATGGCTTCGCTGTCCGTGATGGGCTCGTAGCTGACCCGGCCAATGTCGGCGAGGTAAGAGTGCTCGGGGCCGACGCCGGGGTAGTCCAGGCCCGCGGAGATGGAGTGCGACTCGATGGTCTGGCCGTCGTCGTCCTGCATGAGGTAGGAACGCGCGCCGTGCAGCACACCGGGCTTGCCGAGGGTGATGGTGGCCGCGTGGCGTCCGGTTTCGACGCCCTCGCCGCCGGCCTCGAAACCGTAGATCTTGACCGACGGGTCATCGAGGAAACCGTGGAAGATGCCGATCGCGTTGGAGCCGCCGCCGATGCAGGCACAGACGGCATCCGGCAGCCGGCCCGTCTGCTCCAGGATCTGGGCGCGGGCTTCCTCGCCGATCACTTCGTGGAAGTAGCGGACCATCGCCGGGAACGGGTGCGCTCCGGCGGCGGTGCCCAGCAGGTAGTGCGTGTTGCCCACGTTCGCCACCCAGTCGCGCAGGGCCTCGTTGATGGCGTCCTTGAGCGTCTGGGAGCCGTTGGTCACCGGGATGACGGTGGCGCCGAGGAGCTCCATCCGGGCCACGTTGAGGGACTGCCTGCGGCAGTCCTCGGCACCCATGTAGACCACGCATTCGAGTCCGAGCAGGGCTGCCGCCGTGGCGCTGGCAACACCGTGCTGGCCGGCGCCGGTTTCCGCGATGACGCGGGTCTTGCCCATCCGCTTGGCCAGCAGCGCCTGGCCCAGGACGTTGTTGATCTTGTGCGAGCCGGTGTGGTTGAGGTCTTCGCGCTTGAGGAAGATCCGCACCCCGCCGGCGTGCTCGGCGAAGCGCTTGGCCTCGGTCAGCAGGGAGGGCCGGCCCGAGTAGTTCTTGTTCAGCTCGGCGATCTGGGCCGTGAACTCGGGGTCGGCCTTGGCCTTCTCGAAGGTGTCCTCGAGCTCGTCCAGGGCTGCGATGAGCGACTCCGGCATCCACCGGCCGCCGTAGTTCCCGAAGTAGGGCCCCGGGGCGTGGCGCAGGGACGGTTCGCCCTGCGCGGGATGCTCCTCCGGGCGGCCGCCCTGCAGGAACGCGTCCACGGCACTTTCGTCAGAGCCGGCTGCTGGCGCATCGACCATCAGTCTCACCATCCTGTTCCACTGCTAGCGTTGGGGATCTGCAGATGAGATCCGCTCATTGGTCCGGGCAAAATTGCGGGCCCGGTACCGCTCACGGTCCGGACGGAGGCGCCAGGACCGGCCGGCCTCAGGCGCGGGCGGCGATTGCCGTCGCGCCGGCAGCCATGAATTCGGCGATCCGCTCGCGGGGCGTCGCGTCACTGACCAGCGCCTCGCCGACCAGGACCGCGTTGGCGCCGCGGGCCGCGTAGTGCTTGACGTCCTCGACGTCGCGCACACCGGATTCGGCGACCACGAGCGCACCGGCGGGAATGCCGCCGGCCAGCTCCGCGAACACGGAACGGTCGACGTCGAGCGTCTTGAGGTTGCGCACGTTGACGCCGATGATCCGGGCCTCCGCGGCTACTGCGCGCTCGATTTCCTCGGCCGTATGGGTCTCGACCAGCACGTTCATGCCAAGCTCGCGGCTGAGGGCCGTAAACTCACGCAGCTGGGCGTCCGAGAGCGAGGCCACGATCAGCAGGATCAGGTCGGCACCGTGTGCCCGGGCCTCCCAGATCTGGTACTCGTCAACCATGAAGTCCTTGCGCAGCAGCGGAATGTCCACTGCGGCCCGGACGGCGTCGAGATCGGCCAGGGAGCCGCCGAAGCGGCGCTCCTCGGTCAGGACGCTGATCACGGCGGCGCCGCCGTCGGCGTACTGCGCGGCGAGGGACGCGGGATCCGCGATGTCCGCGAGGCGGCCCTTGGACGGGCTGCGGCGCTTGACCTCGGCAATCACCTTGAGCTGGTCCCGGGTGCTTGAGGTCCCGCCGAGGGCGGCCCAGGCATCACGGGCGGGGGGGGCGCGCTCCTTCAGCTCCGCGAGCGTGACCAGACGCTGGCGCGCCTGCATATCCTCCCTGACACCGGCATTGATGTCGTCGAGAACGCTCACGCTCAGTGGCCGGAGTTCTTCAGCTTGCTGCCGCCGACGCCGTAGCCGGCCTTGCGCATGGCCCAGCCGGCGAGCAGGCCGGCCACCATGACCGCCGCACCCGCAACAAAGATCGGGGTGTTGGCGATGACGAAGGCGATGGACGCAATGAGGGCGCCGATCAACATCACGATCACGCAAGTCCACGCGGCCGGGCTGTTGCCGTGACCCGGCGCTTCGCTGTGATCGACGTCGTCGTAGACGCCCTTCGGTGCAGCGGACGTGGATGCGGAAACAGTGGCTTTGCTCATTGAAATCTCCTCAGGATGAATACTGCTTACATTCTGCCATTTTTTGGCGGTGATATTTGGCCGCGTTGCTGGGCCGCGCTGCTGGCCGCGCCCGTCATCGGCTCAGGTGGGGTCGTCACCGCGGGACAACCGGTCCCAGCTGTCAATCTCGTCCGCGGGGGCGGCCGGCGCATTACCAGCAGCCGCAGTCCCGCCGGCGGCGGCCGCGGTGGAGGCCGCGTCATATTTGGTGCGGCTCTTCCAGTAGCGGCCGGCCGGCACGATCGCGAGGGCGCTGAGGCCCAGCAGGACACCGGCGACGACGGCGAGGACGGGGAACACTGTGACGTCCACCTGCACGCTGCTGCCGCTGATCCCGGTGGCGGCCGCAATCGATCCCTGCGCCGCGGCCAGCGGGTCCGCCAGCACGACGGCTGCCGCGGCGACGATGCCCGCGGCCGCGAGGAGGATGATCGCCGTGATGACCCAGCGGGCCACGCGGCCGGCGATGGAGGCCGCGAGTCCGCCGGCGAGGGCCACAAGCGCCAGGGCCGTCACAGTGGTGGCAGCCTTGCTGCCCTGGACCTGCAGGCCGTCCTGGCTGGCCACGGCCGCGCCGAGCTGCTTGGGGTCAAGGTGCACGGTGAGCCAGGTCTGGGTGGTGGTCCCGAACACGGCAAGGGCCAGGGCAGCGATCACCAGGACCAGGGTGGACTTGCGGGCCCAGCCCGGGACGGCGGCCCGCGTGTTGCTTATCACAGTGCTCTTCACGGTGTTCGTGGCGGAGGCTTCCGGCTCCCCCATCAGGACTCCGCTCCGGCGTCGGGCGCTGAGTCGGTGACTGCGTCACCGTTGATGTTGTGCAGCGACCTGGCGGTGTGCACGGCGCGCAGCGGGGCGGCGGCCTTGTTCACGGTTTCCTGGGCCTCGGTCGGGTTCACCGAATCTGCGACGATCCCGCCGCCGGCCTGGACGTACGCGCGTCCTTCCCGGAGCAGGGCCGACCGGATGGCGATCGCCATGTCCATGTCCCCAGCGAAGTCCAGGTACCCCACCACGCCGCCGTAGATGCCGCGCCGGTGCGGTTCAAGTTCGTCCAGCAGGCGCAGGGCCCGCGGCTTCGGGGCACCGGAGAGGGTGCCGGCCGGGAACGTGGCCTTGAGGACGTCGTAGGCCTTGGCGGCCGGGGCGAGTTCTCCAACCACGGTAGATACCAGGTGCATGATGTGGCTGAAGCGCTCCACTTCCATGAATTGGGTGACGTCGACGGATCCTGCCACGCAGACCTTGGAGAGGTCGTTGCGGGACAGGTCGACCAGCATCAGGTGCTCGGCGCGTTCCTTCTCGTCCGCCAGCAGCTCCTCAGCCAGGGCCTTATCCGCCTCCACCGTCTTGCCGCGCGGGCGTGAGCCGGCGATGGGGTGGGTGATGACCTCGTGCCCGGTCACGGTGACGAGGGCCTCCGGCGAGGAGCCGACGATCGTGTATTCCCGGCCGGCGGCGTCCTCGAAGCTGAAGAGGTACATGTAGGGACTCGGGTTGGTGTTCCGCAGGACCCGGTACACGTCGAGGGGGTCGGCGCCGCACTCCATTTCGAAGCGGCGGGAGATCACCACCTGAAAGACCTCACCGTCCACGATCGCCTCCTTGCCGCGGTCCAGGGCGGCCAGGTACTCGGTTTCGTCCCAGCGTTCCTGCACGCTCGACGCGAAATCGAGGGCGGCCGTTGCCAGCACGGAGACGGGCTGCTCCACGGGGCGGCTGATTTTTTCGAGCAGGGCTTTGACGCGGGCGACGGCGTCATGCCAGGCATCGTCGACCCGTTCGGTGCTGTTGTCGAAGTTGATGGCGTTGGCGATCAGCAGGACGGTGCCGTCCATGTTGTCGTGGACCGCCATGTCCGTGACCAGGTTGAGGGCCATTTCCGGCAGTTGGAGGTCGTCCTCCGGCGGGCTGGTCAGTTTCTCCCAGTGCCGGACGGTTTCCCAGCCCAGGAACCCGACCAGGCCGGAGGTGAACGGCGGGAGGCCGTCGAAGCGCTCGGTGCGCAGCGCGGCGACGGTGTCGCGGATGGCGTCCACGGGGTTGCCGTCCAGGGGCACACCGACAGGGGGCTCGCCCAGCCAGTGCGCGCTGCCGTCCTTGGTGGTCAGTGTGGCGCGGGAGCGGGAGCCGATGAAGGAGTAGCGGGACCAGGCGCCTCCGACGGCCGCCGATTCCATCAGGAACGTTCCGGGCTGGCCGTGAGCGAGCTTGCGGTAGAGCCCGATCGGGGTTTCGGCGTCAGCCAGCACCTTGAGCCGGACGGGGATGACTCGGCTGTGGCCTGCGAGTTCGCGGAACTCTTCGAGGCCGGGGCTGATGATTCCAAGGTCCTGCATGGCTGTGCTTTCCGCCTGTTCTTTAGGTGGACCTGTCACCGGATCCGGTCGAGGGATCCTGCGTGGGGTCCGGTTCGTGAAGCTGTGGAAGCGCCGGGGCGCTCTGCCTGTTTGCCGGGGGCGCCTAGCCTCCGTGGCCGACGACGGCGTCGAGCTCGCGGCCGTCGAAGCAGGTCCGGGTTCCGGTGTGGCACGCCGCGCCGACCTGGTCGACCCGGACCAGCAGTGCATCGCCGTCGCAGTCCATGGCGAGCGACTTGACCCATTGCACGTGCCCGGAGGTGTCTCCTTTGCGCCAGTATTCCTGGCGGGAGCGCGAATAGAACGTCACGCGTCCGCTGGTCAGGGTGCGGTGCAGCGCCTCGTCGTCCATCCAGCCCAGCATCAGCACCTCGTGGGTGTCGAATTGCTGGACGATGGCGGCCACCAGGCCGGCGCTGTCGCGTTTGAGGGCGTCCGCCAGTCCGGCCGGAAGGGGGCTGCCGCTGACGGGGCTGCCATCGACGGCGCTGCCGCTGATGGGGCTGCCGTTGATGGGGCTGGGGGCGGAGGCGGGCTGCTCAGACATCAGATCAAGTCTAGTGCCTTCGGGCCGGTCACCGGCCTGCGGGCAGGTCCCGCCGCTTAACACTGGGTCGCCAATCGGGCCGCCCGCCGCGGTCCGGCACCGGATGGCGCCGGCGGGCGCGGTTGCGGCGGCGATTCCTGTGCCCACGCACGGCCGTCTCGTGCTAGTTTCACAAGTGATGCATTTCGTCGAACCGTCCCGAGAAGTCCTGGCCGAAACCCTGCTGGCGGCCGGCCCTGATGCCGCCACGCTCTGCACAGGTTGGCTCACCCGCGATCTTGCCGCGCACTTGTACCTGCGCGAGCGGAAAATCGCCGTCGGACTGGGCCTGCTGATCAAGCGCCTGTCCAAGGCCTCGGACCAGGCGACGGCCGAACTGGCGGGCACGCTGAAGACCACCGAGGACTACGCCAAACTGGTCAACGACTTCCGTTCCGGTCCCCCGGCGCTGTCCCCGCTGCGGATCAAGGCCCTGGACGAAAGCTCCAACCTGATCGAGTACTTCGTGCACACCGAGGACGTCCGCCGCGCCGTGGACCGCTGGGCCCCGCGGGCACTGGACCAGGCCTACTCGGACGCGCTGTGGGCTGAGCTCGTCAAGCGCGCCGCGATCCTGTACCGCGGCGTGGACCTGGGCATTGTGCTGGTGAGCCCCTCGGGTCCGCGGCACGTCGCCAAACGCGCCCCCGTGTCCGTGGCCATCGTCGGCGAACCGGGCGAGCTGCTCATGCACGCCCACGGCCGCACCCGCCACGCCCTCGTGACCTTCGAAGGCCAGCCGGACGCCGTCGCGCTCCTGCAGTCCGCCGAAGTCGGCCTCTAACTCCCACCAACGCAAATAAAGCAACGCGGGGTCACTTACCGCCCATAATCCCCTTCGGGACGGGCGCCAAGTGACCCCGCGTTGGTTTTGAGGGGGCGGGTGGGGACTAGCGGACTTCGAAGCCTGCGTCCCGGATCGCGGCCTTGACCTGCGCAATCATGTCCAGCGGGCCGAAGTGGAAGACCGAGGCCGCGAGGACGGCGTCGGCGCCTGCTGCCACGGCCGGCGGGAAATGCTCCGGCTTGCCGGCGCCGCCGGAGGCGATGAGCGGGACCTTGACCCCCGCCCGCGCCAGGCGGATGAGTTCCAGATCGAAGCCGTCCTTGGTGCCGTCGGCGTCGATCGAGTTCAGCAGGATTTCACCCACTCCGCGGTCGGCCGCTTCCCGTGCCCAGGCGATCGCGTCGATTCCGGTCCCCTGCCGTCCGCCGTGCGTAGTGACCTCGAAGCCTGACGGCGTGGGCTGCGAGCCCGGACGGGTGCGCCTCGCGTCGAGGGAGAGCACCAGGACCTGGGAACCAAAGTGCCGGGTGATCTCGTCGATCACGTCCGGCCGGGCCACGGCTGCGGTGTTGATGGCGGCCTTGTCCGCGCCGCAGCGCAGGAGCTTGTCCACCTCGGCCACGCCGCGGACGCCGCCGCCGACCGTCAGCGGGATGAAGACTTCCTCGGCGGTGCGGCGGACGACGTCGAACGTGGTCTCCCGGTTGCCGGAGGACGCCGTGACGTCAAGGAACGTCAGCTCATCGGCGCCGCTGTTGTCGTACCGGTGCGCCAGTTCCACCGGGTCCCCGGCGTCGCGGAGGCCCTCAAAGTTGATGCCCTTGACCACGCGGCCGGCATCGACGTCGAGGCACGGGATGACGCGCACGGCAACAGTCATGACTTCTCCTAGGTATTGACGGAGGTTTATTGACGGAGGGGAATTGCTGGTGGAACTCGGCGGGTGTGGCGCCTAGATGCGGCAGGCGTGGATGCTGCTGACCAGGATGGCGCGGGCGCCGAGGTCGTACAGCTCGTCCATGATCCGGTTGGTTTCCCGCTTGGGCACCATCGAGCGGACGGCCACCCAGTCCGAATCGCGCAGCGGCGACACGGTGGGCGACTCCAGGCCCGGGGTGAGCCCGGCGGCTTGCTCCACGAGCTCCTTGCGGATGTCGTAGTCCATCATCACGTACTGCCGGGCCACCAGGACGCCCTGGAGCCGGCGGATCAGCACTTCCGTTGCCGGGTTCTGCTCGCCCTTGCGGCCGATCAGCACCGACTCGGAATTCAGGATCGGCTCGCCGAAGATTTCCATGCCGGCGGCTTTGAGCGTGGTGCCGGTCTCGACGACGTCGGCAATCGCGTCCGCGACGCCGAGGCGGACGGAGGATTCCACGGCACCGTCGAGGCGGACCACCTTGGCCTTGATGCCGCGCTCGGCCAGGTAGCCGCGCAGCAGCCCGTCGTAGCTCGTGGCGAGGCGCTTGCCCTCAAGCTGGTCGATCGTGGTGAAATCGCCCACCGGGCCGGCGAAGCGGAAGGTGGATGCGGCGAAGCCCAGCGGCAGCAGCTCCTCGGCCTCGACCTCGGCGTCGAGCAGGAGGTCGCGGCCGGTGATGCCGACGTCGAGCGTTCCCTGGCCGACATACACGGCAATGTCGCGCGGGCGCAGGAAGAAAAACTCAATGTCGTTGTCCGGGTCCACCATGACGAGCTCGCGGGTGTCGCGGCGCTGGCGGTAGCCGGCCTCGGCAAGCATGGCCGAGGCGGCTTCGGACAGGGATCCCTTATTCGGGACGGCAACTCTAAGCATGGGAAAAAGTCTCTCTTGGGTTGGAAGTCTCTGTTGGGGCACATCGGCCACGCAGTGCACGGGATCCGCCAGCTAGGTCATGGCGGTGTCCGGTGCGGGCGCGGCTACAGATGCTTGTAGACGTCTTCCAGGGTGAGTCCTTTGGCGAGCATCAGAACCTGCAGGTGGTACAGCAGCTGGGAAATTTCCTCGGCGGCGGCCTCATCGGATTCATACTCGGCAGCCATCCAAACCTCGGCTGCTTCCTCCACGACCTTCTTGCCGATGCCATGGACTCCGGAATCCAGTTCGGCGACGGTGCGGGAGCCCTCCGGGCGGACGGCTGCCTTTTCACTCAGTTCTGCGAACAGCGACTCGAAATTCTTCACGCCCCCAAGCCTACTTGCTTCCGGCACGGGAACGCCCGCCGCGGCGTTGCATGACGGCGAAGGTGTGAGGCAATACATATCCAGCACAGCCATCACAGTCAATACAGCCGGCGCGGGCGGCCAGGGTGGAGCCCGCGCCGGCAAAAGCTGCAGCGTGGCGGCTCAGCCGAACTGCTTGAGCGTCACTGCCGTGGCCAGGGCAGCGGTAACGGCCTCGTGCCCCTTGTCCTCGGTGGATCCGGGCAAGCCGGCCCGGTCGATCCCCTGCTGTTCGGTGTCGCACGTCAGCACGCCGAAGCCCACGGGGACGCCGGTGCGGACGCTGACCTCGGTCAGGCCCAGGGTGGCCGCCTCGCAGACATATTCGAAGTGCGGAGTACCGCCCCGGATGACGACGCCGAGCGCCACGACGGCGTCGAAGTGCGGTGCCAGCCGGGCGGCCGCGACCGGGAGCTCAAATGTGCCCGGCACACGCAGGACGGTCGGCTCATTGATGCCGGCGTCCTTCGCGGCGCGCAGGGCGCCGTCGAGGAGGCCGTCCATGATCTGGGTGTGCCAGCTCGCGGCCACAATGGCCAGTTTGAGCCGTGAGGTTTCCTCGGGCTTGAAGGTGCTGAGGTCGATCTGGGGGGCGCCGTGGCCGCTCATGGGGTATTCCTTGCTGTTGTGTCTGGTGGTTGTGCTGCTGCCGGTCAGTCCTGGTCGTGCTCGAATCCGGAGAGGCCGACCGCCGGAGCGGGTTCACCGTCCAGGACCAGGCGGTGGTCCATCCGGTCCTTCTTCGTCTGCAGGTAGCGGATGTTCTGCTCCCGGGAGGGGACCTCCGTGGGGACCATCTCCACTACCTTGACGCCTGCCTGCGCGAGCCGGTCCTGCTTGTCCGGGTTGTTGCTCAGCAGCCGGATCTCGTGAAGACCCATTTCCGCGAGGATCTGGGCCGCGGCCTTGTAGCAGCGCGCGTCGACCGGCAGCCCGAGCTGCTCGTTGGCCTCCACGGTGTCAAACCCGGCCTCCTGCAGCGCGTAGGCCTTCATCTTGTTCGCCAGGCCGATCCCGCGGCCCTCCTGGCCGCGCAGGTACAGCAGGGTGCCGCCGAGTTCGTTGATCAGCTCGAGGGCATAGGCCAACTGCTCGCCGCAGTCACAGCGGTAGGAACCAAACACATCGCCCGTCAGGCATTCCGAATGGAGGCGGACAAGCGGCGCCTGCCCGTCAACCGGGGCCATCGGTGAACTGACCGCCAGGTGTTCCGCGCCGGTGGCCAGGTCGGTCCAGGCCTGAGCCACGAAATCGCCAAAGGCGGTGGGCAGCTGGACAATGGGTCCTGCGCTGACCGGATGCGGTTGACGGGCCATGTCCGTCTCTTCTTGGGTCTCCGAAGTCGTCACTATTTCTCCTCCATCAGACAGGATCCGCTGTGTGGCTGCCGTGCTGTCCCGCTTCAAGGTACGCCACCAGATCCGCAATCGAAATCAGGGGGCAGCCATGCTCGATGGCGAAGCCGCGCAATCCGTCCAGCCGCATCATTTCTCCGTTGTCGTACACAAGCTCTGCAATCACGCCCACGGGCTCCAGGCCCGCCAGCCGGCACAGGTCCACGGCCGCCTCGGTGTGGCCGGGACGTTCCCGCACTCCCCCCTTAACGGCGCGGAGGGGAAAAACATGCCCGGGGCGGGTCAATGAATTTGGCCGGCTTTGCGGGTCGGCCAGGATCCGGGCCGTCAGGGCGCGGTCCGTGGCGGAAATTCCGGTGCTGACACCCACGGCGGCGTCGCAGGACACGGTGTAGGCGGTGCCCTTGGCGTCTTCGTTGATTGCCACCATGGGCGGCAGGGCCAGGGCGTCGGCCCGGTCGGCGTCGAGCGGCACGCAGATCACTCCGGAGCTGTAGCGGACTGTCCAGCCCATCAGCGCCGGGGTGGCGTGCTCGGCGGCGAAAATGATGTCGCCTTCGTTCTCGCGGTCCTCGTTGTCCACCACCAGGACGGGGCGCCCGGCTGCCATGGCGCTGATGGCGTCCTCGATCGGATCGAGGCCAGCACGCCCGGTGCCGGTGCCGGCAGCGGGGAGCACGTCGGCCAGGTCGTGGCCGGGCTGGTCCTTGACCCGGCTCATTTCGCGGGCCTGTCCGTGCGGGCGGCTTCTCCGGCGGAACCTTCGGCCGCCCGGTGCGCGGCGGGCGACGTACCGCCGGCAAAGGACAGCAGGCGTTCGGTGTACTTCGCCAGGACATCGACCTCGAGGTTTACGTGGCTGCCGAGCGTTTTTTGGCCCAGGCCGGTCTCGGCCAGGGTGGTGGGGATCAGCCCCACTTCAAACCAGGGCGCCGGGTCGTTGGCCGGGCTGACTGTCGTGACGGTGAGGGAGACGCCGTCGACGGCGATGGATCCCTTTTCGGCGATGTACCGGGCCAGCCCGGCCGGCACCGAGAACCGGAGCCGGTCCCAGTTGCCAAGCCCTTCACGCTCCACGAGCTGGCCGACGCCGTCGACATGTCCCTGCACCACGTGGCCGTCCAGCCGTCCCCCGGCGGGGACGCAGCGTTCCAGGTTGACGGGATCGCCCGCAGTGAGTTCTCCGATGGTGCTGCGGTTGAGCGTCTCGCCCATGACGTCGACGCTGAAGTCCCTGCCGTCGATCTGCGTGGCGGTGAGGCAGACGCCGTTGACTGCAATGGAACCACCCAGGGCGAGGCCATCCGTGGTGCCGGGCGCGTGGAGCCGAACGGTGGCGCTGCTGTCCCCGTTGCGTTCAACGGACAGCACCTTCCCCTGCTCGGCGATAATTCCGGTAAACATCAATTGCCTCCTGCGGCGGTGTCCGCGCCGGTGCGGTGCGGGGTTGTATCGGATGAAGTAGGGGTGGCGGCCGGGGCAGCCGGTCGAAGATGCAGCCGGAGGTCGCGGCCGAGGACCTGGACGGCGCCGCCGGATGCCGGGTCCCATTCCCAGTGCTGGGCATCGGCCAAGGTAGTGATGCCGAGGTCGTCCAGGGCGGCGGTGCCGGAGCCAAGCAGTGTCGGCGCCAGGTAGACGATGAGTTCGTCGACCAGGCCGGCGGCCAGGAAAGCGCTCAGGATCCGGGAGCCGCCCTCGACCATGAGGTGCCGGACGCCGCGTGCGAACAGCTCGTCCAGGGCCTCGCGCGGGTCGCGGGTGGCCAGGTGCAGGACGTTGCCGTCGGCTCCGTGGATGGCGGCGTCGTCGGGGATGCCCCGGTACCCCATGACGGCGCGCAGCGGCTGTTTGCCGGCCGGTTCGCCCGCGGTGTTCCGGGCGGTGAGCCGGGGGTTGTCGATCAGGACCGTCTGGGTGCCCACCAGGATGGCGTCAATCCGGCCGCGCAGGGCGTGGTTGTCCGCGAGCGATTCCGGGCTGGAGATCCACTGGCTCGTGCCGTCGCTGGCGGCGATGCGGCTGTCGAGGGTCTGGGCGATATGCAGGGTGACGAAGGGCCGTTTGGCGGCGACGGCGTCGAACCAGCGCCGGTTCAGGTCCAGCGCCGCATCGGCTGCCAGCCCGGAGCGGACGCGGACGCCCGCGGCGCGGAGCGTCACGGCTCCGCCGGCGGCCGGGTCGTGGGGATCGTCGACGGCGTAGATGACGTCGGTGATGCCGGCGTCGATGATCGCCTGCGCGCAGGGCCCGGTGCGCCCGCAGTGGTTGCAGGGCTCCAGCGTCACGACGATCGCCGCGCCGCGGAGGTCCCGGCCCGCCGCCTTCGCCTGGCCGATCGCGTCAGCCTCGGCATGGGCAGTCCCTGCTCCGCGGTGGTATCCGGTGGCGAGGTGCGTCCCGTCGGCCCCGACAACGACGGCTCCCACGAGCGGGTTGGCGCCCCGCGGGCCCCGCGCCGCGGCGGCCAGGGCGGCCTGCATCGCAGCGTTTTCGGCTGCGCTGAACGGGGCTGCGCTGAACGGGGCCGCGCCGAACGGGACGGTGCCGCGCGGGGCGGTGCTGAACGAAGCGGTGCCGCGCGGGGCCGCGCTGGATCCGGCGCTCACGCCGGCGCTGTTGGGGGCGCTCACCTGGCCACCAGCGGGTCAAGGGATGCGGTTTCGACCGTGGCCGGCCGGTTCGCCAGCTTCGAGGCACGCCACCAGACAAAGAACCCGGCCAGGGTGAAGAAGCCGTAGAAGAGGTACATGACGGCGCTGGCGTAGTAGCCCGCGCTGAACAGCAGTGGCACACCGACGATGTCCACCGCCACCCAGATGAGCCAGAACTCCGTCCAGCCGCGCGCCATCCCGTAAGTCGCCAGCAGCGAGCCCATGAACGTCCACGCGTCGGCCCAGACCGGCGGGTAGGAGCCGAGGGAGTCGAAGACCGGGGTAAGCGCCATGGTGCCGGCCACGAGGCTGAGAGCCAGAATCACCCGGGTCCGGTTGCTGGCCCAGCGCGGCGCGAGGACCGCCCCGCTGCTGGCTGGCTGCCTGCCCTGCTGCCAGCGGTACCAGCCGTAGAGGGCGACGCCGATGAACATGACCTGGCGTCCGGCCTGGCCCCACAGCGTGGCGGGCGTGGCGGAACCGAAGACGTTGCCCAGGAAGACCGTCAGGAGCAGTAAGTTGCCGGCGATGCCGACGGGCCATGCCCAGACCCGGCGGCGCATGCCGCCAAAGGCGCTGGCGAGGCCAAAGATGTTGCCTAGCACTTCACGAAGAATCAGGACAGATCCGCCTACCGGGATCTGCGCTTCGAAGAGCCATCGCAAGGGGTCCATGCGTGTGTCGTTCCTTCCCTCAAGAACCGCGATGGCTCCGGGGGTATACGACAGCGCAATTATGCGGCGCCGTCGGGGCGCCGCAGTAACAGCTGTACGTGCTTCTCTCATCCAGACTTTAACTGTCGGTACCGGAATTTCACCGGTTCAACCGTTTGCCGGCATCCTTCCCGAAGGTAGGCGCTGGCGCGCGGGTCGCGGACTGTCACCGCCGGTTCGGACTTACACCGACCCCGGAGCACGTATGTGTGTTGTTATTCTGACACAACTGCGGGCCTGCCCGGGCTATTCCCCGGACGCCGATGTTACGCCCGGCGTCATCTTCGCAGCATTTCCCTGCCGGTCCGCTGCCGGGACCGGCGCGTCAGCGGGACCCGGCCGCCCGGAGCCTTTCGACGGCCTCCGCCGGATCCGCGGCGCCGTAGACGGCTGACCCCGCAACAAAAACGTTCGCCCCCGCCTCTGCGGCGCGCACGATCGTCTCCTCGGTGATGCCGCCGTCCACCTGCAGTGCCACTGCGGCGCCGGAACCGTCAATGGCGGCCCGGGCCCGTCGTATCTTGGGCAGTGTCAGGTCAAGGAAAGACTGCCCGCCGAAGCCTGGCTCCACCGTCATGATCAAGAGCAGGTCCAGTTCCGGGAGCATGTCCAGATAGGGCTCCACGGCGGTGCCCGGACGCAGCGCCATGCCTGCTTTGGCCCCGCGGGCGCGCAGTTCCCGCGCCAATTTGATCGGCGCGATCGAGGCTTCGGCGTGGAACGTCACCGAGGCCACCCCGGCGTCGGCGAAGCCCGGCGCCCAGCGGTCCGCGTCGGCGATCATCAGGTGTGCGTCCAGCGGCACCGGGCTGACGGCCTGGATGCGCTGCACCACGGGCAGCCCGATGGTCAGGTTGGGCACGAAGTGGTTGTCCATGACGTCCACATGCACCGCATCGGCATTGCTGATACGGCGCAGTTCGGCCTCAAGATTGACGAAGTCAGCCGAAAGGATGCTCGGGTTGATGCAGCACTGGGCCATGGATTTCCTTCTCGTTCGTACTTAGCTGGATCGTTTTTAGCTGGCAGTGCCCCAGTATCAGCGAAACTCAGGCCAACTTGCGAATCAGCGCCAGGAACATGGCGTCCGTCTGGTGCACGTGCGGCCAAAGCTGGGCGGTGAGCTCGTGCCCGGCCTCGAGGTGGCCGGTGAGGCTGACGCTGTCCAGCACGGCGCCGGCGTCGAGGAGTTCGAGGTCCTCGCGCTTGCGCAGGGCATCACTGACGACGGCGGTGGTCTCTGCCGGGTGCGGCGAACATGTCACGTACGCCACCACGCCGCCGGGCTTGACGGCGTCGATCGCGGATTTGAGCAGCTGGCGCTGCAGCGGGCCAAGGTCCACGAGGTCCTTGGGCGTGCGCCGCCAGCGTGACTCCGGGCGCCGGCGCAGGGCCCCCAGGCCGGTGCACGGGACATCGACCAGGACACGGTCGAAGGACTCCGGCTGCTCGGCGCCGATGTCCCGGCCGTCCCCGGTCCTGACCTCCCAGGCCTCCCTCGGGACCGCGGACAGGGCCTGGCGCACGAGTTTGGCCCGGTGCGGGGCGGATTCGTTGGCCAGCAGGTGGGCGCCCCGCTGCCGGGCCAGGGCGCCGAGCAGGGCGGCCTTGCCGCCGGGGCCGGCACAGAGATCCAGCCAGCGCTCCCCCGCGTCCCCGCTGTCCGTCCCGGCTTCGGCGCCGGCGGCCGTGCTGGGGTTTGTACCGAGATCGACGGCGGCCATGGCGCGGGCCACAAGCTGCGAGCCGACGTCCTGGACACGGGTGCTTCCGTCACGGACCGAGGCGAGCCGGCCAAGGTCCCCGCCGCTGGAGAGCGCGGATCCCTCGACGAGCTCACCCGGCGTGGCTCCGCTTTCCAGGGCCTCGTCCAGGCTGCCCACTCCCGGCAGTGCCACGAGGTTCACCACGGGCGCGGCGTTGTCCGCTTCGAGCAGCTCGTCAATCTCAGCAGCCGGCCGGCCGTGGACCACGAGCGACTGGCGGAGCGCGCGGACGATCCATTCAGGGTGGGCGTAGCGGATGGACGCGATCCGGGTGGCATCGGTCTCGGTGCTGAGCAGCAGGTCGAGCCACTCATCGAGGGTGCGGGCGGAGACTTTGCGCAGGACGGCATTGATCAGTGCCGAGGGCCCGGCCCCGATCACGGCGCGGGCCAGCCCCACCGTCTGGTCCAGGGCGGCGTGGGCGGGCACGCGCATGGCGAGCAACTGGTGCACCCCGATCCGCAGGGCATCGAGGATCGCGGGATCCAGTTCGTCCAGCGGCCGGTCCACGCAGCGGGCGAGGATGGCGTCATACGTGCCCTGGCCACGGAGGGCGCCGTAGCTGAGCTCGGTGGCGAAACCGGCGTCGCGCTTGTCCAGCCCGTGGTGCCGGATCCGGGCCGGGAGCACCAGGTTCGCGTAGGCGTCCTCGGCGGCCACGGCGCGGAGGACCTCAAAGGCAACCAGCCGGGCCGGATCGGCGCGGCGGGTCCGCTGGGATGGGGCGCTCTCGGTGAAGCCGCGCTGCGGGCCGCGGTTGCGTTCCCGGCCCTGGGCATTCCGCCGGCTGCCGCCCCCGGCGCCCTGGCCACTGCCTCGGCTGCTGCCGCTGGTCCCGGAACCGCTCATTCGAATACCACGCTTTCAAGTGTTGCCTGCCCACGCGCCCAATCAGCGGCGGCCATCATTTTCTTGCCCGCGGGCTGGACCCGCGTCAATTCCACCGGGTGCGATCCCGTACCAACGAGGACCCGTTTCCCGTCCATGGCCAGCTTTCCGGGCCGGAGCGCGGCTGAGTCCGCGGCCGGCAGGACCGGTTCCAGTTTGATCCGCTGGCCCTCCAGCAGGGTCCAGGCGCCCGGCTCCGGGGTGACGCCGCGGGCACGGCGGCCGATCGCCAGGGCGGGCTGCTGCCAGTCGAGCCGGCCGTCCTCGAGGCTAAGTTTGGGTGCCAGGCTGACATCGCCCTGCTGCGGCAGCGCGACGGCGTTGCCGGCGTCGATCGCGGACAGGGTCTGGGCCAGCAGGACCGCGCCACTGTGGGAGAGCCGTTCGAGCAGTGCCCCGGCGGTATCGGCGGGGTGCACGGTCTCGGTGAGGGTCCCGAAGACCGGGCCGGTGTCCAGCCCCTCCTCCAGGCGGAAGGTGACGGCACCGGTGACGTCGTCGCCGGCGATGACGGCGCGCTGCACGGGGGCTGCGCCGCGCCAGGCCGGCAGCAGCGAGAAGTGCAGGTTCACCCAGCCGTGGCGTGGAACAGCGAGGGCCGCACGGGGAATCAGGCCGCCGTAGGCAACGATCGCCGCGACGTCCGGTGCTGCGGCGGCAATGCGGGCGGTGACCCCTGCATCGACTTTGGCGGCGTGGATAATCTCGATGCCGAGCTCTGCGGCCCTGGCGGCCACGGGCGACGGCGTCAGGACGCGTTTGCGTCCCAGCGGTGCGTCCGGGCGGGTGAGGACAGCGACGACGTCGAACCCGGCGTCAACAAGCGCGTCGAGGGACGGCACGGCGACGGCAGGGGTCCCCGCGAAGAGAACCCTCACGGGGTGATTCCGAAGCTGGACCCGCCAAAGCTCGTCCCGACGCTCTTCGCGCGCTTGGTGGTTGTCTGTTCCGTGATGGCGTCGTAGTTGGCATTGCGGATGGCGCGCAGGGCGGCCTTACGGTCCTCGCCCTCGAGCCGGTCGGTGTAGAGGATCCCGTCCAGGTGGTCGGTCTCGTGCTGGAAGCAGCGCGCCAGCATGTCCTCGCCCTCGACGGTGACGGGGTTGCCATGCAGGTCTACGCCGGTCACCCGGGTATGGCGGTAGCGGCGGACGGGGAAGCCCAGGCCCGGGATCGACAGGCACCCCTCGACCTGGTCCGGCTGGAAGTCCTCGCTGTTTTCCAGCACGGGGTTGACGATGTGGCCCTCGACGCCGCCGATCCGGTAGGTGAAGACGCGCAGGCTCACACCGACCTGGGGCGCGGCCAGGCCGGCGCCCTCGACATCCTCCATGGTTTCGGTCATGTCGGCGACGAGCTTTGCCAGTTCAGGCCCGAATTCCGTCACGGGATCGGCGACTGTGCGCAGCACAGGATCCCCGATGATGCGGATATTCAAAATGGCCATGTGCAATCTGTCCTCACGGTGGGCGGCTAGGGATCCAGTCCAGTTTAGTTGCAGCTGCCCGGCTTCTGCTCTGGATGCCGATTCAGCGCTTCCGTCCAGCGCTTCTGTTCAGCGCTTCACGGGCGGCGCCAGCGGGAGCAGTGCTGCTCCGGCGGTCGCCGTGTCGGCGGACATTTCCCACACGCGGCGCAGCGCACAGAATTTCCACCAGTGGTGCTTCAGGACCTCGGGGTTGGCCCGCTGCGGACGGACCTCGGTCTCGCCGACCGCCACGGCCAGGAGAATCGGGGACTCGCCGTGCTGCCAGGCCTCCCATTCCCCCGCCACGGGATCCACGAGGCTTTCCTCCGCCTTCATGCCCGCCACGAGCTGCATGACGACTTTGTCATCCAGGGGTTTGACGGTGCCGTCCCGGCTGGTGCCCTTGGTCTTGTAGTCGATAAGACAGGTCCTGCCGTTGATCCGTGCCACGAGGTCCAGGGTGCCGGCATAGCCGACCGTCTTGTTCCACACCGTAATTTCCGGGGCGATGGGTTCAACGTCGAAGAGCTCCCACCATTCGTCGAAGCGTGCCGCGAAGGCTTCCTCGCCGTTGGCGGCCAGCGCCTCCCGTGTTTCCTTCATCTGGTGCGGCCGGCCGAGCGCGCGCAGCGCAACCTGCTCGCAGTAGTTGTGGACCCGGTCGCCGCGCTTGGCGGCATCGTCCCGGTACGACTCCGCCGCCTTGGCTGCCCGGCTGACCGCCTGGCGCAGTTTGGCCGGGCTCCCCAAGATGCCGGGGAGCTCGGGATCCTGGGCCAGGCTATTCGCGCCCATGTACCCGAACCAGCCATCCAGCCCGTGTGGCTGCTGGCCGATCACCGTGGTGATGGAAGGGACGGAGAACTGTGCGGACGTGGAGCGGGCGTACATGCGGCCATAGTCCGTGGCGTGGGCGAGGAGTGGAGCGGTCATATGAAGACTCTTTCACGGGGGTCAGACAACGATGAAAAGCAAAATGGCCTGCCCCGCTGAGTCAGCGGAACAGACCATTTCGTTAGTGGGCGATACTGGGTTCGAACCAGTGACCTCTTCGGTGTGAACGAAGCGCGCTACCACTGCGCCAATCGCCCTAACGACATTGAATGCTAGCCCACCCGGGCGGATTTTAGAAATCGGCCCGGGGAACCCGGCCGCGCCGCGGATCCGTGGCCAACGCTCCCCCGCAACAGGCCCGTGCGCGGGTGATGTCCACCAATCCTCCACCGGCCCTTCCACTCCTCCCAGGCAGTGGTCCCGGGAATAGCCCCTGCACCGCTTCGGGCCACCGCTTGAGACGGCCGCAAATTACAGCGCTGTAATTAGAAAAATCCCCTAGAACTCGGGGAAGTAGGGCCATGGAACATGGGTAGACGTGCCTCGATTTGTAGATTCCCAGAACCTCCTATAGAGTTCTTACTCGTTGGAACGCGAGGAAATGCCGAATGCGGCAAGGAAATGCACACCAACAATGCGGACGTAGCTCAGCTGGTAGAGCACCACCTTGCCAAGGTGGATGTCGCGAGTTCGAATCTCGTCGTCCGCTCGCAGGACACTGTCACGGCAAAGGTTCTTCGGAATCCTGTCTACACGGTGGGTTGGCCGAGAGGCGAGGCAGCGGCCTGCAAAGCCGTATACACGGGTTCGAATCCCGTACCCACCTCGGTGAAAACCCTGGTTTCCGGTTTCGATCGGATGCAAGGGGCGATTGGCGCAGCGGTAGCGCGCTTCCCTGACACGGAAGAGGTCACTGGTTCGATCCCAGTATCGCCCACCAGAGCAAGGCAACTTGCTTGATGCAGTACCACCGGCCCAGCCGGCATGGACTAAATGCGGACGTAGCTCAGCTGGTAGAGCACCACCTTGCCAAGGTGGATGTCGCGAGTTCGAATCTCGTCGTCCGCTCTCTTCATTACAACTCCACTCCGGATCCTTCCGGTTGCGGGCGATTGGCGCAGCGGTAGCGCGCTTCCCTGACACGGAAGAGGTCACTGGTTCGATCCCAGTATCGCCCACCACAAGAGCAGCTCCCCCGGAGCCGCTCTTTTTTGTGTTCCTCTTTGTGTACTTCGTTCGTGCACTGCGGATTGGTGTACTCCGGGCCCTTCTACCCTGTGCACCTGGCCTTCCATCTTTTATCCTCTGGGCGGACACCCTTGGCACCCCCGCCACCTCCCGCTAGGGTAGAGAACGCTAGGAGCGATCTGGCTCCGCGACCGAAGGGAGGTGCCCGTGGGTTTACTTGACGATCTAAAGGGCAAGGCTCAGCAAGTTATTGGTGGCAACGAAGAAGCCATCAAGGGCGGCATCGAAAAGGCAGGCGACTTCGTCGACTCCAAGACCGGCGGAAAGCACGCCGACAAGATCGATGCCGTGCAGCGAGGCGCTTCCGACTTCGTGGACAAGGCGAACGACCGGCCGAACCCGGCCCCGGTCGCCGATCAGACTCCCGCAGCCGGTGAGCCCCCCGTAGCCGGGGAACCCCGCCAGCCAGGCCTCTGACCCAGATCCGTCAGCGAGGTGCCGGTCCCGCCGAGAGGCGGCGCCGGCACCTCCGGCATTTAACGGCGCCTCTGGCATTAGCAGCACGTCGCACGGCTTCGCTTAACGAAGCAACGCGGGGTCACATCGCGTCCATCCCGTGCGTCAGGATGGGCGCTATGTGACCCCGCGTTGTCGTTGGAGGGGGCTGGGCTAGGACGGTTCGTGGTTTTGGCCCTCGCGGGCCAGCGCGGTGAGCCTGGAGACGGCGCGGAAGTACTTCTTCATGTACCCGCCGGTCATCATTTCCTCGGTGAACAGCTGGTCGAACGGCACACCGCTGGCAAGGATGGGCACGTCCTTGTCGTACAACCGGTCCGCCAGCACCACAAAGCGCAGCGCAACGGCCTGCTCGGTAATCGTGTGCACGTTCTTCCAGACGACGCCCTCGATCCCCTCAAGCAGCTGGCGGTAGCGGCTCGGGTGCACGCCGGCCAGGTGGTTGATCAAGGTGCTGAACTCATCGCGGGCCACGGTCTTGCCGTCGAACTCGGCATGCATCTGGTGGGTCAGGTCATCATTGCGCAGCGGCGCGGGCGCGGCCGGGAGGCCACGGTGGCGGAAGTCCTCGCCGTCGATCCGCACGACGTCGAACTGGTCCGCCAGCACCTGGATTTCGCGGGCGAAGTCGACGGCGGCGAAGCGCCCGTCCCCGAGCGACCCCGGCAGCGTGTTCGATGTGGCGGCAAGCTTCACGCCGGCGTCAGCGAGTTCACGCATGAGCCGGGACATGAGCACAGTGTCGCCCGGATCATCGAGCTCAAATTCATCGATGCAGACCAGCTTGTAGTGGCTCAGGGCCTCTACGGTCTTGCGGAAGGACAGCGCACCGACGAGGTTGGTGTATTCGACGAACGTGCCGAAGGCCTTGGGTCCAGGGGCGGCGTGCCACAGCGAAGCCAGCAGGTGGGTCTTGCCCACGCCGAATCCGCCGTCGAGGTAGATCCCGGCCCGGGAAGTGTCCTTCTTGCCGAAGAGCCGCTTGAACAGGCCGTCGCCGTCGCGTGCGCCCACGCCCGCCGCAAAATGCTGCAGCGCATGGACCGCATGGGCCTGGCTGGGCTGGGCGGGATCGGGGCGGTAGCTGGAAAACGACACCTCACCGAACCGCGGCGACGGATAGAACCCATTGAGGAGTTCATCCACGGAAACTGCCGGCGTACGGGCGGCGAGCTGTTCGATCTGTACCAAGGTGGTCCGTTCTGCTGGTCTCTTGTCCCCAGCAAGAATACCGGCAAAGCCTGCCCGGCCCGCCTGCGCGCGTGCGGACCCGCGGCCGGCGTGAGGAAAACCACATTTCCCCGTGTGAACCCGGTGGAGCATTCCCGCCGGCCCGTGACTAGTGTTGTTACAGGCCCGGCGCCGCGCACAGTTTTCCGCGCCCGGCCTCCTGACCGTTCCAGTGAAAGGCCATCGCAATGTCCTACCCCGTTGAGCAGAACGAGAAATTCGCCGCCTACGCCCACCCTGACCGCCTGGTGTCCACGGAATGGCTGGCCACGGCGATCGAGGACGGGGCCCTCGACGGCGGCAATCTCGTGGTGGTCGAATCCGATGAAGACGTCCTGCTGTACGAGACCGGCCACATCCCCGGGGCAGTGAAAATCGACTGGCACACGGACCTCAACGACGAGGTGACCCGCGATTATGTCGACGGCGAAGCTTTCGCCGCGCTGGCCGCGGCCAAGGGCATTTCCCGGGACAGCACGGTGGTCATTTACGGCGACAAGTCGAACTGGTGGGCCGCCTACGCCCTGTGGGTGTTCACGCTCTTCGGCCACGAGGACGTCCGGCTCCTGGACGGCGGCCGGGACAAGTGGATCGCGGAAGGCCGGGCGCTCTCGACCGTCACGACCGTCGCCACCCCCGCCGACTACCCCGTCGTGGAGCGGGACGACGCCCCGATCCGCGCCTTCAAGGATGACGTCCTGGCGCACTTCGGCAAGCCGCTGATCGACGTCCGCTCGACCGAGGAGTACACCGGCCAGCGGACCCACATGCCCGCCTACCCGGAAGAGGGCGCGCTGCGCGGCGGCCACATCCCCACGGCGGCCTCCATCCCCTGGGCCCGCGCGGCGGCCGGCGACGGCACCTACCGGAACCGCGGCGAGCTCGAGGCCCTGTACCTCGGCGAGGCCGGGCTGAACGAAGGCGACGACGTCGTGGCGTACTGCCGGATCGGCGAGCGGTCCAGCCATACCTGGTTTGCGCTGAAGTACCTGCTGGGCTTCGAGACCGTCCGGAACTACGACGGTTCCTGGACCGAATGGGGCAACGCCGTGCGCGTCCCGATCGTCAAGGGTGCCGAGCGCGGCGCGGTTCCGGCCGGCCGTTAGCCGCGGGCACCATGGAGCGGGACGGGGCGCGACAGGGACACAATCGGCGCGCGTGCGTAAGCTGGGAATGATGAATACTTCAGCCCTCCCCGCCGCACTGGCGGACATTGTCGACGATTTCCAGGCCCTGACCGAAGCAGAGCGGCTGCAGCTGCTCCTCGAGTTCTCGCAGGGGCTTCCCGAACTTCCGGAGCGGCTCCGGGACCACCCGGAGCTGCTCGAGCAGGTCGTGGAATGCCAGACGCCGCTGTTCCTCACCGTCGAGACCGAACAGGCCGACGGCGCCGCTCCGGAGCGTGTCCGGCTCTACTTCAAGGCACCCAAGGAGGCCCCGACCACCCGCGGGTTTGCCGGAGTGCTCCACGAAGGACTCGATGGCCTCAGCGCCGCGGAAATCCTGGCCGTCCCGGACGACATGCCCGAGCTCCTGGGCCTCACCCGGGCCATCACTCCGCTGCGCATGCGCGGAATGACCGCCATGCTCGGCCGGATCAAGCGCAAGGTCGTCGCGTCCGAAAACCTGTAGCAGCCGGCACAGTCCTGATCTCCGGCCCCACAACAGTCAGCCGACATGGCCCGCAAGCACGCGTCGCAGGGAACTCCGGCCACCGCAGCACTCGCGGCCGCCGGGGTTCCCTTTGTGGCCCACCCCTACACCCATGACCCCGCGGCGGCCAGCTACGGCCTGGAAGCGGCGGAAGTGCTCGGCGTCGACCCTGCCCGCGTCTTCAAAACCCTGATGGTCGACGTCGACGGCCGGCTCGCCGTCGGCGTCGTGCCCGTGAGCGGCAACCTTGACCTCAAGGCGATGGCCGCGGCCTTGGGCGGCAAGAAGGCAGAGATGGCCGACCCGGCCGCGGCGCAGCGGCGGACCGGATACGTGCTCGGCGGCATCTCCCCGCTCGGCCAGCGCCAGGCCTCCCCCACCGTGGTGGATGACAGCGCACTGGCGCTGGAGACCATCCTCGTTTCGGGCGGACGGCGCGGCCTGGACATCGAGCTGGATCCGGCCGAGCTCATTCGACTCACGGCTGCCCGCACCGCAAGAATCGGGACCCGGCGCGACTGACCGCCGTCCTCGTCGAGACGACGGTTCAGTGAACTGTCAGTCCGCCGCGGCGTTCCCGGCCGCCGGCTCCTGGTCGCCGGGGTTGACGCGGGGCGCCAGCTGCTGCCGGAGCCAGGCCGAGACCTGCCGCTCCCAGCGCTCCGGGTCCACGTTCCATTCCTTGGTATGCAGGGCCCTGTCGAAGGGCTCGAAAGTGACCATCTCGGGGTTTTTCTCGGCCAGCGCCGCGGAGGGCCCGTAGGGTACGTATTCGTCGTCCACGCTGTGCACAATGAGGGTCGGCGTCCTCAGCTCCACGGCCCGCGAGACCCAGTCCATCGCTTTGAGGTCGACGGGCGCGGCCAGCCCGGTCAGCCGCCGGCCCAGGCGGTGGCTGAGCATCAGTTGCCCGTAGCGGCCCACGGAGGACGGGATCCGGTTCAGCTCCGCATGGTGGGCCAGCACGTTGACCCAGTTGATCACCGGCGCGTCCAGGACCATGGCCCGGATCAGGTGGCGGTGCCGGGAAAGGTCAGCCGTCTGGAGGCAGATCGCGCCGCCCATCGACCAGCCGAACAAAACTACCTCGCGGGCGCCCTGCTGCACGGCGTAGCCGATGGCAGCCTCGACGTCGCGCCATTCGGTGGAGCCCAGGCCGTAGCGCCCGTCGCTGGCTGACGGGGCCAGGCCGTCGTTTCGGTAGGAGATCAGCAGGCTGGACATGCCCAGTTCGCTGGCGGTCCGGACGGCCCGCAGCCCCTCCTGCCGGGTGGCCCCGCGCCCGTGCACCATGATCGCCCAGACGTCCGGGGCCACATCCTCCGCCGCGGCCGGCGCGGCGCGGACGAGCCAGGCCGGCGCGGTCCCGGCGTCGACGTCGATCAGCACGTCCTCCACCGGAAGCCCCAGCGCGGCCGGATCCGGATAGGCCGCACCGCTCCACCAGCCGCGCCGGGCGGTGGCCATGTCCCCGCTGTAGACGTGCTCGACCTCGCGCAGCACGGTGCGTTCGGCCGGCGAGTAGGACAGGATCCGGCCGATCCGCGCGTGGCCGCGGCCGCCGTCGAAGAAGAACCCGTACACCCCGTCCACGGTGGCGTCCGGGGTGGCGGCGAAAATGACCCGCAGCGCCCGCCCCTCGCGGATGACGGCCAGCACTTCCTGGTCCTCTGCCCGGAACCGGGCCGGGGTGATGACGCGGCGGGCGAAGTAGAGGGCGAGGGCGGAGGAGCCGGCGGCGAGCACGCCCGCGGCGGCGCTGCCGCCGATGATGCCCCCCAACGCCCACTTGGCGCTTCCGGACGTCGCGGCGCCGGGGGCTGCAGCAACGGGCACTGCTGCTCCGCGGGCAACGGTGCGGCGGGCAGCGGTCTGGCGGAGGTCCCGGCGGAGGTCCGGGCTGAGGCGCAAGGAGGATGCCATGGCACCATTCTTACCGAATCGCAGCCCAACCATGGCATTGGCGGGGTTTCAGGCGCACGGCCGGGCAGGGACAGACACGCCGGGGTCGGGTGGGACACAACCATGCAGGTCAAGACGAGCGCGACTAGGCTGGGGTCATGAGTGATCCAATCGTCATTTTGACAGAAGAGCCCCTCGGTGCGGATGACCGCGTCAATATCGAAACCCTGGTTGCCGGCGGTGATGCGCCCCTGCTGATCCTGGTGCCGGCCAACACCGAGCGGCACCTGGTGGTGGATTTCCTGGAAAACCTTTCCATGCTTGAAATCGCCAAGGCCTTCCGTGAACTGACGGCACACTCCGATCCCGCCGTGGAGCGGGCCGAAGCAGCCGACACCCTGGCCGCCTCGCTGGCCGCGCTGGCCGGCCTGGGCGGCGGGGTCTCAGGCGAAGTTGTCGAGGGCAAGGCCGTTGACGGCCTGGTTGCCAAGGTCAAGGAACTCAGCGCCGGACAGGCCGTGGTCATCACCCGCCCGCACGCCGTGGCCGATACGTTCCACACCGACTGGGCCACCAAGGCACAGGACAAGCTGGGGCTGCCCGTCCTGCATCTGTACGCCGGTTCGGGATTTATCGGGGACTCCTGAGCGTTATTGAGGCTATGAGCATCTTTAACAGGCCCAAATCCATGCCCTCGGCAGTGCCCGCCACCGAACCAGCGACCGAACCCGCAGCCGACCCCGCCGCCACGGCGTTTGACCAGACGCCGGCCGGGACACCGGCCGAAAAGCCCGTCGAAAAGACGGATGCCCAGTGGCGCGAGGAACTGACCCCGGAGGAGTACCGCGTGCTGCGCCAGGCCGGCACCGAGCGGCCGTACACCGGCGAATACTGGGACACCCACACCCGGGGTGTCTACAAGTGCCGGGCCTGCGGCACCGAACTCTTCACCAGCAACGAAAAGTTCGACTCGCACTGCGGCTGGCCGTCGTTCTGGGCGCCGCTCGCCGAGGGCACCGTGCGCTACATCCATGACCGCACCATTGGCATGGACCGGGTGGAAGTCCGCTGTGCCACGTGCGATTCCCACCTGGGGCATGTGTTCGACGGCGAGGGCTACGGCACCCCCACCGACCAGCGCTACTGCATCAACTCGGTTTCCCTAAAGCTCGTTCCCGCGGACGACGCCGGGCAGTAGCCGGCAGCCCTGCCTCTCCTTCCGCTGGAACGGCCTTTCAGAATCACTTGCCACAGACTTTCTTATGCTCAAGGCAATTTTGCATTAGAGCCTCTGTTTGCTTGCTACGCTCGATTTAGATACAGCGACACGCTCCACAGCAAACAGAAAGGCGACCGTCGACGATGACCACGACCGCTCTTACCGCCCCCGCCCCGATCACCGCCGGCAACCACGAATGGCTGCGGCTCAAGGCTGCCGCCACCGCCCTGCGCGCCCTTCAGGTCCAGGACGGATCCGTGCCGGACGCCGAAGCCCACGAAACCGCGGCCGGCTACGTTGACACCATCACCACGGCGGTCGCGGCCCTGGCCCCGTCCTTCCCCCACGACGCGAACTACCTGGACCTGCTGGTCACCGACTTCGCCCGCTGGGCAGCTGGCGGCTTTGGCGTCCCGGACTTCCTGGATTCCCTGCAGGCCTTCCAGCCCCAGCAGCACCGGGTCAACGGACTCCAGCACCTGGTCGTGTTCCCGATGTACACCCAGAACGGCAGCAGCAGCCGCCTCGTCGAGGCCGTGCTGATCGAGGTCATCTGGCCCGAGTTCATCGGCGGCCTGGAAACGGGCGAATACTCCAACAAGCTCTTCGTCCCGATCCGGTTCCTCGACTTCACCGCGGGCTACGACACCAACTCCGCCGTCCTCTTCCCGGAGACCGTCGCCGTCCGCGAGACCCCGACGTTCACGTGGGGCGCGATCTTCGCCGACCGCGAGGCCGCCCGCTTCCGCCGCGTCCTGCGCGCCGCAGCCGAGATCACCTCCCTGCAGCTGCCCGAGGAGGCCGCCGGGCTCCTGGAGGACCAGGAGCTGACGCAGGAAACCTTTGTCATGTGGGACCTGATCCACGACCGCACCCACATGCGCGGGGACCTGCCCTTCGACCCGTTCATGATCAAGCAGCGCATGCCGTTCTTCCTCTACTCGCTGGAGGAGCTGCGCTGCGACCTGACCGCCTTCCGCGAATCGGTGAAGATCGAGAAGGACGAGGACGCTGACCCGGAGGCCCGCCGGCACGCCAAGCTGGTCCAGTACGCCGTGATCTTCGACCGCATCTTCCGCTTCGCCATCACCGGCACGCGCGTGCGCAATTACGACGGCCTTGGCGGCCAGCTGCTCTTCGCCTGGATGCACCAGCACCACGTCCTGCACTGGACCGACAGCAAACTCAGCATCGACTGGGACGAGGCTGCCGGCGTCGTGGTTGAACTCGGCGCCAAGATCGAGGAACTGTACTGGCGCTCGATCGACCGCCCCAAGATGGCCCACTGGCTCGCCGCCTATGAGCTCATCTCCGGCACGGTCACGCCCAACCCGGCCTCGGTCTGGGCCAAGGGTCCGGACGCCCTCCCCCTGGACGGTCCGCCCCGCGGCCTCACGGACCAGGTCCTCGACGACGAGTTCCCGCTCTCCATGTTCTACGAGGCGCTGGAGAAGAAGATGCGCCCCGTCATCGAATCCACGGCCGGCATCACAGGATCGTCAGATACCGGCACTAACACCGGATCAGTGTCCGGCGACGGCACCCGGGCCCTGAACGCCGGATGAGCGCCGGACGCGCTTTGAACGTTCTGGTCACGGGGGGCAGCGGGCCGTCGGGAATCGCGACGGCCCGCGCCCTGCGCGACGCCGGCCACAGGGTCTTCACGGTCGGCTCGGATGCCGCGCGCATCGAGGCAGCCGCCGCTGAGGCCGGCGACGGCGTCACGCCGCTCGTTTGCAACCTCGCCAGCCTGGCCGACGTCCGCGCCTTGCGGGAAAGCATTGCCGGCCTGGCCGGACGCGTCGACGGCGTGATCCACCTGGTGGGCGGCTGGCGCGGCGCGAAAGGCATCACGGACCAGAGCGACGACGACTGGGACTTCCTGGAGCGCAACGCCGTCACGACACTGCGGAACGTCACCCGCGTCTTCTTCGACGACCTCGCTGCCTCTGACACCGGACGCTTCGCCATGGTGTCCTCCACGGCCGTGAGCGCCCCGACGGCGGCCGGGGCGAGCTACGCCGCGGCCAAGGCTGCCGCCGAGGCCTGGACGCTAGCGGTCGCGGACGGCTTCCGCCGGGTCCACGCCGCGACCGCCGGCACCGGCATTCCCGGGCAGGATAGCGCGCAGCAGGACAAAGCCAGCCAGGACAACGCCGGGCAGCGCAGCGCCGCCGTCATTTTCGTGGTGAAAGCCCTCGTCAACGAGGAAATGCGGGCCAAAGCCCCGGACCGCAAGTTCCCGGGCTTCACGGACGTGGCTGACCTGGCCGCGGCCGCAGCCGGACTCTTCAGCGCTCCTGCCGGCGACCTGAACGGTCAGCGGCTGCTGCTCAGCCGCTGACCCGGCCCAGCACCTGCGGCCCTGATCCAGCGCCCCCGGGCTTAGCCCCGGCGGCCCGACCTCTTAGACTGAAAGCGTGAGCAAAACGATGACCAGCACAGTTGAAACTGTCCCTGCCGGCACTGCGGTGCGGCTCCACGATCCCTCCGTCCGCGGCTTCGCCTCGGACAACTATTCCGGTGTGCACCCGGAGGTTCTCGCTGCCCTGGCCGCCGCCAACGAAGGCCACCAGGTTTCCTACGGCGAAGACGACTACACCACGCGCCTGCAGCAGCTGATGGAAGAGCACTTCGGTGAAGGCATCGAGTGCTTCCCGGTGTTCAACGGCACGGGAGCCAACGTTCTGTCCCTGCAGTCGCTGCTCCCGCGCTGGGGCGCAGTCATTTGCGCCTCCACCGCCCACATCAACATGGACGAAAACGGTGCGCCGGAGCGGATCGGCGGCATCAAGCTGCTGCAGGTCCCCACCACCGACGGCAAGCTCACCCCCGCACTGATCGACCAGGAAGCCTGGGGCTGGGGCGATGAGCACCGCGCCCAGCCGCTGGCCGTGTCCATCACCCAGACCACCGAGCTTGGCACCTGCTACACCCCGGAGGAGGTCCGGGCCATCGCTGAGCATGTCCACGCAAAGGGCATGAAGCTGCACATGGACGGCGCCCGGCTGGCCAACGCCGCCGCCCACCTGGGCGTCCCGCTGCGGGCCTTTACCCGCGACGCCGGCGTGGACATCCTCTCCTTCGGCGGCACGAAGAACGGCCTGCTGTTCGGCGAGGTTGTGGTCGCCCTGAACCCGGAGGCCGCACACGGCCTGGTCTACCTGCGCAAGATGAACATGCAGCTGGCCTCCAAGATGCGGTTCATGTCCGCCCAGTTCATTGCCCTCCTCGAGGGTGACCTGTGGTTGCGCTCCGCCTCGCACGCCAATGCCATGGCGGCCCGGCTGCGCGCCGGCGTCGAGGCGATCCCCGGCGTCGAACTGACCCAGAAGACCGAGTCCAACGGCGTCTTCGCCGTCCTGCCGGCCGGTGTTGCGGACCGGCTGCGCAAGTCCTTCCGCTTCTACGACTGGAACGAGGCGGCCCGCGAGGTCCGCTGGATGTGCTCCTTCGACACCACCGAGGATGACGTTGATTCCTTCATTGCGGCCATCAAGCGCGAGCTCGCCGCTGCCTGAGCTGTGCACGGCTTCCCCTGCCCGGCGGCGAGCCTGCCGGGCAGGGCTCCGGCCGTTGCATAACCTTCCAAGGTGAGCTCCCTCGATCAGGTTCCGGCAGATTTCCTCTTCGCCCTGGGGACCCTTCGGCAGGCACGGTGCCGCAGCGAGCTGCACCTGGACGAAATTCCGGCCCCGTCCCGGCTGGCACCGTTCGCGGTGGCCCTGGGCGCGGAAGTGATCGGCCCGGGCGACTCCCCCGCCGGCGGACCGGTCCACGGCCCGGCCGCCGCGGCCCTGGCACGGGCGTCCGGCAGCGACGACGTCGAGCTGGCCACCGGCCGCTTCATTCTGCTCCACGATCCCGACGGCTCTGCCGTGTGGGACGGGGAATTCCGGATCGTCACCTACATCCGCGCCCAGCTGGAACCCGAGATGGGCAACGACGAACTCCTCGGGTCCGTGGCGTGGACCTGGCTGGTCGAAGCGCTGGAGAACCATCAGGCTCCGTACCGCTCCGCCGGCGGCACCGCCACCCGGGTCCTCTCGGAGAGCTTTGGAACGTTGTCGGACCGGCCGAATTCAATCGACATTGAGCTCCGGGCCTCCTGGACCCCGGCCACCCCGGACATCACCTCGCACCTGGAGGCGTGGTCGGACATGGTCTGCACCTTCGCCGGACTGCCGCCCCTGCCCGAGGGCGTGACGGCCCTTCCCCGCCGCCCCCGCGGACACGCATGAGGCGCCTGTTCGGCCGCGGTCACGGTCTTATACGCCATGTTGTCGGTAAACTGTAGAGACCATGACCCCTCAGAATCCGGAAACCAGCACGGCCGGCGCCAATCGCACTACGGCCGAGGCTGCTGACACCACAGCCCACATCACCGTGGAAGGCTTCGACAGCCTGGTCCCTGAAGTGATCGACCTCGACATTCCCCGCGACGGCGTGCCGCTGGTCATTGAAACCCAGTCCGGACTCGAACGTTGCGCCGCGGCTCTCGCGGCCGGCCACGGCCCTGCGGGCGTGGATGCGGAGCGGGCCTCGGGCTTCCGCTACGGCCAGCGCGCCTTCCTGGTCCAGATCCGGCGCGAAGGCTCAGGGACCTGGCTGATCGATCCCGAACCTTTCGGGGACCTCAGCATCATCAATGACGCTTTGCGCGGCGTCGAATGGATCCTGCACGCCGCGAGCCAGGACCTGCCCTGCCTGTCCGAACTCGGCATGTGGCCGGACAAACTCTTCGACACCGAGCTCGCCGCCCGCCTGGCCGGGCTGCCCCGGGTGGGCCTGGCCGCCGTCATCGAACAGCTCCTGGGCTTCGGCCTGGCGAAGGAACACTCCGCCGCCGACTGGTCCACCCGCCCCCTGCCGGAACCGTGGCTGCGCTATGCCGCGCTCGACGTCGAAGTCCTGACCGAGCTGCGCGAGGAACTGATTGAGCTCCTCGTGGCGGACGAAAAGCTGGAATACGCCGAGCAGGAATTCGCCGCCATCCTCGAGGCCGGACAGGCCCCGCCGCGCGTTGATCCGTGGCGCAAGACGTCCGGACTGCACCAGATCCKGGACCGCCGCCAACTGGCCGCAGTCCGGGAGCTGTGGCTGGAACGCGATTCCCTGGCCCAGAAGCGTGACGTCGCCCCCGGCCGGCTGATCCCCGACTCCGCGCTCGTCGCCGCCGCCAAGGCGATGCCCTCCACGGTTCCCCAACTCCTGGGCACCAAAGGCTTCCACGGCCGCGCCGCGCAGCGGGAAGCCCCCCGCTGGCTGCGCTGCATCGGTGTGGCCCGGGCCCTGGAGGACCTGCCGCCGCTGCACTTGCCCACCAACGCTCCCCCGCCCCCGCGCGTCTGGGCGGACCGGGACCCGGAGGCGGCCGCCAGGCTGGCCACGGCCCGTCCGAAGCTCCAGGCCAGAGCCGAGGAGCTGAACCTGCCGGTGGAAAACCTGCTGACCCCGGATTATCTCCGGCGGGTCGCCTGGCGTCCACCGGCAGAGTGCAGCGAGGAAGGCGTGGCCGAGGAACTCGCGAACCTCGGAGCGCGCCAGTGGCAGATCGAAATCACGGCCCCGCTCATTGCCGAGGCCTTCCTGCACCCCGAGCCGCTGCCCGCAAAGGAGCCCAAGGCCGCCGCGGAGGCGCCGTCGGGGTCCACGGCCTAGCAGGTCTTTTCGGGGCTGCTCAATTTCTCCTTGCCAGCCATGTTACTGGCGAGTAACATAATGCATGATGTCGTTCGGAACCCTCCCGCCTGTGGCAACCCCTGCCCAGGGCTTTTTGCCGCTAGCGCGGTTCCGGCACCATGTCTCAATGAGGAGTACGCCGTGAGCCAAGCCCGCACCAGCGGAAAACCCAGCAGCGCAAACCCGAGCATCGGAAGAAACAGGACCGTGCGCGACGTCGTCTTTGTCGACGGCGTCCGCACCCCGTTCGGCCGCGCTGGCGAAAAGGGCATCTACGCCGGCACCCGCGCCGACGACCTCGTGGTCAAGTGCATCCGCGAACTGATGCGCCGCAACCCCTCGCTTCCGGCGGACCGGATCGACGAGGTCGCGATCGCCGCCACCACCCAGACGGGCGACCAGGGCCTGACCATCGGCCGCACCGCCGGCCTGCTGGCCGGACTCCCCCGCACCGTGCCCGGCTTCGCGATCGACCGCATGTGCGCCGGCGCCATGACCGCCGTCACCACGACGGCGAGCGGCATCGGCTTCGGCGCGTACGACGTCGTGATCGCCGGCGGCGTGGAACACATGGGCAACCACCCGATGGGCGCCGGCGCGGACCCCAACCCGCGCTTCATGTCCGAACGGATCGTGGACCCCGCCGCGCTGAACATGGGCAACACGGCCGAGAACCTGCACGACCGCTTCCCGGCCATCACCAAGGACCGCACCGACGCCTACGCCGTCGCCTCGCAGGACAAACTCGCCGCAGCCTACGCCAACGGCCAGATCCAGCCCGACCTCGTTCCCGTCGCCACGATGAAGCCGGGCCGGGGCTGGACGGTCAACACCGTGGACGAACCCCCGCGCCCCGGAACCTCGCTCGGTGACCTGGCCACACTCAAGACGCCGTTCCGCGCCCACGGCCGGGTCACGGCGGGCAACGCCGCCGGCCTGAACGACGGCGCAACCGCAGCCCTGCTGGCCTCCTCCGATGCCGCCGAGGAACTCGGGCTGCCGGTCAGGATGCGCCTGGTGAGCTATGCCTTCGCGGGCGTGGAACCCGAGGTCATGGGCATCGGCCCGGTCCCGGCGACCGAGAAGGCGCTCAAGAACGCCGGGCTCGGCATCGGAGACATTGGCCTCTTCGAAATCAATGAGGCCTTCGCCGTCCAGGTCCTGAGCTTCCTGGACCACTTCGGGATCGCCGACGACGACCCCCGGGTCAACCGCTATGGCGGCGCGATCGCCGTCGGGCACCCGCTGGCGTCCTCGGGGGTCAGGCTGATGAACCAGCTGGCCCGGCAGTTCGAGGAGGACCCCTCGGTCCGCTTTGGCATGACCACCATGTGCATCGGCCTGGGCATGGGCGCCACCGTAATCTGGGAGAACCCGCATCACGAGGATTACGGCACCGAAGCTCCCACCGAAGCACAGCAGGCAGAGACCACGACCACCGAGACTGGAGCCACAGCATGAGCGCCGCTGATTTCCGCAAGCTTGCCGACCTCTTCCCGAACGAGACGGTCACCCACTCCTATGTCCAGGACATCGAACTGCCGCCCGGAGGTGGGAAGACGACTGACGGCAAAAGCCCCGGCACCTTCGCGCTGGTCACCCTCGACAACGGTCTGGACCACTCCAAGCCCACCACGCTCGGGCCCAACACGCTGATCGAACTCGGCACGGTCCTGGAAGGGCTGAAGGAGCGCGCCGCCCGCGGCGAGATTGTCGGCGTCGGCGTCACCGGCAAGCCGTACTTCCTCGTGGCCGGCGCCGACCTGTCCACGGTCAAGTCCGTCAGCGGACGTGAACAGGGCCTGTGGATGGCCCAGCTGGGCCACGAGGTCTACTCCACCCTGGCCGGCCTGGGCGTGCCGAGCTTCGCGTTCATCAACGGCCTGGCCCTGGGCGGCGGCCTGGAGATCGCGCTGCAGTCCACCTACCGCACGGTCTCCACCGGCGCCGGCGCACTGGCCCTTCCCGAGGCGTTTATCGGACTCATCCCGGGCTGGGGCGGGGTCTACATCCTGCCGCGGCTGATCGGGCCGGAGAACGCCCTCAAAGTCATGATCGAAAACCCGCTGAGCAACAACCGCACGCTGACCGGGCCGCAGGCCTACCAGCTGGGCATGGCGGACGCGATGTTCGAGCCGGCCGACTTTGTGGAACAGTCCCTGGCCTGGGCCGCGAAAGTCATTGCCGGTGCCGTGGCGCCGGAGCGGGCGAACGCCGTGGACCCGTCCGCTCCGGAGGTCGTCGCCCGCTGGGCGGCCGCCGTCGCCAAGGGCCGGGCCTTCGTGGAGGCCAAGACCTCCAACGCTTCCCCGGCGCCCGCCAAGGTCCTGGACGTCATGGAGGCCAACCGCACCCTGACCCAGGCGCAGTCCGCTGAGCTCGAATGCGAGACGCTGGCGGACCTCATGCAGACCGACGAGTTCCGCTCCACCGTCTACGCCTTCCTGGACCTCGTACAGCGGCGCTCCAAGCGCCCCGCCGGCGCCCCGGACCGCAAGCTCGCCCGACCGGTGACGAAGATCGGCGTCGTGGGCGCCGGGCTGATGGCGAGCCAGCTGGCCCTGCTCTTCGCCCGCCAGCTCAAGGTTCCGGTGGTGCTCACGGACATTGACCAGGCCCGCGTGGACAAGGGAGTGAGCTACGTCCACGCCGAGGTGGACAAACTGCTAGCGAAGGGCCGGATCAGCCCCGACGCCGCCAACCGCACCCGCGCGCTGGTCACGGGATCCGTTTCCAAGGAGGCCTTCGCCGACGCCGACTTCGTCATTGAGGCCGTCTTTGAGGAACTCAACGTCAAGAAGCAGGTCTTCAAGGAAGTCGAGGCGATCGTCTCGGAAGAGTGCATCCTCGCGACCAACACGTCCTCGCTGTCCGTCACGGCGATGGCGGCGGACCTCGAGCACCCGGAGCGCCTGGTCGGCTTCCACTTCTTCAACCCGGTGGCCGTGATGCCGCTGCTGGAGATCGTGCGGGCACCGAAGACCGACGACGCCGTGCTGGCCACCGCGTTCGAGCTCGCCAAGGGCCTCAAGAAGTCCGCCGTGCTGGTCAAGGACGCCAGGGCGTTTGTGGTCAACCGCGTCCTGCTGCGCCTCATGGGTGAAGTCACCGCGGCTTTCGACGAGGGCACACCCGCGGACGTGGCAGACAACGCGCTGCGGCCGATGGGGCTGCCCATGACGCCGTTTGTGCTTGGCGCCATGGTGGGCCTTCCCGTGGCGCAGCACGTCCAGGAATCGCTGCACGCGGCGTTCGGGAACCGCTTCAGGGTCTCGGAGAACCTGCAGGCGCTGATCGACAACGGTGTGAAGTCCATTTGGGCCGTTCAAAATGGGGCACCCGTGCCTGGTCCGGACGGCAAGCCGTTCATCCCGGCCGAAACGCTGGCGCTGATGACCTTCGGCAGCAGCCCGTCCACCGGCGAGGAGGTGCTGCGCAGGACGCAGGACGCACTGGCGGAGGAAATCGGACTCATGCTCGAGGAGGGCGTCGTGGCCGGCCCCGAGGACATTGACCTCTGCATGATCCTCGGCGCGGGCTGGCCGATGTTCCTGGGCGGCATCACCCCGTATCTGGATCGGGTAGGCGCCTCGGAGCGGGTCAACGGGAAGAAATTCCTGGCCCCGGGCGTGGCCTCCGAACCGGCCTAGAGCCGGACTCCGCCCGCTCCCGCCTTTGTTGGCGCCGTMGCCCGGACTTTGGTCMGGGCGGCGGCGCTGCTTTCGTGGGAGTGGCCGGGCATCCCGGCGGCGCCACGCTGCTGCTAGCACTCGCAGATCATCAGCACGTTGCCGTCGGGGTCCTTGAAGTTAAACCACCGGCTGTCCCGGATCTCCGTGACCTCCGAGCCCATGGCCTGCAGGTGGACGTGCGCAGCCTCGCGCCCACCCCGCTGCCCTAGTCAGATTTCCCGCAGGCTCCCGCCGCTGAGTTCCAGGACGCGGTGCGCGTTCCTCCGTGCGTAGTCCAGGTCATGGGTGACCATGACGACGGCGGCGCCCCGCGCGGCGGCGCGGCCGACGCCGCCCTGCAGCGCCTCGAGCCCGTGCCGGTCCAGCCCGACGGTTGGCTCGTCCAGGGCCAACACTGCCGGTTCGCGGGCCAGGACCGTGGCCAGGGCGAGCAGCCGCTGCTGAGAGGCGGACAGTTCGGCGGGGTGTGCCGCCTCGGAACCGGACAGGCCTACCTCGGCCAGCGCCGCCCGGGCCCTGGCCTCGGCGCCGGCTTTCCCGAACAGCTGCCGGAGTCCGAATGCCGCTTCCCGCAGAACGGTCAGTTCGAAGAGCTGGTCCCGGGGGTGCTGGAACAACAGGCCCATGGAGGCCGCGACTTTTCCCACCGGCACGCCGGCAATGCTGCGGCCGCAGACCAGCACGTCCCCCTCCGTGGGCCGGAGCAGTCCGTTGAAATGGCGCAGCAGTGTCGATTTGCCGGCGCCGTTGGGCCCGGTCACGGCGATGATCTCGCCCGGCCGCACGGCGAAGTCCACGTCCCGGAGGACCCGGTCCTGCGCACCGGTCCCGGGCAGCCGCGGGTCCCGGGCGTAGCCGAACCCAACCCCGCGCAGTTCCAGCGATGCCGGCCCAGGACCGGGCGCCGCCGCAGGCACCGGCCCGGGCCGGCGGCCTCCGGCGGCAACGCCGGCAACGCCGGACCCAGCGGACCGTACGGCGCCCGACCCAATGCCGCCGGGCTCCACAACGCTGGACTCGACACCGCGCGGCCCGTGTACGCCAATCACTCCAGCGCGCTCGAGTTCGGCCGAGCCGGCCAGCTGCGCGGGCGTCCCGGCCGCGGTGACCCTCCCGGCAGGGGTGACCCTCCCGCCGTCGGGCCCGGTCTGGGCGTCAAGAATCGTCCAGTGCGTGGCTTCCCCGGCGAGCCGGTCCGCCGCCTGGCTCAGCAGGACGACGCCGGTCCCGGTGCCGCGGAGGCTGCGGACCAGATCCTCGACTTGCGCGGCTCCGGCCGCGTCCAGCGATGCCAGCGGCTCGTCCAGGATGAGCACGTCCGGTTCCGTGATGACGGCGCAGCCCACGGCGAGCCGGCGCAGCTCGCCGCCCGAGAGCGTGGCCGGGTCCCGGTCCAGCAGGCGTGAGAGTCCCGTGCGGGCGGCGGTGCGCTCCACCGCGCGGAGCATGTCCTCCCGGGCCGTCGCGCGGTTTTCCAGGCCGAAGGCCAGCTCCTCCGCGACTGTGGCGCGCACCGAGGAGAGCATCGCCGCGGCGTCCTGCGGAACGAAGGCGACGCGGCGGGACCACTCGGCGGGGTTGATCCGGGGGTCGTCGGGCACGCCGCGGAATTCCAGCACGGTGCCGCCGAGCTCCAGGCTGCCGCGGAATTGTCCGGCGTGACCGGCCCGGAGCCAGCCGGACAATAGTTTGCCCAGCGTGGATTTTCCGCTCCCGGAGCCGCCCAGGACGGCCGTCAGCGAACCCGGCGTGACCGAGAGCGCGGTGTCCCTTAGCGCCGGGGTGTCCTCGCCGTGGAATGTGAACGCCTCGATCCGGATCTGCAGCGCGGTTCGGGTGGTGGCCGTCATGACGGCACCCCGGCAGGCCAGGAGGCCACAATCCGTCCGGCGACAGCGGCCGCCGCGAGCACGAGCGCAGCAGCCCGGAAGAGCCGCTGCGCGGGCGGGTCGGCGACTTCGCGGTAGCTGGTGCGGGGTCCCGGGCTGCCGAAGCCGCGGGCGTCGAGCGCCTGGGCGCGGCTGCCGGCGTCGTCGATCAGGGCGAGGACCAGCGGCACCATCTGCAGGCGGAGGGCGCCGAGGCGGGACAGCAGGCCGCGTCCGACCACCATCCCGCGGGTTTCCTGGGCCTGCCGGATCCGGTCCAGGCGGCCCGCGACGGCGGGCAGGAGGGTGAGCGTGGAGGCCAGGACGAAGCCGAACTGCGGTGGGATCCTGCGCCCGGCGAGGGCGGAGACGAGGTCGGGGACGCTCACGGTGAAGGAAAAGAGCAGGAACACCAGCACGCAGGCCGTGGTCCGCGTTCCGAGCTCCAGCGCGAAGCCCAGGCCCTCGGTCGTGACCCTGGCCGGGCCCCACTGGGCCAGCACGGTCTGGCCCTCTGGGAAGAAGAGGCCGTGCAGCACCAGCAGGGACAGGCACAGGGGCGTCAGGATCACCGCTCCGGCGGTCAGGACGCGCCCCGCGACTCCACGGCGCGCGGCAAGGATCACCGCAGCGAGGGCCACGGCGACAGACAGCGGCCAGTACGCGGCCGCCGTCGTGACGACGGCGGCGCACGCGGCGAGGGTCAGCGTGGTGAAGGGGTGCAGACGCGGTGTCATGGTTGCTGTGTCAGAGTCGCTGTGTCAGTGTCGCAGTGTCAGAGTCGCAGTGCCAGAGTGTCGCAGCCGCCGCGGGGCTCAGGCGTCCGCTGCCGGGGCCTTGCCGGCGAGCACCCGGTAGCGCCGCACGAAGGGGAACTGGAAGGTGGTGCGGCGGGGCAGGGCGTAGGCGAGCAGCGCCGCGAGGGTGAAGACGATCGCCTTGTCCATGGGGTCGGAAATCAGCGCCTGCTTGGTGATGGCGGCCAGGAGGGTGTCCCCCATGGCGCGGAAGGCGCTGACGATCGCCCCGGTACCCAGCCCTGACGTGCCGCCAAAGACGAACGCGGCGATCGGGGCGGAGACGACGCCGGCCAGGATGCCGGTGACGAAGCCGGCGACGGGGGCGAGGTAGAAGCGGCGGAACAGGCCGCCGCGGGCGGCCATGCCGGCCAGGAAGCCGATGAGGGCGGCACCGGCGGCGAACGGCAGGACGGTGGGGTTGAACAAGGACCAGACGATGCTGCTCAGCGCGCCCGTGGCGGCACCGGCGGCCGGCCCGGCGAGGACGGCGATCAGGACGGTGCCGATCGCGTCGATGTAGAACGGCAGGCCCGTGCTGCCCATCAGCTGGCCGAGGACGACGTTCAGGACCAGGGCCACCGGGATCAGGACCACGGTGGAGGTGGGCAGCGCCGGCAGGACGGCCACAATCAGCAGCACAGCACCGAGCAGGAAGCCGCCGAGGGCGACGAGGGCCGAGAAGCTTGCCGGGCCGTTGGCAATGTCCGCGGGCTGGGTCAGCACCAGGAAGACGTACGTGGCGGCGATCGCGGCGGCGCCGGCGATTTCGAGCAGGCGGCGCCTGCGGCCGGCCGCCTGTCCGGGGGCAGTGATGGTCAGGGCTGGCTGTGACATGGGGGGTGTTCCTTTGGCTGGGTGCAACAAGTTCCGCCTCATGTCACCTCGGCGCAGCTACCATCCTAGCGAGCGGCGGTCATTCTAGCGATCTGCAGGCCCGCCCGGGCACTCCCCGCCTTGACTCGGCGAGGATGTCCGGTTTCAGCCCGTCGGCGCCCGGGGTCTCACCGCGTGCGCGAGGGCGCCAACCGAGGAAATCAATTCGTCGAAACAGTGCCCGGGGTTGTTGTCGAAGACGATCCTGGCGTTCGGCGCCAGCCCCCACAGCCCGCGGAAGTCGGCCACCGTGGTGCCCATCAGCAGGGGCGAATCCGTTTCGACGTCGACCGTGGCCAGCCGGGTGGCGAACGGTGTGCGCCCCGCGGCGGCGCAGGCCGCGAAGGCGTCGTGCACGTGCGCCACATAGCCCTGGTCATAGAGCCGGTGAAATTCCATGTAGAAGCGCAGGGCGTTGGACAGGCAGGCGACGAGGGGGTTCCCGGACTGGCTGCGCTGGCCTTCGGGCTGCTCCGGGAGGACGAGTTCGGGCTCCGGCGCGCCGGCGGCCTCGCCGAGGAGGCGCAGGTGCTCCGGGTGCATCTCGATCCGCTCGGTAACTTCCAGGGCACACAGGATCGGCAGCTTGTCCTCGGGCAGGCCCCGGTAGGCGGCAAACACTTCCTTGGCGGCATGCGGGTCCACCGAAGTATTCCATTCGGCCGTCGGGGTGGTGTTGCCCTGGTAGTAGAAGCTGCCGCCCATGATCACGAGTCCCTTGAGCAGCCGGGGAAGTTCCGGTTCCCGGCGCAGGGCGAGGGCGAAGTTGGTCAGCGGTCCGGTGATCAGGCCGGTGAGCTCCCCCGGGTGCGCCCGCACCTCCTCCACCCAGACGTCGACGGCGTGCCGCGCCGAGATCTGCTGGTGCGGCGGCGGAAGTTCGGCGTAGCCGATGCCCTGCGGCCCGTGGGTCTCCTCGGTGGTGACCAGCGGGATCTCCAGCGGGACCTCGGCGCCGATGGCCACCTCGATGCCCTCGCGGCCGCACAGCTCCAGCAGGGCCAGGTTGTTCAACGCCACCTGCCGGGCGCCCACGTTCCCGGCGGTGCACGTGATCGCCTGGACGTGGACCTCGGGCCGGGACAGCAGGTAGACCAGGGCCAGGGCGTCGTCGATCCCGGTGTCGACATCCATGAGGATCGAGTGCGTGACGGCAGGGCCGGCCGCGGGGTCGCCCCCAGCGCCGTTCAGATCCGCATCCTTCAGGCCCGGACCGTTCAGAACAGCGCCACCTTGGGCGTGCGCGGGAAGAGGTCGTCCAGCTCGGCGAGGTCGGCATGGCTGGGTTTCCAGGCCACGGCGGCGGCATTCTGGCGCACCTGATCCGGCGTGGTGGCGCCGGCGATGACGCTGCTGACGGACGGCTGGGCGGCAAGCCAGGAGAACGCCACCTGGACTTCGGTGAGCCCGCGGTCGGCGGCGAACTTGCCGAAGGCACCCAGCTGTTCCCAGTCGGCGTCGTGGACCAGGTTGGTGCGGGTGTGGCTGAGCCGGCTTCCCTCGGGTGCCTGGCCGGCGGAGTACTTGCCGGTGAGCAGGCCGTTGGCGAGCGGGAAGTACGGCAGGACGCCCAGGCCGTAGGCCTCGGCCGCCGGGGTCACCTCGAGTTCGGCGCGCCGGTCCAGCAGGTTGTAGTGGTTCTGGCTGGAGATGAAGCGGGCTCCCCCGCGGGCGCGCGCCACGTACTCGGCCTCGGCGATCTGCCAGCCGGCCCGGTTGGAGTGGCCGATGTAGCGGACCTTGCCGCTGGTGACGAGGTCGTCGAGGGCCGAGAGGGTCTCGTCGATGGGCGTGAGCGGGTCCGGGGTATGGAACTGGTAGAGGTCGATCCAGTCCGTCCCGAGCCGGCGCAGCGAGGCCTCCGCCGCCTTGACGATGTAGCGGCGGGATCCGCGCGCACCGAAGTCCTCGCCGTTGGCGCCGCGCATGTCCATGCCGAACTTCGTGCCGATGACCGCGTCGTCGCGTCGGGCACCAAGGGCCTTGCCGAGCATTGACTCGCTGAGGCCGGGCTCGCGGCCGTAGGCGTCCGCGACGTCAAAGAAGGTGATCCCGGCGTCGAGCGCCGCATGCACGACGGCGTCGGTGCCTTCCTGCGATTCAGTCGCGGTCCCGGACCGGCCCAGGTTGTTGCAGCCAAGTCCCACGACAGAGACGGACAGTCCGGAATTTCCAACGCGGCGGTATTCAGTCATGGTTTTAGCCTATATTGCCCCGGCGGGTGTCCCGGCCAGGCCGCCGCGGGCGGCGGAGCCGGACCGCCGCTACCCTGCCGGCAGCTTCAGTCCGTGCTCGTCCATGGCGTCCTGGAGCTGCGCGAGGGTGCGCGGGCAGACGCCCGGCATCCCGGCAAGCCGGCGCCGGCCAAGCTGCACCAGGTGTTCAAGGGATTCGACCCCCGCGTGCGCGAGCGACTTCCGCGCCGGCGCCGCGAGTCCCGCGGGCAGCGGGGTGCAGCCTGGTTTCGAGGGTTTGCGCGTCATTGCGTTGCCTTTCAGTCCGTGCCCCCAAACTGGTGTGAGCCGTGCCCGGCTCCTTGCCCGTGCTGCTTAAAGCGTGAAGCTGTTTGCCGGCTTCGGCGAGTGCTTGAGCTTGAAAGTATCCTCGCCAAACGGCGCGGCGCCAATGCTCAGTTTGGTGAAGTCGAGGTCTTCGCCACGGATGCAGACCTTGATGGCGTTGACCGTCTTATTCACGTCCGGGGTGAGGCAGAAGATGTTGAGCCGCGCGTCGGAAAATTCGCTGCGGTCCACGATCCCCAGGCCCCGCCAGGCCAGATGGCTGATCAGGGCGTCTTTGGCTTTTTCCTCGAGGTACCGGTCGCGGCTGGTCCCCTCTTTGGTCTTCAGCGCGTACTGGGCGACCACCCAGGACTGCTCCTCCGCCGGAATTTCGGCGTATCCGTCCTCGGCGCACTGGACCGCGAAAGCGTCAATGAGGCGCTCCGCGGCCTCGGCGTCCGCGACGTCGGTCTCGTCCGTCTTGCTCTGGTGTCCGACGACGCCGTGGTTCATCACGAACTGGCTGTAGTCCTCATCAAACCAGGCCTCCCTAAAGTGCAGGGTGCCCTCTTCGTCACGCTTGTAAACTCGGATAATTCCACTCATATGCCAGTTCCTTCCTGGGCCGTCCGGCGCCGGATTCAGTGGCGCCCCACGGGTAGTGCTCAACGGATGTGCTGGCTACAGCAGCGGGATGCTGCCGGTGCTGGGGTGTTCCTGGCCGGGCAAGGGGCGCGCAAACGGCACCTTGGTGCCCAGGACCTGGGCGACGACGTCGTGCGTGATCTGCTGGGCGGTCAGGCCGACCCGTTCGAGCACCTGGCATCGCGTGCCGTGATCGAGGAACTCGACCGGCAGGCCGACCTCGTTGAGGGCGGTGTCCACGCCCGCGGCACGCATCTCCTGGCGGATCCGGGAGCCGACGCCGCCGGCCCGCACTCCGTCCTCGATACAAATGACCAGGCGGTGGCGCGCGGCGAGACCGATGATGGACTGCCGTACCGGGAGGACCCAGCGGGGATCCACCACCGTGGAGCTGATGCCCTGGGCACCGAGCCGGCTGGAGACGTCCAGTGCGAGTTCTGACATGGCGCCCACGCTGACGATCAGGACGTCGTTCTCGCTTGAGCCCGCGGGCCGGCGGGCCAGCACGTCCACGCCGTCCTCCAAACGTTCGACCGCATCGACTTCGGGGCCGACGTTGCCCTTGGAGTAGCGGAGCACGCTCGGGGCGTCTTCAATGGCCACAGCCTCACGCAGTTCCTCCCGCAGCCGGGTGGCGTCGCGCGGCGCCGCGAGGTGCAGCCCGGGGACGATCTGGACCATGGCCATGTCCCACATGCCGTGATGGCTTGCGCCGTCGGGTCCGGTGACGCCGGCCCGGTCCAGCACGATCGTGACGCCGGCTTTGTGCAAAGCCACATCCATCAGCAACTGGTCGAAGGCACGGTTCAGGAACGTCGCGTAGACCGCGACCACCGGGTGCAGTCCCCCGAACGCCATGCCGGCAGCGGAGGTGAGGGCGTGCTGCTCGGCAATGCCGACGTCGAACACGCGCTCCGGGTGCCGGGCAGCGAACTTGTGCAGCCCGACCGGAATCAGCATGGCACCGGTAATCCCGACGATGTCTTGGCGCTCGTCGGCGATGTCGGCGATCTCGTCGGCGAACACCGCGGTCCAGGACTTCGCGCCACCGGCCTCGGTGGGTGCGCCGGTCTCCGGATCGATGATCCCCACGGCATGGAACTGGTCCGCTTCATGGGCACGGGCCGGGGCGTAGCCGTGGCCCTTTTCCGTCATGGCGTGCACGATCACTGGGCCGGCATAGTTCTTGGCGGTGGACAGGGCGTTTTCCATGGCCTGGAGGTCGTGGCCGTCGACGGGACCGATGTACTTCATGCCGAGGTCCTCGAACATGCCCTGCGGGGCCCACCAGTCCTTGATGCCCTTCTTCATGGCGTGCAGGCTCTTGTAGGTGAACTGCCCCGCGGGGCCGCCCTTCTGCAGTTTGCGCTTCCACCACTCGAGCGTGCCTTCATAGGAGGGGGCGGCCCGGAGGGAATCGATCGTGGGGCGCAGGGACGCGAGGTAGTCGGCGAACCCGCCAACCGTCGGGGCGTAGGAGCGGCCGTTGTCGTTGACCACAATTACGACACGGCGCTTCTTGTCCGCCGCGATGTTGTTGATGGCCTCCCAGGCCATGCCGCCGGTCAGGGCGCCGTCGCCCACCACCGCGACGACGAAACGGTCGCCGTCGCCGGTCAGCTGGCGGGCGCGCGAGATGCCGTCGGCCCAGGACAGCGAGGAGGAAGCGTGCGAGCTTTCGACGATGTCGTGCTCGGATTCGCCGCGGTCCGGGTAGCCGGACATGCCGCCCTGCTGGCGAAGCGTGCTGAAATCCTGCCGTCCGGTGAGGAGCTTGTGCACGTAGGACTGGTGCCCTGTGTCAAAGACAATGCTGTCGCGGGGGGAATCGAAGATCCGGTGTACCGCGATGGTGAGCTCGACGACGCCGAGGTTCGGGCCCAGGTGCCCTCCCGTCCGGGAGACGTTGCCGATCAGGAAATCCCTGACCTCGGCTGCCAGCTGATCCAGCTGCGCCCCGGACAACTTACTCAGGTCCTGCGGATTCCGGATGGTGTCCAAGATTCCCAACGGCCCCTCCTTCGGGTGGTAGACATGCCTTTTAACTCTAACGCCTCCGGGCGGCCGGTCAGTGACCGGCCGGGGCCGTTGCATGCGTTACCGGAGCCTGCCCGGCAGCTCCGCTAGTGCGCGGAGATCTGGCGCAGGACGTACTGCAGGATCCCGCCGTTGCGGTAGTAGTCCGCTTCGCCCGGGGTGTCGATGCGCAGGACGGCGTCGAAGGACGTGACGGAACCGTCTTCGGCGGTGGCCGTGACCTTGAGGGTCTTCGGCGTGGTGCCTTCGTTCAGGGCGGTGACGCCCTCAACTGCGTAGGTTTCCGTACCGGTCAGGCCCAGGCTGGCGGCGTTCTGGCCGGCCGGGTACTGCAGCGGCAGGACACCCATGCCGATCAGGTTGGAGCGGTGGATGCGCTCGTAGCTCTCGGCCACGACAGCCTTGACGCCCAGCAGCGCTGTGCCCTTGGCGGCCCAGTCACGGGACGAACCGGAGCCGTACTCCTTGCCTGCCAGAACCACCAGCGGGGTGCCGGCGGCCTGGTAGTTCTGCGCGGCGTCGTAGACGTAGGCCTGCGGGCCGTCAGCCTGGCTGAAGTCGCGGGTGAAGCCGCCCTCCACGCCGTCCAGGAGCTGGTTCTTGATGCGGATGTTCGCGAACGTGCCGCGGATCATGACCTCGTGGTTGCCACGGCGTGAGCCGTAGGAGTTGAAGTCCTTGCGCTCCACACCGTTGGCCAGCAGGTACTGCCCGGCCGGGGTGTCCGACTTGAAGGAACCGGCCGGGGAGATGTGGTCCGTGGTGACGGAGTCGCCGAGCTTGAGCAGCACGCGCGCACCGGTGATGTCCTGGACCGGCTCCGGCTGGGCCTTCATGCCCTCGAAGTACGGGGGCTTGCGGACGTACGTGGACTTCTCGTCCCAGGCGAAGGTGTCGCCGGCGGGGGTGTCGAGCGCCTTCCAGCGATCGTCGCCCTCAAAGACGCCTTCGTAGCCGCGGGCGAACATTTCCTTGTCGATCGAGGAGTCGATGACTTCCTGGACCTCGACGGGGTTCGGCCAGATGTCCTTCAGGAAGACGTCGTTGCCGGCCTCGTCCTGGCCCAGGGCATCGTTGTCGAAGTCGAAGTCCATGGAACCGGCCAGGGCGTAGGCGATGACCAGCGGCGGGGAGGCCAGGTAGTTCATCTTCACGTCCGGGTTGATCCGGCCTTCGAAGTTACGGTTGCCGGAGAGCACCGCGGTGACGGAGAGGTCGTTGGCCTGGATGGCCTCGGAGATCTCGGCGTCGAGCGGACCGGAGTTGCCGATGCAGGTGGCGCAGCCGTAGCCCACGATGTAGAAGCCGAGCTTCTCCAGGTACGGGGTCAGGCCCGACTTGTTGTAGTAGTCGGTGACCACCTTGGAACCGGGAGCCACGGAGGTCTTGACCCACGGCTTGGACGTCAGGCCCTTGTCGACGGCGTTGCGGGCCAGCAGTGCGGCGGCCAGCATCACGGACGGGTTGGACGTGTTGGTGCAGGAGGTGATCGAGGCGATCGAGACCGCGCCGTGGTCGAGCTCGAACTCGCGTCCGTCCGCGGTCTTGACGCTGACCTTGTTGGACGGGCGGCCGTTGGACTTCGGGCCGTGCGCGTGCGGGGCCACGTCGCTCGGGTGCGACGACGAGGCGGTGAACGAGGGCGAGTCCGAAGCCGGGAAGCTTTCGTCGATCGCTTCGTCCAGGCTTCCGTCGGCCAGGTCTTCCTTCACGTAGTTGCGCAGGTCCTCGCGGAACTGGGCCTTGGACTCGGTGAGGATGATGCGGTCCTGCGGGCGCTTCGGGCCGGAGATCGACGGAACAACCGTGGACAGGTCCAGCTCGAGGTACTCGGAGAACTTGATCTCGCGGGAGGGGTCGTGCCAGAGGCCCTGTTCCTTCGCGTACGACTCCACGAGGGCGACGTTCTCCTCGGACCGGCCGGTGAGGCGCAGGTAGTCGAGGGTGACGTCGTCGATCGGGAACATCGCGGCGGTGGAGCCGAACTCCGGGCTCATGTTGCCGATCGTTGCACGGTTGGCCAGCGGCACAGCCGCGACGCCTTCACCGTAGAACTCGACGAACTTGCCGACCACACCGTGCTTGCGCAGCTGCTCGGTGATGGTCAGGACGACGTCGGTGGCGGTGGCGCCGGCCGGGATGGAGCCGGTGAGCTTGAAGCCCACGACGCGCGGGATGAGCATGGACACGGGCTGGCCGAGCATGGCAGCCTCGGCCTCGATGCCGCCGACGCCCCAGCCCAGCACGCCCAGGCCGTTGACCATGGTGGTGTGCGAGTCGGTGCCGACGCAGGTGTCCGGGTAAGCGCGCACAACGCCGTCGACTTCACGGGTCATGACAGTGCGGGCCAGGTACTCGATGTTGACCTGGTGCACAATGCCGGTGCCCGGCGGGACGACCTTGAAGTCGTCAAATGCAGTCTGGCCCCAGCGCAGGAACTGGTAACGCTCACCGTTGCGCTGGTATTCGATCTCCATGTTGCGCTCCAGTGCGCCGGAGTTACCGAAAGCGTCAATCTGGACCGAGTGGTCAATCACCATTTCGGCCGGTGCCAGCGGGTTGACCCGCTTCGGGTCTCCGCCGAGCTCCTTGACGGCCTCACGCATGGTGGCGAGGTCAACGACGCACGGCACGCCGGTGAAGTCCTGCATGATCACGCGCGCCGGCGTGAACTGGATCTCGGTGTCGGGCTCGGCGCTGGGATCCCAGCCTGCCAGCGCACGGACGTGGTCGGCCGTGATGTTGGCACCGTCCTCGGTCCTCAACAGGTTTTCAAGCAATACCTTGAGGCTGAACGGAAGGTTTTCTGCACCTTCGACGGAGTTCAACCGGAAAATTTCATATTCGGATCCGGCTACATTAAGTTTGCCTTTTGAACCGAAGCTGTCCACAATGCTCATCGCAGGACTCCTCTCGCAACAGTTTCATCTTTGTCGCGCCGCTGGACCCTTGCTAGTTAGGTCGGCCTAACTAATACAGGCATCAGTACATCAAGGTACGCAATGCAGGTAAGAAACACAGGGAACGGCCGTTAACTTAACGCCAGTGGTTAATTAACGCCAATGGTTAATAAACCACTGGTGGAGCGCGACGACGGACTACTACGCCCATCCTAGTGGCATCACGGTTGGGGAGTCAGTAACGCCACAGTCTCCATGTGGTGGGTGTGCGGGTACAGGTCGAAGGCGCGCAGCCCGGCCATGCCCCAGCCGCCCTGCCGGAAATAGCCCAGGTCGCGGGCGAACGAAGCCGGGTCGCAGGAGACGTAGGCGACGGCCCGGGGACCGGCGTCGATCAGCTGCTTGACTACCGCCTTGCCGGCACCCGCACGCGGCGGGTCCAGGATCAGGGCGTCGAAGTTGCGGGGTTTTTGCCGCAGCACCCGCTCCACGCGGCCCTGGACGATCTCCACCTGGGCGGCGTCGTGCAGGTTCTTGCGTGCATCGCGGCTGGTTCCGGGCGCTCCCTCGACCGACAGCACGGATCCGGTCACCCCCACGGCATCGGCCAGCGGTGCCGTGAACAGCCCGGCCCCGGCGTACAAGTCCGCCACCACCGAGCCCGGCGCGAGGTAGCCGCCGTCGTGCAGGAAGCCGGTGACGGCGCCGACGAGCGTCTCCGGGGCATCCCGGTGGATTTGCCAGAAGCCGTCGCCGGTGACCCGGTAGTCGTGGCCGGCGGCCGACTCCTGGACGTAGGTGCGGCCGCGCAACTGCAGTACCTCTCCGGTGGCCGGGTCCAGGCTGGCCACCGAGACGTCGTCGGGCAGCTGCGCCAGGATGCCGCTGAGCCGCTTGGACCGGGTTCCCGGGGCGGGCACCAGCAGCACCAGCGGCCGGGAGCCGTTCGCCGGGGCGGCGACCTCGACCCGGTCGATGCCCTGCAGGTCGATGTCCCAGAGCCGGAGCGCGTTGATTCCGTCCACGGCCAGCGGCATGTCCCGCACGGGCAGGATGGCATCGGAGCGGTGGGCGTGCATGCCGAGCTTGCCGGCGGGCGTCACGGCGAAGCCGGCGCGCGTGCGCCAACCCAGGCCGGACGCGGCCGTCTCCCCCGCACTGCCCGTGCCCGCGGCCGTGCCGACGGCCTCGACTGTGATCTGCCCTGCGGGCGCAAATTCGACGCCGGCGAGCCGCTTGAGCTGTTCGGCCAGGACGTCGGCCTTGAGGCTGCGCTGGCGGGCCAGGGATATGTGGCCGAGTTCGGCGCCGCCGACGGGCGGGTGCCGGTGCGACCAGGAGCGCGCGGAATCGGCGAGGTCCCAGAAGTGCGGCACGCGGTCCGGGGAGGGCTCCAGGACCTCGACCACATCGGCGCGCCAGAATTTCGCGGCCGGGCCGTCGTCGGTGAGCCGGACGCGGACCTTTTCGCCGGGAATCCCGTGCCGGGCGAAGATGACGCGCCCCTCGTGCCGGGCCACGCAGTGCCCGCCGTGCGCGACGGGTCCGACGTCGACGACGAGATCGGTGTGGGTGTGCGTCCGGGTGTCGGGGATCATTGGATATCCTGCAGGTTCTTGGCTTCTTCGGACGATTTCAGCTGCCACGGCACACTGGCCACCATGACGCCGGGCTCGAAGTGCAGCCGGGTCTTGATGCGCAGCGCGGTCTGGTTGTGGACCAGCTGCTCCCACCATTTGCCCACGACATACTCCGGGATGTACACCACGATCAGGTCGCGGGGCGAATCCCGGCGCATGCTCTTGATGTACTCCATGATGGGGGTCACCGTTTCACGGAACGGGCTGGCCAGGACGGTCAGCGGCACCGGGATTTCGAGCTTCTCCCAGTCCGCAACAGTCGCCTCGGTCTCCTCCGCACTGATGTCCACCGTGATGGCGTCCAGCCGCGACGGACGTGAGGCCCGGGCGTAGGCGAGGGCGCGCAGGACCGGTTTGCGCACGTGCGAGACGAGCAGCACGGCGTGTACACGGGTGGGCAGGGCGCGCGGCGAGGAGTCCTCGTCCACGGCGAGTTCCTTGGCCACGTTGTCATAGTGTGCCCGGATGCTCCACATGATCAGGAACAGCACGAACATGGCCAGCAGCGCGATCCAGGCCCCCTGGGAGAACTTGGTGATGAGGACGATGATCAGCACCAGTGCGGTCATGCAAAAGCCCACCGTGTTGATGGTCCGGGACTTGATGATGCGCAACCGCACGGCGGGGTCCTTGGACAGTTTCAGTTCCCTGCCCCAGTGCCGGATCATGCCCAGCTGGCTCATCGTGAAGGAGATGAAGACGCCCACGATGTAGAGCTGGATGAGCTTTGTGACGTCGGCGTTGAAGGCGAGGATCAGCACGATGGCGCCGGCCGCCAGGGCCAGGACGCCGTTGCTGAAGGCCAGCCGGTCGCCACGGGTGCGCAGCTGGCGCGGCAGGTAGCCGTCCTGCGCCAGGATCGAACCGAGGACCGGGAAGCCGTTGAACGCCGTGTTGGAGGCGAACACGAGGATGACGCCGGTGGCGGCCACCACGATATAGAACGGGATGGAGCCCTCGCCGAAGACGGTCTGTGCGATCTGGCTGATGGCCGGATTCTGGATGTAGCCCTCCTCCAACGGTTTGCCGTCCAGGAGGAATTCGGTCGCCGGGTCCAAGACGATGTGGACCTGGGTGGCGTTGGCCAGATAGATGATGCCCGCGAGCATGGCGGAGGCAATCACGCCGAGCAGCAGCAGGGTGGTGGCCGCGTTCTTGCTCTTGGGCTTCTGGAAGTTGGGCACACCGTTGCTGATGGCCTCGACGCCGGTCAGGGCAGCCGCGCCCGAGGAGAACGCACGCAGCAGCAGGAACGCGCCGGCCAGACCGACAAGTCCCTCATCGAAGCCCGGCTCCGGCACAATTTCGAACGCCGCCGAGGGTGCCTGCCCCAGCTGGCCGGTGGCGGCCTGGAAGATCCCGACGGCGGTCATGCCCAGGATGGAGGCCATGAAGATGTAGGTCGGGACGGCGAAGACGCTGCCGGCCTCCTTGATGCCGCGCAGGTTCACGAGGGCCAGGATGATGACCCCGATCGTGGCAATCGCCGCCTGCTGTCCGTGCAGCGAAGGCACGGCGGTGGTCAGGTACGTCGCGGCCGAGGACATGGACACGGCCACAGTCAGCACATAGTCAACCAGCAGCGCCGAGGCCACGGTGAGGCCGGCAAACTTGCCCAGGTTGACGTTGGCGATCTCGTAGTCGCCGCCGCCGGAGGGGTAGGCGTGGACGTTCTGGCGGTAGGAGGCCACGACGGTCAGGAGCACCACCATGACGGCGAGGCCCACCAACGGCGAGATGGCCACCGCACTCACGCCGGCCAGGGCCAGGGTCAGGAGGATTTCGTCGGGCGCATAGGCCACGGAGGACAGCGCGTCCGAGGCGAAAATGGGCAGCGCGATCCGCTTCGGCAAGAGCGTGTGGGCCAGACGGTCGTTCCGGAAGGGCTTGCCTACCAGCACCCGCTTCACGGCATTGAAAATTGTCAGCACCACACAAAGCTAGTCTGATTCGGACGCGATGTCATGACGGTGAAGCCGGCGTACACAAGGGCGCCGGCCGGCGCCCCGTGGCCGTGGCCTTCCGGGACCGCGTGGCCGGTAGAGTTTTACGCAGTATCAGACGCAGAACCAAGAGGAGGCCCATGTGGCGCACTTCGTGATCATGGGTTGTGGCCGTGTCGGGGCAACCCTGGCGCACACGCTCGAGGACGCCGGGCATTCGGTGGCCATCATCGACCAGGATGACCGGGCCTTCCGGCGGCTCCGCACAGGATTTTCCGGACGGAAGGTCACGGGGGTCGGGTTTGACCGCGAGACGATGAAGCGCGCCGGCGTCGAGGAAGCCTATGCCTTCGCGGCCGTTTCCAGCGGCGACAACTCCAACATCCTCGCCACCCGGGTGGCGCGGGAGACCTTCCACGTTCCTCATGTGGTGGCCAGGATCTATGACCCGGGCCGCGCCGAAATCTACCAGCGCCTCGGCATTCCCACCGTCGCCGCAGTCCGCTGGAGCGCCGACCAGGTGCTGCGCCGCATCCTGCCCGAACAGCACATTGCCGGTGACTTCCGGGAACCCTCGGGCCGGCTGGTACTCGCGGAGGTTGACCTCAACCCCGACTGGATCGGGCACCCGATCTCGTCGATCGAGAAGGCGGCCGGCATCCGGATCGCATATCTGACCCGGTTCGGCGAAGGCATGCTGCCCGCTGCCGCCACGTCCTATCAGGACGGCGACACTGTCCACGCCATGCTGAACGTGGAGCGGAGCTCCGAGATCGGCCACATTCTCGCCAAATCCCCCGCCAAGGAGTCCTAAGTGAAAGTCGTCATCGTCGGTGCCGGAAGCGTCGGGTCCTCGATCGCCCGCGAGTTGCTGGCCCACAAGCACGAAATCCTGCTGATCGACGAGAAGCCGGAGGTCATCGGCCGGAGCGGGCTGCGCGGCGCCCACTGGCTGGTCGGTGATGCCTGCGAGCTGAGCACTCTGCAGGACGCCAAACTCGAGGACGCCGACGTCGTGGTCTCCGCCACCGGTGACGACAAGGTCAACCTGGTGGTCTCGCTGCTGGCCAAAACGGAATTCGGCGTCGGGCGTACCGTCGGCCGGGTCAACAACCCCAAGAACGACTGGATGTTCGACGACTCCTGGGGCGTCGACGTCGCGGTCAACACCCCGCAGCTGATGACCGCCCTGGTGGAGGAGGCGGTGGAGATCGGTGACCTGGTCCGGCTGCTGACGCTGCAGACCGGGGTGTCCTCGCTGGTGGAGTTCACGGTCCCGCACGACTCGCACGTGATCGGGCTGACCGTGGGCGATGTCCAGTGGCCCGAGGACGCCACCCTCGTCGCGATCCTGCGGGACCAGGCGCCCATCACACCGAGCCGCGACGACGTGATCGACGGCGGCGACGAGCTGTTCTTTGTCACCACGATCGCGGCCGAGGACGACCTCCGCGCCCTGCTGGCACCCGAATCCCCGCTGGAGGACCAGCACCCGGTGACCTCGGACCAGCACGGCCACGGCACCCAGCCGGCCGGGGACGACGGCTTCGACGGCTGATCCCCTTGTTGACCTAAAGATGCGCTATCAGTAATGGCCGTTCCCGGGCTTTGTGCTGTCTCACCTCATCGTTGACACTTCATGTCTCAACTGATCGTGGACGGTTCATGTCTCAGGACTTCGTGGACGGTTGCTTGCCCGTGCCGTTGAGGCCGATGTAGACGGTTCCTTTGGGCGGGCGCGGGTGGCTGATGATTTC
>NZ_JBFUCO010000013.1:0-69330 GCF_056405215.1 Arthrobacter sp. P1_H7 | reverse complement strand
AAATCATCAGCCACCCGCGCCCGCCCAAAGGAACCGTCTACATCGGCCTCAACGGCACGGGCAAGCAACCGTCCACGAAGTCCTGAGACATGAACCGTCCACGATCAGTTGAGACATGAAGTGTCAACGATGAGGTGAGACAGCACACGCGCTCAGGGGGACCACAAGTGATAGCGCAACCGAGGGGCGGCGGCTGAAAAAGGGCAAAAAGAAGCCCCGGCGGCTGACGCCACCGGGGTTCGATTCTTATCTGCGCCGGCCCTGCTGGGGCCGGCCCTGTGCTAGGAAGCCAGGACCTCGTCGAGAACGCTTGCAGCCTTCTCTTCATCAGTCTTTTCAGCCAGTGCCAGTTCCGAAATCAGGATCTGACGGGCCTTGGCCAGCATGCGCTTCTCTCCCGCGGAGAGACCCCGGTCGTGATCACGGCGCCAGAGGTCGCGGACGACCTCGGCTACCTTGATGACGTCACCGGAAGCAAGCTTTTCCAGGTTTGCCTTGTAACGACGCGACCAGTTGGTGGGTTCTTCAGTGAACTCGGCCCGCAGCACGTCGAACACGTGCTCCAAGCCTTCCTTGCCCACTACGTCCCGAACCCCTACCAGGTCAACGTTTTCTGCTGGAACTTCAATGGTCAGATCACCCTGAGCCACCTTGAGCTTGAGATACATCTTCTCTTCGCCCTTGACGGTGCGCATCTTGATTTCTTCAATTTTGGCTGCACCGTGGTGAGGGTAAACTACTGTCTCGCCGACCTCAAAAACCATGTGGACATTCCCCTTTCCCGCAGACCAGTTTATCACGATTAAGGCATACAACTGGCATCAAAAGGTGCCGGGAACCGCATGAATCCGGGGAAAATGGCCTCAATCCACCCCCTCAAACCCCTTGACGAATGCAGATAATAGTGCCTGCGGCCCTAACTGCCAAGAGGTTTCCGGCCCCCGCCAAGCCGGGTCTCGTCGCCGGAGGGGCAGGCTTGGCGGCACTTGTGTGTAGTCGCCGAATCCTTGTTTGCGGCCGATTGCGGCTAGGCTATGGCTGAATAATGTTCCAAGACTCTCAAGGAGTGCGTGACGTGCGTTTCACTGCGATGAACCGGGGCCAGCGCGGCAAGCTGGCAATGGCAACGGCTGCACTTGGCATCGGCCTGTTGTCCCTGACCGGCTGCGGCTACATCAACGCCCAGCAGACCACGGAGCAGTACTCGTCCTCGGACGGAACCCGGACTGATCTCGGTGCGCTGCAGCTGCGCAACTTCATCATCGTCTCCGATGGCGAGGACAAGCCGGGCCGCGTGATCGGCGCCGTGTACAACACGTCCTCCAACGACGTGGTGCTGACCATCAAGGGTGCGGAGGGCTCGCAGACCCAGGTTCCGGTCAAGAAGAACTCCTACACCATGCTCAACGACTCCTCCGACCCCGCGATCCTGAACCCGGCCGGCGCCAAGCCGGGCGCCGTCGTTGACGTCACCATCTCCGAGAACGGCACCAACAAGGACGCCAAGTTCACGGTTCCGGTCATGGACGGCACGATCGTCGACTACAAGTCGTACCTGCCGACGCCGGAGCCCACCGACTCCAGCACGGCCACGTCCACCGAGACGGCAACCTCGACCGAGACGGCCACGCCGACGCCAAGCAGCACCGCCGGCCACTAGCCTCAACGGCCGACTACACGCAAATGGAGGGGCACCTGCAGGTGCCCCTCCATTTGTGTGTCCCCTGATGTTCAACCGCGCCGGTCTTCCAGCTGCCCGGCGCATTGGCCGCCGGGCAGCTTCTTCAGACCCTTAGGGCTCGAACTTGTAGCCCAGCCCACGGACGGTGATCAGGTACCGCGGCGCGGAGGCATCCGGCTCGATCTTGCTGCGCAGCCGCTTGACGTGGACGTCGAGGGTCTTGGTGTCCCCCACATAGTCGGAGCCCCAGACCCTGTCGATCAGCTGGCCGCGGGTCAGGACCCGGCCGGAGTTCCGCAGCAGCATTTCCAGCAGCTCAAACTCTTTGAGCGGCAAGGCGATCTGCTCGCCCCCGACGCTGACAACGTGGCGTTCGATGTCCATCCGGACGGGACCGGCCTGCACCGTGGAGGAGACAAGTTCCTCCGGCTCGCTCTGGCGCCGCAGGACGGCCCGGACCCGGGCCACGAGCTCCCGCGAGGAGTAGGGCTTGGTGACATAGTCGTCGGCGCCCAGTTCCAGCCCCACCACCTTGTCGATTTCCGAGTCCTTGGCCGTCAGCATGATCACGGGTACCCCGGAGCGCTGCCGGAGTTGGCGGCAGACCTCCGTGCCGGACTGGCCAGGCAGCTGCAGGTCCAGGAGCACGAGGTCGGCGCCGTTGCGGTCGAATTCGGTGATGGCGTCCAGCCCGTTGTCCACCACCTCCACCTCGAACCCTTCTTTACCCAACAGGTAGGACAGGGGGTCGCTGAAGGACTCCTCGTCCTCGACAATCAGAATCCTGCTCAAGCGGTAGCTCCTTGCTCATGGACGCCTGCGGCGTCACGTCGTTGCGGTCTGAGGTCCCGGCCGGGCTTTTGGGCAGCGGGCTTGCCCGCTTCGGGGGCGTCGCCGTCGTCCTGCCCTTCTATCTCGGGAAGTCGAATGGTGAACGTCGAACCCTGCCCGAGCCGAGACCACAGGGTCACCTCGCCGCCGTGGTTGGAAATGACGTGCTTGACGATGCTCAGGCCAAGTCCGGTGCCTCCGGTCTGCCGCGAACGGGCAGCATCCACACGGTAGAAGCGTTCGAAGACACGTTCCTGGTCCTCGGCGCTGAGCCCATCGCCCTGGTCCGTCACCGAGACCGCCACGAGGCCGTCCTTGGCCCGGATGCCCACCCCCACCTTGGTGTTCTCCGGCGAGTAGCGGATGGCGTTGTCGATCAGGTTGCGCAGGGCGGTCACGAGGAGATCCTGGTCGCCGTAGACCAAGGCATCGGCGTGTCCGCCGACCACGAGCTGGATGTTCTTGCTCTCGGCCGGCAGCTGGGACCGGTCCACGGCCTCGCTGACCACTGTGTTGATGTCCACCGGGCGGCCCTGCTGCGCGACGTTGGCGCCCTGGAGCCGGGAGAGTTCGATGATGTCCTGGACCAGGGCCGCGAGCCGGGTCGATTCCTTGTGCATGCGCTTGGCGAACCGCTTGACCGCCTCGGGGTCGTCAGCGGACGATTCGAGGGCCTCGGCCAGGAGGGAGATCGCCCCGACCGGGGTCTTCAGCTCGTGGGACACGTTCGCGACGAAGTCGTTGCGGACTTCCTCGGTGCGGGTGAATTCCGTCCGGTCATCGGCCAGCAGGAGGACATATTCCACCGTGATGACGGCGGCCCGGACCTGGACAACGATCGTTCCCTGGCCGAGCGGGCCACGCGGCAGCTCCAGCTGCTCTTCGAGGATGACGCCGTCCCGCCGCACCTTGGCCGTCAGGTCCAGCAGTTGCTGGTGCACCACCGTGTGCCCGCGGACCAGGCCGTAGGCGTAGGCGGCCGGGCTGGCACGGACCACGCCGTCGATCGCATCCACCACAACGAAAGCGCGGCCGAGGACGGCGAGCACCTCCGCGGCGCCCTCGGGCAGCGAGGGATCCTCGACGTCGACGTCGACAATGTGCCGCTGCTGCTCACTCACCCGGAACGCGAGTACGCCGAACATGCCAAACGAGAGGCCGATCAGGCCGGCGATCACGCCGATGAGCATTGGATCCACGGCTCCAGCTTATGCTCTGCCACGTGGCCGAAACCGAAATCTTCTGCGATTCGGGCGCCGGTTCAGCTAACGTTCACCTATTGGGGCGTAACAGTTCACCGGACACTGCAAGAGTTGACAGTTGGAGCGCCGGTAGGTGAACCGAAATAGGCCCGCCACTTATATTGCAGGCAATATTTCCGAGGAAAGGACGCACACGTGCGTAAGGTTTTTCAGGAGGAGCTCGCCCAGGTAAGGGAACAGCTCGTCGAGATCTCAACGCTGGTCACAGAGGCCATCGACAAGGCCACGACAGCTTTCCAGGGCGCCGATATCGACCTCGCCGAGGACGTGATTGCCGCCGATGCCCGCATCGACTTCCTGCAGAACAGCCTCGACGAGCGTGCCATCGACATCCTCGCCCTCCAGGGCCCTGTGGCGAGCGATCTGCGCATGCTGGTTGGTTCGCTCCGGATGAGCGCCTCGCTCGAACGCATGGGCGACCTCGCCCGCCACTTGGCGCAGCTGGCGCGTCTGCGCTATCCGGCGTCGGTGGTCCCGGACCAGCTGCGGGAGACCTTCAAGGCTTTCGCCGAACAGGACCTGCTGATCGCCCAGAAGCTCACGGAGCTGCTGGCAACCCGCGACCTCGGCGTCGCCCGGGAGATCATGAAGGCCAACGGTGCCGTCAACGACCTTCACCTGAGCATTTTCCAGGCGATCGCCCGCAGCGACTGGCAGGAGTCGCCGGCCACTACGGTGGACGTTGCCCTGGCCAGCCGCTACTTCGAGCGCTTCGCGGACCACGGCGTCTCCGTGGCCCAGAAGGTCACGTACCTGGTGACCGGCGCGTGGCAGCCGAGCACCATCGAACACAACTGACTCCGGCCAACCGCGGCTGATCCAGCCGCTGGTACAACGGCACTGATAGCACAGCGCAGGCACAACAACGCTGATACAAAACGACGGCGTCCGGTCACCTTGGGGGTGGCCGGACGCCGTCGCTTGTGCTTTGTGCCCTGCTCAGTGCCTAATCGGGCGGGAGCCGGTTACTTCTTGCCCTGGTTGGCTACTGCCTTGATGGCCTCGGCTGCGGCCTCGGGATCGAGGTAGGTGCCGCCCGGGTTCAACGGCTTGAAGTCCTCATCCAGTTCGTAGACCAACGGGATGCCGGTGGGGATGTTCAGGCCGGCGATGTCCTCGTCGCTGATCCCGTCAAGGTGCTTGACGAGGGCGCGGAGCGAGTTGCCGTGGGCGGTGACCAGGACGGTCTTCCCGGCCCTGAGGTCTTCCTTGATGTCAGATTCCCAGTACGGCATGAGCCGGATCAGGACATCCTTGAGGCATTCGGTGCGCGGGACGGCGTCGCCGAGGTCCGCGTAGCGCGGGTCCCCCACCTGGGAGAACTCGGAATCGTCGGCCAGGGGCGGCGGCGGGGTGTCGTAGGACCGGCGCCACAGCATGAACTGCTCCTCGCCGAATTCGGCGAGGGTCTGGGCCTTGTCCTTGCCCTGCAGCGCGCCGTAGTGGCGCTCGTTGAGCCGCCAGTCGCGCTTGACGTCGATCCAGCCGCGGTCGGCTTTTTCCAGGGCCATGTTTGCCGTGTTGATGGCCCGCTTCAACCGCGAGGTGTAGAGGATGTCGGGGAGGATGTTGTTCTCCACGAGCAGCTCGCCGCCGCGCACCGCCTCGGCACGGCCCTGGTCATTGAGGTCAACGTCCACCCAGCCGGTGAACAGGTTCTTGGCATTCCAGTCGCTGTGGCCGTGGCGCAGCAGAATCAGCTTGTAAGTCATGGTTTTCATCCTAGCCGAGCGGTTGGCGGCGGCGCCGAGCGTTACACCGCGCGCGGTTCATAGCGTGCTTCAGGGCAACGCGGGGTCACTTCCGGCCCATCCCGCGGCCCACCACGGGACATATGTGACCCCGCGTTGGAGGATAGGCTTGGGCGGTGGTGCAGAAGGCTGAACGGGTGCTGGCCCCCCGAAACCAGGGCGGAACGAGAAGCGGCGCGCGCGGCGGCAGGCCCGTGGGCAACGTGACCCGCGGAACCACGAACCCCAACCGGATGCGCCGCGTGGACCGCTGGCTGACCGGGCCGCAGGGCTGGCGGCTGCGGGCCGCGGCCGATCCCCTCGCCGTTGACCTCGGTTACGGCGCCTCGCCGGCCACCGCCGTCGAACTCTTCGAACGCCTCGCCGCGGTCCGCGCGGACGTACAGATGGTGGGGATCGAAATCGAACCGGAGCGCGTCCGGCAGGCCCACGCCCTCGAGCGGCCGGGCCTGAAGTTCCAGCTGGGCGGCTTCGAGCTGCCCGTGACCGGAAAACCCGTGCTGGTCCGCGCCTTCAATGTGCTGCGGCAATACGAGGAAGCCGACGTGGCGGGCATCTGGCGGCTGGTGCAGGACCGGCTGGCCCCGGGCGGGCTGTTCATCGACGGCACGTGCGATGAAATCGGGCGGCGCGCCGCCKGGGTGGCGCTCGACGTCGAGCGGCCGCTGAGCCTGAGCCTGTCCTTGCGGTTCGGCGCCTTCGCGCTGCCCTCCGACGTTGCCGAAAGGCTGCCGAAGGCCCTGATCCACCGCAACGTGCCCGGCGAGAAAATCCACGCCTACCTGCAGGCGATGGACAAAGCCTGGCTGGAAGCGGCGCCGCTGGCGGCCTTCGGAAACCGGCAGCGCTTCGGGGCAATGTGCCGTGCACTGCTCGACGCCGGCTGGCCGGTCCAGGACGGCCCGTCCCGCTGGCGAATGGGCGAGGTGACGGTCGACTGGGAAGCCGTGGCCCCGGGAACTTAAACGGTCAGGCCGGTGTCACCAGGGGCCGTAGGGGCCCATGTTGCGGCCGCGGCCGGCGTCTTTGACCGCGGGGCGGACGTCGGCGAGGTACACGGACGCCGCCGTCACGGCTACAAGGCCGAAAATCCCGAGCGAACTGGCACCGCCGCCGCTGCCCAGCTGCGCGAGCAGGGAGAACAGGCCCACGGCGAACGCGCCGCCGGTCAGGGCCAGCCAGAAGGTCTTGGTCCGCTTCGATACGGCCTCGAACGCGTTGGCCTTGTGCCGGAGGCAATCGAAAAACGCCCATGCCTCCAGGGCAAAGGCCACGACAGCCAGGACCAGGTAAACCCCGGATTCGACAAAGTAAATGAGTATGCGTCCGTCCACTCCCCCAGCCTAGCCGTCCAGAGTGCCCAATGCCTGCTCCAAATCGGCCCAAAGGTCTTCCACGTTCTCAATGCCCACGCTCATCCGGACCAGGTTGTCCGGCACGCTCTCCGGCTCGGCGGCGTGCCGGCGCCGGCGTTCGATCAGGGATTCCACCCCACCCAGGGACGTCGCGGGGAGCCAAAGCTGCAGGGCCCGGATCATGCGGTCCGCGGCTTCCGCGCCGCTGAGGCCACCGTCCTGCCCAACTACCGGAGCCACCTCGATGCACAGGACGGAACCGAACCCCTTCATCTGCGCCTTGGCCCGCGCGTGGCCGGGGTCCGAGGCCAGCCCGGGGAAGCGGACGCCGGCCACCTTCGGATGGCCGTCGAGCCGCTCGGCCAGGATCTGGGCCGAGGCCTGCGAACGCTCGATCCGCAGCGCCAGGGTACGGAGCCCGCGCAGCGCCAGCCACGCCTCGAACGGTCCGGCGATCCCGCCGTGGATGGTGCGGTGGTGCAGCAGGGCGGCGCGGAGACCGGCGTCGGACGTCACCAGCGCACCGAGCACGACGTCGGAGTGGCCGGAGAGGTATTTGGTCACCGAATGCAGCACGACGTCGGAGCCCAGGCTCAGGGGCTGCTGCACCAGGGGCGTGGAAAAGGTGTTGTCCGTGACGACGATGGCGCCGGCCTCATGCGCCGCGGCGGTCAGGGCCCGCATGTCCGCGACGCCGAGCATGGGGTTCGTGGGGCTCTCCAGCCAGAGCATGCTGGCGGCGCGCCCGCCGGCCGGGGCAAGCGCCGCAAGTACGGCGTCGGTGTCCGCGATGTCCACCGTCCGGAGCTCGAGGAACCCCTTGGCCGCCAGTTCGGTGGCCATCGTGACCGATCCCGCGTAGCTGTGCGACGGCATCACGAGCACGCCCTGGGCGGGCACCAGGGACAGGGCCGAACTCACGGCGGCGAGTCCCGAGGCGTAGAGCAGGCCCGGCAGTTCCGCGCCTTCCAACTGGCCCAGCGCCTCTTCAAAGGGGTCCCACGTGGGGTTGGAATACCGGCCATAGCCGCGGTCGCCGTCACCCAGCGGACCCGTGCCGAAGTAGGTCGAGGACAGCACCAGCGGCGGGTTGACCGGTTCGTCGCGGGTGCGCGGCGGGCGCCCTGCCGCCACAACCAGGGAATCCGGCGAAAGCGTGGCGGCCTGTTCTTCAGTAAGACTCATGAGGACAGGCTACGTGGGAGCCCGGCAGGGTACCCAAGCCGTTACGCCGCAGACCATGCGCAGACTAGAGTGTCGGGGATTGTCGGTAGTCTAGAACCGTGACTACCCAGAGCCCCGGAGCGTCCCGCCGACAGTTGCCCGGTCTGTTGCCCGGACTGTTTATTGCCTTCGAGGGCGGAGACGGCGCCGGCAAGTCCACGCAGGCCGCTGAACTCGCCAAAGCCTTGGAATCCCGCGGCTTCACAGTGCTGCGGACCCGGGAACCGGGCGGCACGGCGATCGGCGAGAAGCTGCGTTCCCTTGTGCTGGATCACGGCCACGGCCACATCGATGCCCATACCGAGGCCCTGATTTTCGCGGCATCCCGGGCCGCGCACGCGAGCCAGGTCATCCGGCCCGCCCTGGAACGCGGCGAGATCGTCCTCACGGACCGGTACATCGACTCCTCGGTCGCATACCAGGGCGCCGGCCGAGGCCTCGGAACGCAGGCGGTCCGGGACATCAACGCCTGGGCAACATCGGACCTGCAGCCGGACCTGACCGTACTCCTCGACGTCGAACCCGCCGTTGGCCGGCAACGGCGCACCGCTGGCGAGGCCGCCGAAGACCGCCTCGAGTCCGAAGCCGACGAATTCCACGCCAAGATCCGGACGGCCTTCCTGGACCTTGCCTCGGCCCGGCCCGAGGCGTATCTGGTGCTGCCCGCCCGCCTGCCCGTCGCCGAACTCGCCGCCCGGATCCTCGAGCGCGTCGAATCCCTGCTGGCCGTCACCCAAAGCAGCACAGCATGACAGTCTGGGACGACCTCCAGGGCCAGGACGCCGTCGTGGCCCAACTGCGCCAGGCGGCCCAGAACGAAGGGCTCACGCACGCGTGGCTTTTCACCGGCCCGCCCGGCTCCGGCCGTTCCAACGCCGCGAAGGCGTTCGCCGCGGCCTTGAACTGCGACCAGGAGGACGTCAGCCTGCGCGGCTGCGGCGAATGCCCGGCGTGCCTGACCATCCTCGGAGAAACCCACTCCGACGTCGCGTTCGTGCGCACGGAGAAGGTCACCATCACCATCGATGAGGCCCGCGAGCTCGTATCCACCGCAGGGAACCGGCCGTCGTCGGGCCGGTGGCGGATCATCGTGGTGGAGGACGCGGACCGGATGGCCGAGCGGACCACCAACGTGCTGCTCAAGGCCATCGAGGAACCCACGCCCCGCACCGTCTGGATGCTCTGCGCGCCCTCCCCCGCCGATGTCCTCGTGACCATCCGCTCCCGCTGCCGCCCGGTCGCGTTGCGGCTTCCGCCCGCTGCCGCCGTCGCGGCCCTACTGGTCAAACGCGACGGCGTGGACCCGGCGGTTGCCGAGCGTGCCGCCCGCGCGGCGCAAAGCCACGTCGGGATCGCCCGCCGCCTGGCCCGGGACCCAGAGGCCCGGGAGCGCCGGCTCGAGACGGTGCGGTTCCCGCTGTCCCTTCGCGGCGTCACGGCGGCGGTCATGATGGCCGAGAAACTGGTCAAGATCGCCACCGAGGAAGCCAACAGCTCCAACGACGAACGCGACGCCGCCGAGAAAACCGCGCTCCTGGCCACCCTCGGAGCCCCCGAAAGCGGCACACTGCCGCCGGCCATGCGGAGCCAGGTCAAGCAGCTCGAGGACGACCAGAAGCGCCGCGCCAAGCGTTCCGTCACCGATTCCCTTGACCGCACCCTGACGGACCTGTTGTCCTTTTACCGGGATGTCCTGATCATCCAGATGGGGAACGCTGTGGAACTCGTCAACGTTGAACTCAGAAGCGAGCTCGAAGACTTCGCCTCACGTTCCACCGCCGAAGTGACCCTTGCCCGCATGGACGCCATCAACAAGGCCCGCACGCGAATCACCACCACCAACGTGGCCCCGCTGCTGACGATCGAGTCCATGGCTTCCAGCCTTATTTGACGGTCCCTGCCGCTCAAACGATCATCTTCGCTTTCGTTCCTAGCCTCCAAGGAGAACCGCATGAAGCCTGCTCGACCCCAGCCCGCTAGATCCCGATCCCTGGCGATCGGCATGCGGGCCGTCGGCGCTGTGGCCCTGGTCCTCACGCTGGCCTCGTGCACCCTTTTCGGCGGCGGGGGCGAGAGCGGGTCCAGCGCACCGACCTCCGGGGCAGCGGGGCAGGCGGACCCGTCGATAGTGGCGGCGGCGCCGGCCGAACTGCGCAGCTACTATTCCCAGCAGGTCGACTGGAAACCGTGTGAGGGCAGCTTCGAGTGTGCCAAGATCAAGGTCCCGCTGGATTACAGCAAGCCGGACGGCGAGCGCATCGAGCTGGCCGTCATCAAGCTCGCCACGACAGGCGACAAGAAGGGCACTCTGATGGTCAATCCGGGCGGCCCGGGCGGCTCGGGGTACGACTTCGTCAGGGACGCGGCCAACACCAACATTTCGGACAAGGTCCGGTCCGCCTACGACGTCGTGGGCTTCGACCCCCGCGGCGTGAAGCGCTCGGCCCCGGTCACGTGCCTGACGGACAAGGAACGCGACGCGTCCCGCGCCAAGACCTACGCCCTGGACACCGACGCCGGACTGGACGAGGCTCTGGCCGACAACAAGGCCATCGCCGCCAAGTGCGTGGAGAAAACCGGGCCGGCGCTGGCCCACATCGACACCGTCAGCGCCGCGAAGGACCTCGACATCCTGCGCGGGGTGGCAAACGACTCAAAGCTGAACTACCTCGGTTACTCCTACGGGACCCTGCTGGGCTCCACCTATGCGTCGCTGTTTCCGGACAATGTGGGCCGGTTGGTCCTCGACGGCGCCATGGACCCGTCGCTGAGCAACGAGGAACTGACCCGCGACCAGGCCGTGGCCTTCGACAAGGCCCTCCACGCCTATGTCGCCAAGTGCCAGCAGACGTCCGGATGCCCCCTCACGGGAAGCACAGAGGAGGGCGTCCAGCAGATCCACAACGCCATCAGCGCGGCCGAGGCGAACCCGCTGCCGGCGAAGGACGGACGGAAGGTCTCGGGCTCCACGTTTGTCAGCGGCCTCATCATCCCGCTCTATAACGATGACAACTGGCCGATCCTTACGCGTGCGCTCGCCACCGCCCTGGCCGGCGACGGCACGGGCATGTTGCAGCTGGCCGACTTCGGCGCCGACCGCGATCCCAGCGGCACCTACACGTCAAACAGCACCTTCGCCTTCAACGCCATCAACTGCCTGGATTACCCGATGGTGTCCGACACCGCGTCCATGCGGGCCGAGGACCAGAAGCTGCGCCAGCTGTCGCCCACCCTGGGCTACTACTTCGCTTATGGCGGCAGCAACTGCAAGGACTGGCCGTACAAGAACGTCCGGACCCCTGCCCCGGTCGAATACAAGGGCTCGGCCCCGATTGTCGTAGTTGGAACCACCGGCGACCCGGCTACGCCCGTGGAATGGGCGAGTTCCCTGCGCAAGCAGCTTGGGAACGCCTCGCTGCTGACTTGGAAGGGTGAGGGCCACACTGCGTACGGCCGTTCCAACAGCTGCATCGGCAACGCGGTCGATGACTACCTGGTGGACGGAAAGGCCCCGGCGGACAACACCGTCTGCTAGGTCCGCGACGGGGCCGCATGGCGGCTTCGGTCGCTCATTTTGACCCGGACGCCGGGACTCTATTACAGTTGTCTCTTGCATGATCCGACCGGTTCGCCGGGCATTCATGTGGCTGCTTCCTTAGCTCAGTTGGTAGAGCGTCTCACTCGTAATGAGAAGGTCGCCAGTTCGATTCTGGCAGGAAGCTCGGGAAGAACCCCCGGAAATCAATGATTTCCGGGGGTTCTGTCGTTTTGCTTGACAGCGGGGTGCACTTATGCTTTCCCACCATTTTGATCGGTTACCGGCATGTCCGTACTTTTGTCGTCACCTTGCCCGGGCACCGTACCGGCCTCCCGAGTCGAGGACTCATAATCGTGAGGTCGGGAGATCGAGCCTCACTACCGCCCCAGGCGACACCCCCGGAATCTTTGAGATTCCGGGTTTTCTGTACGGCGTAAGGCAGGTTTACCGAGAGTCGTCTCTTGAATTCCCCCTGGCAGCCTCCGCGTTCTCTGCGGAGTGACTGTTTAATGGATGTTTCTGGTTTGGCTCGACGCCCGGCCACGACTGCCGTTAGCCCGTCAACAGCCTTATCTGCCCCTTTGCGCCTGCCGCAGCCTTTTGGCGGTACAAGAACACCCGAATAACCGGAAGAAGGGCTTTCAGATGACCCCCAGTGGGCGGGAGGGGATTCGATGCCCTCGATCCTTGGCGCGGCTCGATTCGCTACCAGCGCCAGTCGGTGCTTCTGGCAGCGGTCCGACGTGGAACCTCCGTCTGAAAACGAAAAATTACTGGATCGCCGAGAACATTGCCCGCGGAAGCTTCAACGATGACGAAGCCGCCGCGGATGGGAGAGGTTGCACCCGTACCGCCGCCACGGCGCGGGAGAGAATGTCACCCAGGGGAGGACGGGCGATTAGGCGGGTCAAGGGTGCTGCCAATCAACTCCTTGTCTGCTGGACTGCCACCGCGGGGCCTGATCCAGAATGCGTCGAGGAACAACCAGCTCGAAACCATCACCGACGACGTCATCGAAGCCGCCGCGAGCATCCTCGTCGTCCGCAATAAGCGACAAAGAGCGATCACAAAACACCGCCACTTAGCGGCGAACTCCACAGGATAGGCCGGCTTGGAGGGTCAGAACTCGACTTCGATATCGAAGTTGGTCATTAGGATTGAAGGGGTTCTGATCGTCAGATTGGGTTAGGCCGATCTGACGATCAGATCCACACGGAGTGTCCCAGACCGGCTGCCCAAGCGGCAGGGCGTCGTGACTGTCGTAGCAGCCAGTAAGACCCGGGGAAGTGCGGTGACGGTCGCTTTCTGATTAGACGCGGGTAACCGTTAGTGTGACGCAAGGGCAGGCGTCTGCATAGCGGACCAGCGCTGCCTTCTCTGTGCTGTCGACGCGCAGACCCCAGCGGATCTTCACCGCCACCAACTGGCCGATTTGCGCGCAGCGGTACTTCGGCGGCATCCACGTCGACTCCTGCACCTCCATCGAAGCAGCGTTCGCTGACTGGTCGCTGCAACCTGGCTCCGGGACTGAAAGGATCCCGTGCCCAAGGTCGAAGCGTCGAGGGACTGACCAGAGTCTCCTAGCGGGCTTTGTCTTCGTAAAGCTGGAACAGCACGGCAAGCCGGTCTTCGTCTATGGCAAGTCACTTTCTGCCAGCAAGTACTTCGTCCATCACTCGGTCTAAGACCGAGTGAGCTTTGATGAGGGGGACGGCCATCATATTTGGCTCGTACATTGAAGCCAACGACCGACCAGGGCTCAGTTCGCGAGCCTCCAGAACGACCTTTCCAGCTGAAATTGATTCGTCGCACCGCGTCTCGGAGAGCGCCGGCATTGGGAATGTGTTCCTTACGCCGAGCTTGGAGAACCTGAGGTCACTTTGATCTTCCCGCCGACGGTGCGCTGCCACGCACTGAACGCGAGGGGTGAAATCACCGCGAATAGAAGGCCGTCAGGGTCGTCTGCTAGGAAGTTCGCGTCTCCGGCTACTACCGCCGGTAGAAGAAGCCCTGCAATGAAGTATTTCCGAGTGGCACCTACATGGCGCGGTATGCCGAGGTATTCCGTTCTGGCTGCGAGATTTGACGGAACAGGCGCGCCGTGCCGGCGGCTTCCCTGGTGGATGCGGCCTTGCTCGCCTCGCGGCATGCCACATTCATTGCAAGGAAGCTGAACTGTACCAATTCGTGCATCAGAAATGGCCCGGTAGATGTCTGAGGTGGGGTACATCACAATCTTAATGTGTGGATCCCGCACAGTTGGAGGGCGTTAAAACAGGCGTGATACAGTCGGCCGGGCACCTAGCCGATGACTCGGGCACGCAGAATCCGCCACACCGAAGTGGCCGTGGTTCCAAATTCATAACAAGGGGGACGGTAAATGACGGTAGGGCAAATACAGGCGTATCGGGTGCTTGTACCGCGTGTCGGAAATTCAACTCCCGTGGCCTTGAGGGTCGAGCGGGCACTTGATTTGGGCGGATACGTTTTCGTTTCAGGCTGGCGGGGACTTGACGTGAAAGTGTCACTGAACGCCGACGGTGCGCCGCTCCGGACGGATACGCTCTACAAGCGGCGCGAGGACGTTGCCTCGAAACTCGAGCTGGCGGACGGCGGTAATCTGGGATTCGTGCTCCTCGCCCCCTATCGGCCCGATGCTCCGCTGGCTCTGGAGATAGAGGGTCAGGAGTCCGAGCCTTTCGTCCTGAGCGTTTCACCGATCGAGCCGGACAAGAGCGGGTCACTGCCATTGACGGCGGCTGAGCGCCTCGAACTGAGTGCGTACTTACCCCTCTATAGTGACGCCTGGGCAGCCGTGATCTCCGACGTCCCCGGAATGCCCGGAGGGCATGGAAAGGCGCTGGCCCATTTCGAGTTCGTGAAGGCGGCCAGCCGCACCGGTGGCGCCGTCGCCTCCGGCTGGCTGATGACGGTCGGCGATGTCCGCGCGGTATGGATTCAAAGTAGTTCGAACGCCGTCTTCGATCTGACTCCGGCAATCCGGCGGGAGCGAAAGGACGTCCTCGACGTCCACGGGTCAGCCTTTCCGACGTCCTCTCAACAGCCCGGTTTCGTTCAATATCTGCCGAACGTCGGCCCGAACGAAATCTTGCGTATGCGTGTCCTGCTCCCCGAAGGCGTCGCAGACATCGCCGAGACAACCGTCGGACACTTCCCGGATGACCCCGCCCTGGCCGCGGAGCAGATCTTCAGCCAGAGCCAGCCGGCGGTGCACCTATTCGGCGAGTACGTGAGCTGCGTCGCAGCCCCGGTACTTGAGGGCCTGGTTGCCGAGGATCGAAAAACCTGGGAACGGCTCTCCACCCGGGTCCGCACGCAGGGGACTCTCCCCGGATCCCCTGTTGTCTCCATTATCGTGCCACTCTACGGTCGTATTGATTTCGTCGAGCACCAGCTTATTGAGTTCGCGAAAGATGAGTGGATTCTGGATAATGCTGAAATTGTGTATGTAATCGACGATCCTTCGATCATGGATCAATTCATAACTTTGGCGCCCCAGCTCTACGCGGCCTACCGCGTGCCATTTCGATACCTATGGGGTGAAAAGAACCGCGGTTATTCCGGCGCCAATAACCTCGGCGCACAACACTCGACCGGGAGCTTTCTGTTGTTCCTCAATAGCGACGCTTTCCCCCAGGGTGAGGGCTGGCTTGACGAGTTGGTCGCAACGCTCGACGCCCGGCCGGACGCCGGCGCCGTAGCACCACGCCTTGTTTTTGCGGACGGATCCATACAGCATGCCGGAATGACCTTCAGATATCGGGGCGACTTGGACATCTGGACCAATCATCATCCACATATGGGCCTGGATCCGTCGTTGGACCCGGCCGGGGACACGATCGTCGAGGTGCCGGCCGCTACAGGGGCATGTCTCCTCGTTCGGCGTGGTGATTTCGAAAGCGCGGGAGGATGGGATACCGGTTACCTGATTGGCGACTTCGAGGATTCCGACCTCTGCCTCAAACTACGGGAAAGCGGAATGAAAATTTTGTACAACCCACTTGTCCAGTTGACCCACCTGGAGCGTCAATCATTTGCCTTACTCGGCAAGTCGGACTTTAAATTTCGGGTTGTCATCTACAATGCCATGCGGCACCAGCTGCGCTGGGAGCGTTTTTTCAAGGAGCAAGCCAGTGTCCACTAAAGTCCGCGACCGCATTCTCGTTATGGCGCACGCCCATCCCGACTTCAGTCTCGGCGGCGGTGAAATCGCGGCCTACAACATGTTCAAGGCATACCGCCAGGAGGACCAGGTCGAAGATGCCTGGTTCCTCGGGCGCGTGGACCGCGGCCGCGGCGCGACCGGCATCATTGGAAAGCGCAGGGATCATGAATACATCTGGGAGCAGGGCGTAGCTGACTGGACGATGAAATCCGCAAACCGGGACGCGGTCTATACCTGGTTCGCCGATCTAGTCCGGGCGCTACGGCCGACCATCGTGCACGCGCATCATTACGTCCACCTCGGGTTTGACTTCCTCCGGGTAATTAAACAGATCGACCCTGCGATCCGCATCTACCTCACGCTACACGAGTATATTGCGATATGCGCCAACAACGGCCAGATGATTAAAACGGACGGCCGCCTTTGCTCCCGGGAGTCCATCGATGAATGCCGGCTGTGTTTTCCGCACCGATCCATTGAAGATTTCTGGTTGCGGAAGCATTTTTTTAAGAGCCACTTCGACCTGGTGGACGGTTTTGTGTCCCCTTCCGAATTTCTCCGCGGCCGCTACGTAGAGTGGGGCATCCCCGAAGAGAAGATCGTCGTCATTGAAAATGGCCAGGCGGACGAGGAAACGATACCTCCGCGGCCGCTGCTGGAAGGCGGAACCCGAAACCGTTTCGGCTACTTCGGCCAGATCAATCCGCAAAAAGGCCTTGCGGTGCTGCTCACGGCACTGCACAACATGCCCGTTAAGGAACGCAGGAAACTGGTACTGGAAGTACACGGCGCGAACCTCGAGAACCAGACGGAGGATTTCCGGGACAAAATCGAAGCGCTTCGAGCGCCGCTGATCGAGGAAGGTGTGGTCCGCTGGGCAGGCTCCTACCAGCCTCATGAACTTCGCTCACGAATGGCCGGTGTCGACTGGGTCGTTGTTCCCTCGACTTGGTGGGAGAACTCGCCCATGGTTATCCAGGAAGCCCTTACCTGCGGTCGCCCTTTGCTGGTCTCGGATATCGGCGGCATGGCGGAGAAGGTCCAAAACGGTGTCACGGGGGTCCACGTCCAAGCGGGTAATTCTTTAGCATGGCGCGAGACACTTTCGAGACTGGGTGGTTCTGTACACGAATGGGACACCCTCAGAGAAAGCATAATAAAGCCGGGCACACATGCTGAATGCGCAGACCTGCACCTTCAGGAATTCAACCGATGGGAAACAAGATGACATTCGATAAAGTTGGCCTGATTGATAACCTCCAGAACCCGAATAATCTTGTCCTGGATGAAGCCTACGAAGCCGGCACTGAGCGTTACATGGCTGCCATGGGCGGCAATACCGGAAACCTGGCCTTCGTGTACGGGACACGCAAGAGCATTAAGACGGAATTGACTCGCGTTGGCTGGGGATGGGAGAGGGGAAGAGTCCGGGACCGCGCTGGCGTTTTGGTAATTACGTGCGCCAACCAAATCGGAGCGCATGCCGACCTTGGCGGCTGGGCCGACGCCATTGGACGTTTCGATCTTCCGGTGATACTGGTCGGACTGGGCGCCCAGACCACCAACTACGAAGCCGAGGTGGAAGTCCCCGAGGGCACACGGCGCTTCCTCCGGGAGGTAGCGGCGCGTAGGCCAGGCACCGGAGCAAATATTGCCGTGCGCGGTGAGTTCACCCAAAACGTCCTGTCCTCTTTAGGCGTCGACTCCGAGCCGATCGGATGCCCTTCCTTGTTCATCTCAAGTGACCCTGCCCTCGGCGAATCGATTGTCGAGCGCTCAGCGCTGGGACCAGCCGAGCGCATCGCAGTCGCGTCGGGAAATCCATTCCACCCAGAGAACCGCAAGGTCGAAGCAAAGATGGTGCAGCTCTGCAACGACTACCAAGGGGCCTACATCACTCAGCATCCCGAGGCGATGGTTGCCCTTGCACTCCGTGGGACGATCGAAGACGAATCAAAGCTCTCGTCTATAGCCCAGTCGATGGGATTTGACAGCACCTCCGCATGTGAGGCCTGGTTCCGCCGGAATGCCTATTCGTTCCATGAAACACAGACATGGATGCATTTCCTCCGCCACTACGATGCCGCGATCGGGGCCCGGTACCACGGCGTGGCTCTGGGCGTGCAGGCCGGCATTCCCGGACTGGTGGTCCATATCGACAACCGCACTCAGGAACTGGCACGAACGACAGGAATACCCTCCGTTTCGGTTAGCTCGGTCGGCGACATGTCACTGGAAGAACTGAGGCACGCAGCCCGCTGGGACACCGAGCAGGGTCAACAATTCGACGCGAATCGAAGCACACGCGCGGCCTGGATGAAAGACTTCCTGGCATGCAACGGGATCACTCCGTCTGAGCAGTTGGGGAATCTGGCGTCCCGAGAGGTCCTGGTACCTTGAGGAAAAATGCCCTGTTGATGGGGATCGCCCCGTCGGTCCCTACGGCCGCGCACATGGACGCCACTGGCCTCAATGCTGCAGTCGGTCACAATGTCGGAAATCTTGCGTTCGTCCATGCCATTGACCAGCAGCTGGGCGGAGGGCTCACACGGTTCCGCCGCCTTCATCAGCCGCAAGGTATCAATAACGCCTCTGAACCCATTGCCGTGCTGCCCTGCGCGAACCATCTCTCTTCCAGGCTGGATATGGCTGGCGAAGCTGAACACTTCGCGCAGATCAAGAAACCCATGGTAGCGATTGGTCTTGGCGCTCAGGCCGGAATCAGCATGTCAGAGCTCCCCGATCTTCCGGACGGGTCGGTGAAATGGCTTCGCGATCTGGCTGAAAGGGCGCCTTCGGATGCGCCTAATATTTCAGTGCGAGGCGAGTTCACGCTCCGCGTCCTTGAGAAGTACGGTTTCGGATCGAGCGGCGTTGCTCTCGGTTGTCCAACCCTTTTCCTAAGTCCGCAAAAGGACCTGGGAAGGCAAATCGGACGCGCCTTTGATCGACCGATCCGCCGAGTTGCCGTGGCCGCCGGGCACTACAAGTGGAAGCACATGCGGGACACGGAGCGGTCGCTCGCGAGGTTGGTCGAGCAGACAGGCGGGGCATACATTCTCCAAAGTCCTCTGGAAATGCTGCAGGCGCACCGTGGCGAGTGGGACAAACTAAGCGAAGACACACGACGCGACATGGCTGATATGTCCAATGGCTCCGAGGCAGACATTGTCGAATGGTACCGGCGTTACTCCGCGGCATTCTTTGATATTCCAGCCTGGATGAACTACCTGCGGTCGTTCGACTTCGTCATCGGGCCACGCATACATGGGGTGATGCTTGGACTCCAGGCCGGTGTCCCGGGCGTGTGCATCGCCCACGACTCCCGCACTGCCGAACTTTGCGAGACAATGTCGGTACCTTATGTACTGCACTCCAAGGTCCGTTCCGGCGTGGCGTTGGACGATTTAAAGAGGATGTTCGTTTTCGACGATGTAGCGTTCGACGCTCGTCGTAAAGAGCTCCTAAACCGCTACCGAGATTTTCTCGGCGCCAATGGCCTGACCCTGAACTCTCCGTTATTAGTTGAAAATTGAATCAGTGTCGCGTTCTTTCGATGCCCCAAGGTGAGTGACTCAAAGCGAACTAATTCTCGAAAGGGATGAACCTCCGCCGCTGGTGCGGCAGTCATCCGGAGCGAACGGCGCGACGCCTCCGCATCAGGCAAAAGGACTGCCAACCGGAATCCAATACGAAAGTAGGGCTTGTCAGGCTGCGGTGACAGGGGTGATGGGGCCCTTCGCATTTAGGTATGGTGGATCTTCACGGTTCGTGGGGAACGGGATTCCCGGATGAGTGTCATGCCGCCGTCCGGACGGCACTTCTCATGAGAACAACCGATTTGTAATTGGCAGGGTTCCGGTAGCCGCGGGCGGTGCGTTTGATGTCCTTGATCCCGGAGTTGTTAGCCTCGACCTTGCCTGTCGTAGCGCCGGTGACGATGAGGACTTCGATCTCGTTCCACCACCTGCACACAGTGCGATAGAGCTTGTTCGTTTCCGGCCGTCCGGCAGCATCCACGAGCACCTTGAGGTCCTCTTTCGCGGCGGCGGCATCGGCCAGGGAGTTGGTGCGAAGCAGCATCCGCAGCTGTTCCTTGACCAAATTGCCAGCAAGACGTCCGTCGGACAGCTATATGAGGACTGGATCAAAAGGGTGTCAACTGTCGGCGCTACCGGCCGAAAACCAGCAAGTCCGAAGACCGTGGACAACTACCGGCGATTCTTCGAAAACTACGTTGCACCCCGCTGACGGCCGTGACCTACGACGACACCGCAGAATGGATCACGTCACTCGTGGGCCGCGACGGGCAGCCTGCCGGCACGACGACCCGCCGCGAAGTCGGACTGCTTCGGCAGGCTGATGGGGTTCGCAGTGAAGCGGCGCTTGCTCCCCGCCAACCCTACGAAGAACCCAGTCGGGGGCACCGACTATATTCCCGCCCCCAGAAGATGCGGGAACACGTTTACCTTTCCATGCCGCAGCTCGTTTACCTGGCCGTCGCCGCCGGTGAATATTCACTCTTCATCATGCTCGCCGGCACGGGCGGTCTGCGGTGGAGAGAAGTCACGGCCCTCACAGCCGACGACGTACAGCTCGGCGACCGGCCAACGATGTCCGTGTCAAAGGCCTACGTCGAAGTCGGCGGAAAACTGCTGCTTGGGCCGACCAAAGGCGGGGACAACCGCGTCGTTCCGCTCCCCCGCCTTATCGGGGACCGGCTTGCCCCGGTGGTGGCCGAGCGGGCTCCCGGAGAACGGCTGTTCAGCGGAAGCCGCGGCTCTGCACTCAGAAACAACACGTGGACCCGCCGCCACTACGGCCCCGCGATTGCCGCCGTCGCGGCGACCGACCCCACGTTCCCACGCCCCACCTTCCACGACCTGCGGCACACCGCCGTGAGTCTCGCCATCAGCGCCGGGGTCAACGTCAAGGTCGTGCAACGGATCGCCGGCCATGCGTCGGCAACAATGACACTGGACACCTATGCCGGTCTTTTCGACGACGATCTGCACGGCAGCGCGGACCGCCTGAACCGCGCGCTGACCGGGCTCGGCTGGACGTAGGAGGTCACTTTTCCGTCACCTCGCCACTGATTTTGCGTGAATATATGGGACAAAACACTCCCACTCGTAATGAGAAGGTCGCCAGTTCGATTCTGGCAGGAAGCTCGGGAAGAACCCCGTACCACCGCTGACTCAGCGGGGATACGGGGTTTTTTATTGTTTTCGGCGAGATTGCCGTGTGAGGTTAGGGCACACCTATGGCACACTTTGACGTCGCACGTCGGCGCAGCGGCGCTAATCTGCCGGGGCAACTCCCGCCCAATCGACCGCTTCTTCCATGGGAGCCATAATTACCGCACGGCTATAAGTCCGGGCGGGATCGTTGAAGATTGGGGCCGCCGCGTTTGGTACTTCAAGAGGTCAGACACCAGGTGGCGCCCTTTGCCCACGGCGTATGCCTTCGAGGTCTGAGGTCCGATCAGGCAGGCGGACCATCCGCCGGCAGGGAACTCGCCAGTTCATAGGGCGTCCCGGGGAACAGCAGATCCGCCAGCATCGCGCACAGCGCTGTCGGGATGAGGAAGAGACCCGCCAGATGGGCGTAGAGCCCGTCCGGCATCTCCACCGAAAGCCCTCCCACGACCACCGCTGGCAGCGCCGTCAATACCGACACCCCGGGTGGCCTCCCCCTTAGCCTCGCCCACACAGCACATGCCGCGAACGCCACGGATCCGAGAAAGACCAGGCCGTGCCCCGCCGCCTCCGTCGGTGAACGGACGATGAAACTGAACGACGCCGCCAGCCCGCACGCCGTCAGCACGGCGGCAAGCAGGACCAGCAGCGCCCACGCCCCATCGGCCCAGCGGATAGAGACCCTCATGGGCTGATGGTACCTCGCCCCAGAAACCGACGGCGATGGAGACCACTCCTGCGGAAATCCGCAGCGCCGGCTTCGCCGTTGAAGTCCGTGGTTGAAGATACGATGCAGTCAAACACCTCCCCGGTGTCCCGGGTTGAGCGCGTTGGCACTGACCGTTTTGGGGGAACACAGTGAAGCGTAGGACATGGATCATCCTTGCGGCGGTGTTGGTCGTTGGCGCCGTCGCGCTATTTCTTACCCGGTCCGCGGAAGACAGGGTCACCGCCGACGTAGTCTCCCGTTCCCAGCGGTTCGTCATTCCCGCGGACTGGAAGTTGGAGGACAGTGTGGTGCGGCGGGAGATGTTTCTGTGCATGTCAACCAACCCGTGCCCCAGCATCGCCAAGCGCTGGGACGCCGGCAAAAGCCTCTCCGTCGACGACTTGAAAGCCGTGAGCTCCGCAGCCGGTTTTACCATGAACATCGAGGGCACCTGCACCAGGCGGCCGACCGTCGGCGGTACAACGACAGTCTGCAGCTCCTCGGGAACTGACGGGGAGTACGACTACAAGTTCAACGTGTCCAGCCCGGACAAAAACGATCAAACGAACTTCGTGGTCCTCCTGGTCGAACCGCACCGCTGACCGCTCCGGAAAAGGGATGCCCGTTTTGTCTAGTCAGCGGATAAAAGCGCAGGCAGCCTGAGACCATTCGGGCCGCAACCGGCCTTGAGCCGTCGCTGGGTGCGCCTTTCGGTGCGGGGGGCTTCGCTTTTGCCGCGCGGGCGCCTTCGCTACTTGCAAGTGGTGAGGATCCCGGCGATGGCGTCGTGCTCGGGACGGGTCATCCACAACTTGTACTTGGCCTTCACAGCCGTCTGGCGGGCGACGTATTCGCACCGGAACGCCTTGTTGGCTGGGAGCCAGGCATCGGCCGAGGAATCTGACTTCTGCTGATTCGCGGGGCCGTCGGCGGCCATCAGGTTCAGCGGATCGTTGGCGAGCTGGAGGCGCTGGCCCGCGCTGATCTGCTGGGCGCCGGTCTGCCAGGCCAGGGACAGAGGGATGATGTGGTCAATCTGGACGTCGGCGGAATTCTCGCCGCGGGTGAAGCTGATGGTCTTCCCGGTGTATTTGTCGGCAAGTTTGCCGGAGGCGATGACGCAATCCCTGGTGCCCGGCTTGGTCGTCACATCGGTGAGGTCACGGCGGAGCATGTCGTTGCGCGTGTCGCAGCCGTTGTGGTCAACATCGGACCAGGCGGGACCGAACTGTCCGCGGCTGTAACCGGTCTTCGGGGCCTTGCCCTTCACCGGAATGGACGCCAGCTGGGCTACGGCCGCGGCCGCCTCGCCCGGGTGCGCGGAACCACTGGCGGGAGCTTGGGACGCCGCTGCGCTGTGCACGGCGTCTGCGACTTTGGCGCCAACGTGGGCTGCGGCATCACAGCCGGCGAGGGAGCCTGCGAGAAGCAATCCGGCAAGGACGGTCAGGGACTTAGTGGCGGCGGAGCGGGAGATGTTCATGCCAATCATGAGTGCGGCGAAAATGATCAGATTACCCGCACTCCGTTCCGCGACCGCGGAGGCCGGAGCATGGAGTCGCTCACGTGCAGCTGCGGCCGCGGCCCTAGGGTGAAGTAACTGTGGACGTCGAGATACTTCACCGTGGGCGGTGCTGGTACGCCGAACGTCCTTGCGCCGACGGCTACCTCAAGGTGAGCACCGGGTTGACCGGAGCCTTCAGCGAATCCACCTGCAGGCCCACGGACAGTTTCTGGCCGGCGGCCACCTTGGTGGCCCAGTCCGAGCCGCTGCAGGTTACCGACACCTTGGGGAGGACCATGCACGTGATGCCCCAGGAGTTGGCCACCCGGGTGACGTTTGGATCGGGCCAGCTCACGCTCCAACCGGTAGCCGCCCGGAGGCCGGTGACCTCAATATTGGCCACGTAGCCGCCGGTCCACGAGCTGCCGAGTTTCCAGACCGCGCTGATCGGCCCGCCCGACGTCGGCACGGGCGACGCGGTCGGCGACGGCGTGGGGGTCGGCGTCACAGTGGCAGTCGGCGACGGCGTGGGGGTCGCCGTCGCCGTAGCGGTCGCCGTCGGCGTGGCGGTCGCAGTCGGCGTGGCGGTCGCAGTGGCAGTCGGCGACGGGGACGGCGTCGCGGTGACGGTCGGCGACGGGGACGGCGTCACGGTCGGCGTCGGCGTGCCCGTCAGGATGGGCGCGAGCGCGGCCAGTTTGGCGGCCTCCGGAGTGCGCCAGTCCGCCTGGACAAGGCCGCCGGTGATGCCGCTGTTCGGGTTGAACGACCAATACGCGAAGCTCATGGAATTGGTCCCCAGGTAGGAGACGATCTTCTCCATCCACTGCTTGTCCGAGGTGGTTTGCAGCGCGGTCCCGAACTCCCCGAGCAGAACCGGGGCGATGCCCTGCTTCTGGATGTAACCCCAGTTGGCATCCCACACGGCCGGCAGGTTGTTGGGGTAGCTGGGGTCGCTGAACCACCTCTGCGCAAACAGCGACGCCGGGTAGTCGTGCGGGGAATAGACCACCCGGTTGGGCGTGGCCAGGGTGACCGGCTTGTTCTTGACGTCGGCCAGGCCGCCACCCCACCAGGTGGACGTTCCGTTGCCCTGGTTCTCGATGCCCTCAACGATGATCAGCAGGTTGGGGTTGGAGGCCAAGACCGCGTTGCCGCCGCGGGTGGCCGCAGCCTGCCAGTCGGTGGCGGCGGCGCCGCCCCACGTCGCGGCCCCGGCGGGCTCGTTGTGAAGGTCGGCGCCGATGACGGTGGGATCGTTCTTGTAGCGGGCGGCGAGCATTTTCCAGTCAGCAATCCACCTCGACTCAGGGTAGGCGGAGGTGTACCAGAGCGGGGACTGGTCGGCAGAGGACGGCCGGTGCCGGTCCAGGATGATCTGCAGGCCGTTGGCCTTCGCGCGGGCGATCACCGTGTCCATCAGGACCAGGGGCGTCTTGCCCTCCAGCGCGTAGGCGCGGTTGGCCCAGTAGTTCAGGTTGCCCTTGATGGATGTCGCGGCCAGGCACTCGTTGGAGAACGGCAGGCGGACGGTGTTGAATCCCATCGATTTGATGTTGGCCAAGGCCTCGTCGATGGTCAGGGTCCCCCAGAGCCCGTGCGGCATGCAGTCGGGGGTTTCCATGCCGAACCAGGACGCGGCCTTGATGGTGTGCGGTGCGTTGTTCGAGTCCAGGATCCTGCCGCCAGAGGTGTGCAGCCAGCCGGTGGGCGGCGGCGTTGTGGCGGCAGTGGCCAGGGGAAGCGAGGCCGCGGCGACGCCGGTGAGGGCAAGTCCGGCAGCCACAGCGATGCCCAGAAGTGTGGCAGTCACGCTCGGGCGCCTTCCCCCGGCGTGGAGTGGCGGATTCGAAAACGGTTTCACAGTTCCTCCGTGAGAGTGGCGTGCGGGTGCGGCCTGGTATTGGTGCGGCTCTTGGCGCGTGGGGCGGCACCGAGGATGAAGGCCCCTTCCGGCTGGTGCCGGCGGGTGCCGTCCGAACTCATGGGTGTGTTGCCTTTCAGTCCGTCAATGTGGGTCCCCCCGTCCCGCACAATGCGGATCGGCTCTCAAAAAGTACCAAGCTGCCGCCAAGAAAGAACCCCTTTGGCCAATATTTCCTTCTGCGCATCGACGCGCCCACAGGTCCCTGACCTGCGTATTGTCTTTTTCCGGGCCGTCCGTCAGCCTTAGGGAATGGAACGGCCCGGGCGCAGGCGGCCAGCCCGCCAGCAACTCCCGGCGCCGCCGCCCGGAGTCCAAACCGAGAATTGGCGGCACCGGCTGTGGGGCCCGGTTGTCGGCTTCGGCCTGGTCAGCCTCGCCGCGGACATGGTGTCCGACGGCGCCCGCCCGCTGGGTGGTCCCCTGCTGGCCCAGCTCGGTGCGTCCGCGCTTTTCGTCGGCCTCGTGACCGGCGCCGCGGAGGCCGCGTCCCAGGGGCTCCGGCTGGTGTTCGGCCCCTGGGCGGACCGCACCGGGAAGTACTGGACTTTCACGATGGCCGGCTATGTGCTCACAGCGGTGTGCATCCCGCTGCTCGCGTTGACGCCTTTCGCCGGGACCGCCGGGATCGCCCTGGCGGCCGTGCTCATCATCGGGGACAGGGTTGGCAAAGCCGTCCGCAGCCCGGCGAAAACCGTGCTGCTCGCCGCCGTCGCCGGGCCGGTTGGCCGGGGCCGTGGCTTCGCCGTCCACAAGTCCCTCGATCTGGCCGGGGCGCTTTTGGGCCCGCTGCTCGTCTCGGCGGTACTCGTTGCCACCGGCTCACTGCCGGCAGCCTTTGCGGTGCTTGTCATTCCGGCGGCGGCGGCGGTGGCGATTCTCGTTTGGCTGCGTCGCCGCGTCCGGGATCCCGGCGCGGACAAGCCCGCGCCCGACGCCTCCGGCGTGCCGGAGCCGTCCCGCGGGAAGCCCGCCGGGCGGCCGCCGTCGGCGTTCTCCGGCGTCTTCATCTTGTTCGCCGTGGCCGCATTCTTCTGGAGCGCCGGACTGGTGGCCTTCGGCGTCATCTCCTATCACCTGACGACCGACGTGGCGGTTCCCGTCTCGGTGGTTCCGCTGCTGTACGCCGGCGCCATGGGGACCGCCGCCGTCGGGGCTCTCGCCAGTGGCGTCATTTACGACCACACCGGGGCGGCCGTGCTCCTGGCGCTGCCCGTGCTGATTATGGCGGTGCCGGTGCTGGCCCTGGCACCGAGCGCCGGGCTCGTGTTCGCTGGCGTCCTGGTCTGGGGTGCCGCCACGGGCATCCAGGACTCCACGGTCAAGGCGCTGGTCGCCGATCTGGTGCCCCAGCCCCGGCAGGGCACGGCGTACGGGGTGTTCGCGGCGTTCGAGGGCGCCGGCGCGTTGGCCGGCGGGGCCCTGTACGGGTCACTCTACGGCGCACAGCCGGCGCTCATCGCCGCCGTGGCCGCACTCCAGGCGACGGCCCTTGTCCTGCTGTTCGTCACGCTGCACCGGGTCCGGCACGCGTCACCTGGCCACGGGCCCGCGGATGGGCGGAGCTAACGCGCCCAGACCGAGGCCGCGCCGGAATGTCCCGTGATGATGCTCTGGTAGATGAAGAAGGCCCCCGCCAGGGCGCCGGCAACCAGGACCACTCCCCGGACAATCCGGTTGCTCCGAAGTCCGCCGAGGAACGCCAAGCGCCGGCCAAAGGGCTCGTAGGTGACTATCAACATTGCCGCGACCAGGATGAAAAAGATCACGGAAACCACTTTGAGCACGTCACCCTGCTGGGCGTGCTCGTGGGCCAGCGCCGACGCCGGACGGATTTTCTCCAACTGCTCCCCCGCCTGTGCGGTCAGGAGTGTCACTGGCACCAGCCCCAGTGACAACACGCCCAGGGGCCAGGCCAGGTAAGCCCACCAGCGCCGTGCCACGGCATAAATGATGGCACCAAGACCTGCGATCGGCGCAAGGACCACTACGGCGTGGACGAGCAGGACATGGGCCGGGAGCCCACCAATTTCGATCACGTGAATCTCCTCCAGAACGTGACGGCACCGGGTCTGATGACGGGGCCGCCAACCCGTGGCGGGGCCGGGCTCCTATGATTCTTGCATGGGATCGCGGGAACTAGCGGGCATTGCCGGGCGGCTCTATGCATTGCCCTACGGGGAGTTCGTGGCTGCAAGGACGGCCGCGGCCAAAGAGGTCAGTTCCGTGGGCGTCACCGCGGCCGAGCAGCGTGCCTTGGCGGCCGAAGTCCGTGCCCTGCCCAAGCCGTCGGTGGCGGCATGGGCGGTGAACATGCTGGCGGCGCACAGCCCCGAAATCCTGCGGGAGGTCGCTGGACTGGGAACCTCAATGCAGGCCGCGCAGGACGCCCTGGATGCAGCGGACCTCCGGCGCCTCGCCCAGCAGCGGCGCCAGCTCCTCGCCAGCGCGGTAAAGGCGGCACACGCCCTGGCGGCCCGGCACGGACGGGCCATCAGCGCCGCCGTCGCGACGGAAGTGGAGCAGACCCTGCGGGCCGCCACCGCCGACCCGGGCGCCGCAGCCGCCGTGCAAAGCGGCTGTCTGCTCCGGGGACTCTCGGCGGACGGGGTCGACGTCGTTGATCTCACCGGCGCCGTGGCTGTCCCGGGGAGCCATGCCGCCGCGGCGCCCGGTACTGGAGCCGTGCCGGCAACGGCCGGCGTCCGCGGGACACAGCCGGCGCCCGCCGCCCGCGGGACCGAACCGGCGCACCGGACCGCACGGGGCGGCGGAACTGCCGGCGGAAAGCCGCCAACGGAACAGCCCCGCCTCCGGGCCGTCGGGACGGCACGGGTGACGCCCACGCCGTCGGCGGTGGAACGGGCACGGGCCGGTCTGGAGGCGGCCGAAGTCGCCGCCGCGGAGGCCGGTGAGGAAGCAGGCCGCGCGGCCGCGGAGCTGGCCGAGGCGACGGCGGAGACCACGCTGCTGGCCGATGAGGTGCGCGAACTCAGGCGGCGTCTGGACGCGGCAGAAGCCGGGCTCAAAACGGCCCGGAAGCGTCACGAGCTGGCAGCGGCCCTGGCGCAGCAGACGGCACGGGCCGCCGACCGGCAGCGCCGCAAGGAAGTCCTGGCGCGGGAACGGGTACTGCGGCTCGGCAACACGCCGGAGGAGTGAAGTCTTAGTGTCGGGGGTCGGTTGCACACTGGAATCATGGAGAACAACCAGAATTTCCAGCAGAGTTTCCACCAAGAGGCGGATTTCAACGACGCACAGGACGGCGTTCTGTATTTCGCGGTCACCTACCTGGACACCGACTGCGGCCGGATCCGCACCGAGAGCTTCGATGACGCTGCCGCCGCGGACCGCTTCGCCAGCCGGTGCGTTGCGGGCGAAGACGGCTGGGCCGTGGTCGATGCAATCCCGGCGAAAGAGCGCCGGGCCGCCGCCTGACTCGGTAGTCTTTCCAGACCGGCGCCTGGGTCCGGGCCGTCAGTCTCCGAGCGCGCGGGGTTGGCCGGACACGGTCACGGTCCCGGACGGCGGGAGGGGTCCGGATGCCCGAAGGGCCTCCACCCCGTGCGGGGTGAAGGCCCTGTGCAAACGCCGGCTGGCAGCCGGCGTCGCGGGAGTTGCTTAGGCGAAGTCGGAGACGGCCGGATCCGGACCGATCCGGCCGGCGTCTTCGGCGGAACGGTCCAGCCCGTTGATGGCCTGGATGTCGGTCTCGTCGAGGCTAACGTCCAGGGCCGCGTAGTTCTCCCGGATCCGGGACTCGGTCACCGACTTCGGAATGACCACGTTGCCGATGGCCAGGTGCCACGCGATGACAACCTGGGCCGGGGTGGCGCCGTGCTTGGCGGCAATCTCGGCAATGACAGGGCTTTCGAGGAGCTCGCCGCCCTGGCCCAGCGGCGACCACGCCTGGGTGAGGATGCCCTTGGACGTGTTGAATTCGCGCAGGTCGGCCTGGCTGAAGAACGGGTGCAGCTCGACCTGGTTGATGGCCGGAACCACGCCGGTCTCATCGATCAGGCGCTGCAGGCCCTCCTTGGTGAAGTTGGAGACACCAATGGTCTTGACCCGGCCCTGCTTCTGGAGCTCGATGAGGGCCTTCCAGGTGTCAACGTATTTGTCCTGCTTGGGCTGCATCCAGTGGATCAGGTACAGGTCCAGGGTCTCGAGGCCGAGGCGCTCCATGGATTCCTCGAACGCCTTCAGGGTGGACTCGTAGCCCTGATCCGCGTTCCACAGCTTGGTGGTGATGAAGATTTCCTCGGGCTTAAGGCCGGAACGCTCAATGGCGCGGCCCACGCCTGCTTCGTTGCCGTAGATCTTTGCCGTGTCGATGTGGCGGAAGCCGGCCTCAAACGCCTGGACAACCACCTTTTCGGCCACGTCATCTTCAACCTGCCACACCCCGTAGCCAAGCTGGGGGATAGTGTTGCCGTCATTGAAAGTCAGTTCCGGTGAAAAAGTCATATAAGTATCCTGCCAACTTCGGCGCCCTCCGGCCAGCGACAGGGCGCCGCTAAGCTAGGCGCGTAACCGGGAATACCCGGGAATACCCGGGAAATTCAGGGAATATCGCGAACGCCGGCCACGCCGGGACGGGCCTTCGCCGAAGGCTAAGTCGCGAAGCGGCTCAGGCCGGTGTCGGCCCGCTGCCGGCGGCCTCCGCAAGCCGCCGCTCGGCGTCGTGGACCTGTTCCAGCACGGAATCGGCGCGCCGGCGCACCGACGCGGCACCCGCCGGGACCGGCCCCACGGCGAGCCGGAGCATCGCGGCCGCCTCAGCCGTCATAGCCAGCGAATTGCCAGCCGTCGACAGGGCCCGGTGGACCCCCGCCAGCGGTCCCGGGATATCCAATCCGTTGCTGGGAAACCGTCGCTGGGCCTCCACGCAGACCTGCCGCACCCGGGGCGCGAGCGCGGAGAGCTGGTTGGCGATCTCGACGAGTTCGCCGTACAGCGCCTCGTCCTGGACCCCCTCGAGGACCTGGTGGTAGCGGTCAAGTCCGCGGTTGAACCGGTCATGGGCGCGCCGCCAGAGGCCTTTGCCAAGTTCGGCGTCGTCCCTGCGGCCCTGCAGTGCTGCGCTGAAGAAGCCCAAGGTCGCGCTAAAGGTACTGGCCCGGACCGTGGTCCGGGTCCACGGGTCCGGGCGGCTCCGAGGGATCAGCACCGCGACGCGGTGCTGCGGCCCGGACCGGTTCGCCGTTCTCCCCGATGATGACGCCCGGCGCGATCACAGTTCCGGGGGGCAGCTGGCGCAGCTGCATCTGGGCGTAGGCGTGCTCCCTGGCGGCGTGCTGCGCCGCGATGGCCGTCTGGATGCCGTGGAAGAGTCCCTCAAGCCAGCCGACCAGCTGGGCCTGGGCTATCCTCAGTTCCGCGTCGGAGGGAGTGGCGTTCTCCGGAAAGGGAAGGTTGATCCGTTCGAGCTCCTCAACGAGCTCCGGGGCCAGGCCGTCCTCGAGTTCCTTGATGGAACGGTCGTGGATTTCAGCCAGCCGGACGCGGGCCGCGTCATCCAGCGGCGCGGACCTCACCTCGTCCAGCAACTGCTTGACCATCGTGCCAATCCGCATGACCTTCGCGGGTTGGTCCACAAGGTCCTGAAGTTCGCTCCCCCGGGGCGGCCTGGGCCCGGCACCGGATCCATCGGCGCGGCCGGACGGCACTGCAGCCGGTGAGGCCAAGGGCGTCCCGGGCAGGGCGTCATCCACAGGCGTGCCTTCGACGGGCACGTCGTCCGCAGTTTGGGCGCCGGACTGAGTGTCGTGCTGATCGCTCATGGCTTCATACTCTCACGTGCCCGGCGGCGCGGACCCGGCGTCCGCCGGAAGCGGAAGGGGCGGCGCCGGACACTGTCGTGCCCAACACCGCCCCCTCCCCCGGCCCTAGCGGCAGCTGATCAGCAACACAGTTCAGCTGCACCCGCTCAGCAACACAGTTCAGCAGCACCGCCCCTGCGGGTTGGTGTCCTGCCGGTCGGTCTTCTCACGCCAGAACTCGCGCTCCGTCAGGGGAGGGCTGGTGTGCCCGGAGGCCTCATGGTGCTCCAGGTACTTCTTGTAGGCGTCGGCGCCCAGCACCCCGCCGAGGTACCCGGCAATCCCTCGGAACCCGGCGAGGACCGCGTTCACGCCCGGCTCCGCATCAGTGGTGCCCGGACTTTTCGAGCCGTTCGCCGGCCGGGAGCTGGTTCCACTCGGCCACGAGGTCACGCTCCGCCGCCGTGGGGACAAACCCTGCCGGGGCGAAGACACGGGAGGCCAGGGCGGGGTCTTCGTGCTCGGCGTTGGGCAGCCCCGCGGCCGTGTTCCGCAGCGCCTTGATGGTTGCCACCACTGCCGTGATGATGACGATGATGCTCAGCACCACGAAGATGATCGAGAGCCATCCCTGGATCATCGTGTTGCGGACCACGGCCTCCATGGCGGCCTGGGTCTTGGCAGTGCCGAAGGAGGTCTTGCCGTCCGCCAGCGCCTTGGTGAAGGCTGCATTGTTGGCGAAGTAGCCCACCGCCGGAACAGGCGAGAAGATCTTGTAGAAGCTCGCCGTGATGGTCACGACGGCGGCGAACGCCAGCGGCGCCGCCACAATCCACAGGTACTTCGGGGCGGTGCGTTTGGCAGCAATGGCCAGGCAGACCGAGAGGGCGATGGCCGCGAGCAGCTGGTTGGCGATCCCGAACAGCGGGAACAGGGTGTTGATGCCGCCCAGCGGGTCGGTGACCCCCATCAGCAGGACCGCGCCCCAGGCGGCCACCATGATGGCAGTGCAGAGCCAGGCGCCCGGGCGCCAGGAGTGCTCCTTGAACTTCGGAACGAAGTTGCCGATCGAGTCCTGGAGCATGAAGCGGGCAACGCGGGTGCCGGCGTCGACGGCCGTGAGGATGAAGAGGGCCTCGAACATGATGGCGAAGTGGTACCAGAAAGCCATCATCGCGGTGCCGCCGATGAACTGCTGCATGATGTGGGCAAGGCCGACGGCGAGGGTGGGCGCCCCGCCCGAGCGCGACACGATGCTTTGCTCCCCCACGTCCTTGGCCGTCTGCGCGAGATCACCGGCCGTGATGTTGACGCCGGACAGGCCCAGGCTGTTGACCCACGCGGCCGCGGTCTCGACGGTCCCGCCGGTCAGCGCCACAGGGGCGTTCATGGCGAAGTAGATGCCGCGGTCAATGGAGATTGCGGCCACGAGGGCCATGATGGCCACGAAGGACTCCATGAGCATGCCGCCGTAGCCGATCAGGCGCGTCTGGCGCTCCTTCTCGATCAGCTTCGGCGTGGTGCCGGAGGCGATCAGCGCGTGGAACCCGGACAGTGCGCCGCAGGCGATTGTGACGAACAGGAACGGGAAGAGGGCGCCGGAGAACACCGGACCGTTGTCCCGGCCGGCGAACTCGCTGAAGGCCGGCACGGTGATTTCGGGGCGGACCACGATGATGGCCAGGGCCAGCATCACGATCACGCCGATCTTCATGAACGTGGAGAGATAGTCGCGAGGGGCCAGGAGCAGCCACACGGGCAGGATGGCTGCGATGAAGCCGTAGACGATGAGGCCCCACGCGATGGTGACCTTGTCCAGGTGGAAGAACGCGGCACCCCATTCGGTGCCCGCCACGGCACCGCCGCCGATGATGGCGGCCATGAGCAGCACGAAACCGATCAGGGACACCTCCATGACCTTGCCCGGCCGGATGAAGCGCAAGTACACGCCCATGAAGAGGGCGATCGGGATGGTCATGCCCACCGAGAAGACGCCCCAGGGGCTCTCGCCTAGGGCGTTGACAACCACCAGGGCGAGGATGGCGACGATGATCACCATAATGAGCAGGGTCGCGACGAGGGCGGCCGTGCCGCCGATGACGCCGAGTTCCTCGCGGGCCATCTGGCCCAGGGAACGGCCGCCGCGGCGCATGGAGAAGAACAGGACGAGGTAATCCTGGACGGCGCCGGCAAGGACGACGCCGATGATGATCCAGATCGTGCCGGGCAGGTAGCCCATCTGGGCTGCGATGACCGGGCCCACCAGGGGGCCGGCGCCGGCGATGGCGGCGAAGTGGTGGCCAAAGAGGACGTTGCGGTCCGTGCGGACGTAGTCCTTGCCGTCGGCCTTGTATTCGGCCGGGGTGGCCCGGCGGTCATTGGGCTTGGTCAGGTAACGCTCAATGACCTTGGAGTAGAAGCGGTAGCCGATCAGGTAGGTGCAGACCGACGCGAAAACAAACCAGATGGCGTTGACGGTCTCGCCGCGGACGATTGCGAGCATGAACCAGGCGACGCCGCCCAGCAGCGCGATGGCCGCCCACAGCGCGATCTTGGCGGGCGTCCAGGTGCGGTCCGCGGCGTCGCGGACGGACTCATCCACCGACGTCGGCGGGAGGGACGGGTCCGGAACGGCCCCGTCGTCGAGTTGTGCGGTGCCGTGCGTGCTGGCGCCTCGCATGCTCCCGTGCGTGCTGTCGCCTTGTGTGCCATCTGGCATTGTGCCCATGTCTCCTCCTTGAGAAACCCAACGGGCAGTCCACCGGTACAGAACTGCCCCCCGCACCCTACCAATGCGGCCGGGCCCGGGCGGCAGTCCTGCGCCCGGCGGTGGGGATTGCGCGACGAGCGGTCGGCCGGGCTACGTCTGGAGGTTGCTGAGCTGCATGAGGCGGGCCTCGCAGAGGTCCAGCCAGCGCACTTCGGCTTCGGTCTGGAAGATGAGGGAGTCCAGCACCAGGAGCCGGGCGGTGTCGGCCGGGCGCTGGAGCGCGGCCGTGTCGCGGCGGGACTTGGTGTAGTCCTGCAGCGCCCGGATGGATACCGCCCGCTGTGCCTGGATGATGGCGCCGACGTCGGTCCCGGGAATCGTCAGGCCGAGGGCGAGCTTGATGGCCAGCTCATTCCGGGGCGGATTCGCGCGGGACACCGGGGCTATGAACCAGGCGCCGACTTCAGTCCGGCCGGCCGTCGTGATGCTGTAGATGACGTGCCCGTCGCCGTCGCCGCCGTCTTTGCGGACCAGCCCGTCGCGTTCCAGCCGGTCCAGGGTGGTGTAGACCTGCCCGATGTTCAGCGGCCAGGAGGATCCGGTGCGGTCCTCGAATTCGGTCCTGAGCTGATAGCCATAGCGCGGGCGGTCCTGCAGGAGGGCGAGGAGACTGTGACGGATAGACATGGCGCCCCCCGGAATCGCGAAGTCACGAAATCACACAGCATACACGCGCCCCAAGACGCGTGTATACCGCGTATGGACCCACGTTATCGTCATTGTTGCCCCGGCCGCAAAACCTTGCATGCTCCGACCGGAATAAGTAGGCCCCGACCTGCGGTTTAAGCCGGATCCGGCTTCCCGCTACATGACCAGCAGGACCTTGCCCACGTGATCGCCGGAATCGAAATAGGCGTGTGCGGCGGCGGCCTGGTCCAGCGGGAAGGTCTTGGCCACGAGGGGCCTGATCCTGCCGTCGGTCAGCATCGGCCACACGGCGTCGCGGACGGCGTTCATAATCACGGTCTTTTCCTCGACCGGGCGGGGACGCAGCGCGGTGGCGATGATGGCGGCCCGCTTCCGCAGCAGCTGGCCAAGGTCCAGTTCCGCCTTCGCGCCGCCCTGCAGCCCGATCACCACGAGGCGTCCGTAGTCGGCGAGCGCATCGATGTTCTGCTCGAGGTACTTGGCCCCGACGACGTCGAGGATGACGTCCGCGCCTTTGCCGCCGTTTTGCGCGCGCAGGCTCGCCGGGAAGTTCTCCTCCGCGTAGTTGATGGCGATGTCAGCCCCGAGGAAGGCCTTGGCGGTGCCGACCTTTTCCGCGTTCCCGGCCGTCGTGGCAACCCGGGCGCCCATGGCCTTGGCCAGCTGGATGGCCAAGGTGCCGATACCGCCAGTGGCTCCGTGGATGAGGACAGTTTCGCCCGGCTGCAGCTGCGCCGTCATGATCAGGTTGGAATAGACCGTCGCCGCGACCTCGGGCAACGATGCCGCCGTGACCAGATCCACGCCGTCGGGGATCCTCAGAACCTGGCCCGCGGGCACGGCCACCTGCTGGGCATAGCCGCCGCCGGCGAGCAGCGCCACCACCTTGTCCCCCACGGAAAACGCCTTGGTCACGCCCGGACCGAACCCTGCAATCCGGCCGGAGACCTCCAACCCGGGGATCTCGGAGGCGCCCGGGGGCGGCGGGTAGAAGCCCCTGCGCTGCTGGACGTCGGCACGGTTAAGGCCCGCGGCCACGACGTCGATCAGCACCTCGCCGGGGCCCGCCACCGGGGCCTGGACCTCACGGACTTCCAGGACCTCGGGTCCGCCGGGCTCTGAGATATAGACAGCCTTCATGGAGCACTCCCGATTCCTAACTGGCTCCGCGCACGTTCGCCGCGATCGCCAGGTCCGATCAACATCACTCCCCAGAATATGGCGGGGAGCTGCACACGTCCGCAAGCGCACCGTGTTTATGGTTTTTGTGGCAGCCGACTGCCTATGAAAGACTACTCGTTAGGGAAGGTTGTCCGAGCGGCCGATGGAGCTGGTCTTGAAAACCAGTGTGCGGTGACCCCGTACCAAGAGTTCGAATCTCTTACCTTCCGCGGGAGCGCCGAGTTGGCGCGGTACAGGGGCCGGCCTGGGGCGATCGAAAGATCGTTCCGGCCGGCCTTACTCGTCTCCCGGCCCGGCGTGGCCCTCCCGTCAGCTGGTTGCCCGGCGCCGTTCGATGGTGGCGTCTTCGCTTGCACTCCAGCTGGCGAGGAGGTGCAGCCGTTCGGCTGAGGGCGAGCCCGGCTCGGCGGTGTAGACCATGAGGACCAGGCCCGGCTCCGCGGTGATCGCAAGTTCCTCGTAGGCCAGCGTGAGTTCGCCGGCCACGGGGTGGTGAAAGCGTTTCGTGCCGGACCCGTGGGTGCGCACATTATGGGCGCCCCACAGTGTCCGAAACGTCTCACTGCGGGTCGACAGTTCGCCGACCAGGTCCTGCATCGTGCGGTCGTGGGGGTCGCGGCCGGCTTCAGCGCGCATGATGCCGACGCACATCTCACCGAACAAGTCCCAGTCGGGGTAGAAATCGCGCGAGGCGGGGTCGAGGAACTGGAACCGCGCCAGGTTCGGGGTTCGGCCGCCGTCCCCGATCACCGGAGAGTAGAACGCCCGGCCCAACGCGTTCGTCGCGAGCAGGTTCTGGTACGGGTCGCGGACGAATGCGACGCCCTCGGTGATCGCTTCCAGCGCCCACTGCAGGCTCAGACGCGACCCGGCCTGGACGGTCGCGCGCCTGCGCGGCCGTCCAGGGGCCGGGATGCCGTCTGCGGCGCGGGCCAGGTCGAACAAGTGCGCACGCTCGGTGTCGTCAAGCCGGAGGGCACGGGCGATGGATTCGAGCACGGACGAGGACGCACCGGCGATGGAACCGCGCTCCAGCTTGGCGTAATACTCCACGCTGACGTCGGCGAGGACCGCAACCTCGCTGCGCCTCAATCCAGCCACCCGTCGGTTCGAGCCTGCCGCAAGGCCCGCGTCTGCCGGCGTGAGTCGTGCACGGCGCGACATCAGGAACTCACGCACTTCACCCCGGTTATCCATGCATCAAGGGTAAATCGCTGCGGCCGAACAAGGGGTTCCCTCCCGGTACACGTCTCACCGGGGACTCCCCCGCCCGCGGAAATCGGGCTTGACTGGCCGGAGGGTTGAGCAGTGCTTTCCGGCCTGCGGAACGGTCGACGCCGTCGGGCGGTGCGCCACTTCCTGTGGCTGCGCAGCCACGCTTGACCAACCCCAACGCTGACGCACGAAAGGAACCGCATGACGACCGCCCCCACCCGAACACCGGCGCAGGAAGCCACTGCATTAGGCGACGGCACACCAGAGGACAGCGCCCAAGAAAACAATGCACAGCAAAGACTGCCCCTGACCGCACTCGTGGTCCTGGCCGTCATGGGATTTATCCTTGTCGCCACCGAGACGATGCCCGCCGGCCTGCTTCCTGTCATTGCCGCCGGCCTCCACACCGGCGAAGGTACGGTGGGTCTGCTGGTCAGCGCGTACGCCCTTGGAACGGTCGTCGTCACCATCCCCGCGATCATGCTGACGCGTGGCATGCGACGAAAGCCGCTGCTGCTTGGCGGTATCGCCGGCCTCGTGCTTGCCACTACGGTCACCGCAGTCTCACCCGATGTGACGTTGTCACTCGTGTCACGATTCTTTGCGGGCGCGTTCTCGGGAATCATCTGGGGAATGCTCGCCGCTTACGGGCGCCGCATCAGCCCGCCCCGGTACGCAGGGCTGTCCTTGGCCATCGTGTCCACCGGGGCGCCCCTCGGATTCGCGTTCGGCACCCCGCTCGGCGCCTGGATCGGAACAGCTTTCGATTGGCGCTGGTCGTTCGGTGCCCTGTCCATCCTCGGGGTCATCGTGGCTGCGCTGATCCTCGGATGTGTCCCCGACGCCGACGGCCAACCGCGAGCGTCACGGCTCCCGCTGGGTAGGGTGTTCCGAATCCCCGGCGTCGCCGTCATCCTTGCCGTCATCGTCGCCTGGATGCTCGCCCACAGCACCATCTACACCTACATCGCCCCCTACCTCCGGGCCACCGACACCGGCCTCTCCCCCAGCCTGGTGCTGCTGGTCTACGGCATTGCGTCCGTCCTCGGGGTCGTCGTCACCGGCGCGCTGCTGGACCGCCACCCGAGGCCCCTCCTTCACCTCAGCGTCACCGTGTTTGTCGCTTCCGGACTCATTCTGCTGATCGGACATGCATCGGTAATGGCCATCCTGATCGCCGCCGCGCTATGGGGCCTTACCTTCGGCGGCGCATCAGCCCAAGTCCAGGGACCACTCACCACCGCCGGAGGCGACAACGCCGACGTCGCCAATGCATTCCTGCCGGTCGCCTTCAACCTGGCCATCTTCGGCGCGGGCATTCTCGGCGCGCTCCTCCTGACGCCATTCGACGGGCTGGTGCTCCCGGTCGTCATGATCACCCTCGGCATCACCGCCCTTCTGCTCACCCTCCACGGCCGACGCTCGGCATTCCCGCGCCGGCTCTGACTGGCTATGCATTGAAACTGTCGGTGCCCCGTCATAGTCTCTCTGTGTCTCCACCACAAATCTCCACCAAACACAGAGTCCGGCGGCCGCACGTCCATGGCCGCCACAGAGAGCAGGAGCTCCCATGCCCACACCCGAGCACTCCAACGGCGCACCGTGCTGGATCGACCTCATGACTTCAGATGCAGAGAAGGCCAAGTCGTTCTACGGTGCGCTGTTCGGCTGGACCTACCAGACCGGCGACGAAGCAAAATACGGCGGCTACATCACCGCCTGGAAGGACGGCAAGTCTGTCGCCGGCCTGATGCAGAAGCAGGAGGATCAGGCCGCCTGGCCGGACATGTGGTCCACGTACCTGCGCTCGGAGGACGCCGCCGCCACCGTCAAGGCTGCAACGGAACACGGCGGCCAGGTCTACATGCAGCCCATGGACGTCCCCGAACAGGGCAGCATGGCCATGATCGCCGATGCCACGGGCGCGTCGGTCGGCGTATGGCAGCCGGCTGAGATGAAGGGCTATGAGCTGGCGGCCGAGCCCGGAGCGCCGGCCTGGCATGAGCTCCACACCAAGGACTACGCCGCGGCCGTCAAGTTCTACCAGGACGTATTCGGCTGGGACACCGACGTCATGAGCGACACCCCGGAATTCCGCTACACCACGCTGGGCGCAGGTCCGGCGGCCAAGGCCGGGATCATGGACGCGTCGGCCTATCTCCCCGCCGAGGTCCCGTCCAACTGGCAGGTCTACTTCGCCGTGGAAGACGCCGATGCCTCCATCGAGACGGCAGTGTCCCTCGGCGCCAAGGTGATTGACGGCCCGGATAACACCCCGTTCGGCAGGCTCGCGACGCTGACTGACCCCACCGGCGCGATGTTCAAGATCGTGGCTGACACCGGACAGGGCGAACAGTCCGCCGCGGACGCTTAATCGGCCAGGACTCAAAAGCTCTTCCCACCTAATTACAAAAATTGTTGTAGGAAATACCGGCCAGACCCTTCCTTAAGGGCTACTGGCCGGTATTCTGCTGTGGAGCGTCCGGTGGAGGCACCCGGACACCGCTCACCCGCATCACCAGTCACCATTGCCCGGGGCTTTCGAGCCGCTCCGGGACGGCTGCGGCGCGTCTCGCTGGGGGACGTCCCGCCGAATGCACGTTTAGTCCATACGTTGTTCATTCACCCCTGTTTGGATGGGCCCGGCACGACTTGACCAGGAGTTCCGGCCGGCCACTGTCCGCTGCACCCTGCGGACGCACTGCACCCTGCCTTTTAACTGCACCGCCCTTTACCCGGGGCACCCTAATGAGAGCTTGAGCGGATGAAACAAACACCCTGGAAAACAGCGCTGGGCACAGCGCTGTCGGCGGCGCTGATAGCAGCTCCACTGGCGGCGGCGGCCCCGGCGAATGCCACGGACCCCTCGCCGGCAGCCACCGGAGCCTCGCCGGTGGTCATCAACGAGGCCTACCTCAGCGGCGGCAGCTCCGGCGCGGCCTTCAAGAACAAGTTCGTCGAGCTTTATAACGGCTCCGACGCGCCGGTCTCGCTGGAGGGCTGGAGTCTCCAGTACCGCTCAGCCCCAGGCACCGGGGCACCGAGTTCGGTGGCAGCCCTGGCCGGCAGCATTCCCGCCAAGGGCTACTACCTGCTCAAGGGCGGCAGCAACGGCACAGCCGGCGCCGACCTGCCGGCTGCCGACGCCACCGCCACCGGCTTCAACCCGGCCGGCGGCGGCGGCACGATCGTGCTGGCCAAACAGGCCGCGGCACTCAACCCGCTGCCGACGGGCTCGGTGATCGAACCGGCCAACGTCGCGGACCTCCTCGGCTACGGCACCTCCAACACTTTCGAGGCCCAGGCAGCCGCTGCGCCGTCGGGCAACACCGACGTCAAGAGCCTGAACCGCAGCAGCGGCGCGGACACCAACAACAACGCCGCTGACGTCACCCTCAACGGAGCCATCACGCCGAAAACCGCCAACGGCGCCGCGGGCCCCGTGGACCCGCCCGTGGACCCGCCGGTGGACCCGGGCACTCCCCCCGCCAGCAAGACCATCGCCGAAATCCAGGGCACCGGCACCGCGAGCCCGCTGGCAGGATCCTCCGTCTCCACGCGCGGGCGCGTTACCGCGACGTTCCCCACCGGCGGCTTCGCCGGCTACTACGTCCAGACCCCCGGCACTGGCGGCGATCTCACGCCGGCCAACCACGCGGCGTCGGACGCGGTGTTCGTCTACTCGCCGTCCACGGTCGACTCCGTCAGGATCGGCGACTACGTCGAACTCACCGGCGCCGTCAGTGAATTCTTCGGCATGACGCAGCTGACCGTTGCCGCGGCGGCCGATCTGAAGAAGCTCACCGAGGCCGCCCCCGAGGTCAAGGCCACCGGCTTCGCGCTGCCCGCCGACGAAGCGTTCCGCGAATCCCTGGAGGGCATGCTGTTGACGCCGGAGGGCCCGGTTACCGTCGCGGACAACTTCTCACTGAACCAGTACGGCGAGATCGGCCTGGCCGGCGGCACCACCGCGCTGGAACAGCCCACCGCCGTCGCGCCCTTCGGCTCCGCGGAGTACACCGCCACGATCGCGGCGAATGCCGCCCGCGGCATCAAGCTCGACGACGGCGCCACCACGAACTTCCTCAAGGACGCCGCCACCAAGGCCCAGGTGCTCCCGTACCTGACCACGGCCGATCACGTCCGGGTCGGCGCGCCGGTGACGTTCAAAACCAACGTGGTGCTCAGCTACGCGAACAGCGCCTGGAAGTTCCAGCCCCTGACCCAGCTGACGGCCGCCAACGCGGACACCGTGCAGCCGGCCAGCTTCGGCGCCACCCGGGCCGAGACCCCCGCCGCCGTGGGCGGCAACCTCAAGCTCGCCTCCTTCAACGTGCTGAACTACTTCCCCACCACCGGCGACCAGGTGGCCGGCTGCACGTTCTACCCGGACCGGGACGGCAACCCCATCACGGTCAAGGGCGGCTGCGACGTCCGCGGCGCCGCGAACGCCGAGAACCTCAAGCGGCAGCAGGACAAGATCGTCGCCGCCATCTCCAAGTCCGGGGCCGACGTCGTCACCCTGATGGAGGTCGAAAACTCGGCCCAGTTCGGCAAGACCCGGGACGACGCACTCGCCAAACTGGTGGACGCCCTGAACATCGCCACGCCGGGGATCTGGGACTACGTCCGCACGCCCGCCAACGCACCCCCGCTGGCCGACGAGGACATGATCCGCACCGCGTTCATCTACAAGTTGGCCGCCGCCGAACCAATCGGCGAGTCCATCATCCACAACGACACGGTCGCTTTCGCCAGCGCCCGCAAGCCGATGGCCCAGGTCTTCAAGCCCGTGGGCGCCGCGGATGACAAGAAATTCATCGCGATCGCCAACCACTTCAAGTCCAAGGGTTCCGCCGCCACGCCGGAGGACACCGACAAGGGCCAGGGCGCCTCTAACCTCGCCCGCACCGCCCAGGCCAAGTCCCTGCTGGCGTTTTCCGACGAACTGCAGAAGTCCAAGGGCACCGACAAGGTCTTCCTGATCGGCGACTTCAACTCCTACGCCAAGGAGGACCCGATCAACGTCCTCACGGGCGCCGGGTACGTCAACCAGGACGAGAAGGCGACAAACGCCGACGGTTCCGCCAAGCATTCCTACCTGTTCGGCGGCCTCGTGGGCTCGCTGGACCACATCCTCGCCTCGCCGGCGGCCAACGCCGCCGTCACCGGCGCGGACATCTGGAACATCAACTCCGTGGAGTCCGTGGCGCTGGAGTACAGCCGCTACAACAACAACGTCACCGATTACTACGCTCCGGACCAGTTCCGCGCCAGCGACCACGATCCTGTGGTGGTGGGGCTGGACTTGCCCGTCACCCCGGCCAGCGTGGAGTTGAACTTCCTGGGCATCAACGACTTCCACGGCCGCATCGACTCCAACACCGTGTTCTTCGCGGGGACCATCGAGAAACTGCGCGCCGCTGCCGCCCCGGGCGCCACGGCGTTCATTTCGGCCGGCGACAACATCGGAGCCTCCCTGTTCGCCTCGGCCATCGCCAAGGACCAGCCGACCATTGACGTGCTGAACGCGCTGGAGCTGCGCACCTCCGCGGTGGGCAACCACGAGTTCGACGGCGGCTGGGCTGACCTGCGCGACCGCGTCACCGCCGGCGGGACCAACGCCAAGTTCCCGTACCTGGGCGCCAACGTCTATGCGAAGGGCACCACCACCCCGGTCCTGCCGGAATACACGGTCCTGGACATGAACGGCGTCAAAGTCGCTGTGATCGGCACGGTCACGCAGGAAGTGCCGTCCCTGGTCACGCCGTCGGGCATCGCGGACCTTGAGTTCGGTGACCCCGTTGACGCGATCAACCGGGTCGCGGCGAAGATCAAGGCGGACAAGCTTGCCGACGTCATCATCGTGGAGAACCACGACGGCGCCGGGTCAGGCGCACCCGAGGGCGCCACTTTGGAGCAGGAAATTGCCGCCGGCGGCCCCTTCGCCAAGATGGTCCAGAAGGTCACCCCGGATGTGGCGGCGATCTTCAATGGCCACACCCACAAGCAGTACGCCTGGGACGCCCCCGTCCTGGACGCGGCGGGCCAGCCCACGGGCAAGACCCGCCCGATCGTCCAGACCGGGAACTACGGCGAGTTCATCGGCCAGATTCAGCTGACCATCGACACCAAGACCATGGCTGTGACCGGGTACAAGGCCGCCAACGTCCAGCGCACCACGAGTGCCGCGCAGCCCGCGGCCGATCTCGTGGCCGCCTACCCGCGGGTCGCGGCCGTCAAGGCCATCGTGGACAAGGCTCTGGCCGACGCCGCCGTGGTCGGCAACCAGCCGGTCGGCAAGGTCACCGCGGATATCACGACGGCGTTCGCCGGTTCCCCGGCCGTGCGCGATGACCGGGCCAGCGAGTCCACCCTCGGCAACCTGGTGGCGGACTCCCTGGTGGATGCGCTGAAGGCGCCGGACCTCGGCGCCGCCGAAATCGGCGTCGTCAACCCGGGCGGTCTGCGCAACGAGCTGTACTACGCACCCGACGGCAACATCACGTACGCCGAGGCCAACGCGGTGCTGCCGTTCGTGAACAATCTGTGGACCACGTCCCTCACGGGCGCGCAGTTCAAGACCCTGCTGGAGCAGCAGTGGCAGACCAACCCGGACGGCACGGTTCCCAGCCGCGCGTACCAGCAGCTGGGCCTGTCCAAGAACGTGAACTACACCTACGACGCCGCCCGTGCCGCCGGTGACCGGATCACCTCGATCCGGGTCAATGGTGCACTGATCGACCCGGCGAAGTCCTACCGGATCGGGACGTTCAACTTCCTGGCCACCGGCGGCGACAACTTCCGCATCTTCAAGGAAGGCGCCGGCACTAAGGACTCCGGGCTCGTGGACCGCGACGCGTGGATCAAGTACCTGCAGACTCACAACCCCGTTTCGCCGGACTTCGCCCGCCGCTCCGTGGCCGTCGTGAACACGACGGCGGCCGAGGTCAAGGGCGGCGAACCCGTCACCCTGGCGGTTTCGAAGCTGGATCTCACCTCGCTGGGCAGCCCGGTGAATGCCTCGCTGCGGGCCGAATTCACGGACGCGGCCGGCACCGTGACGGCCCTGGGCACGGTACCGGTGACCGCCGGCGCCGCCACGGTGAACGTGTCGGTCCCCGCCGGCGCCGCCGCCGGCACGGGCACCCTAGTGCTCACCGCCGTCGAATCCGGCACGGTGGTGAAAACGGCGGTGAAGGTCGCTGCCAGCGTCCCCATCCCGCCGAAGTGCACGCCGCCGGTCAAGCCGACCAGGCCCGGGGATGTCGTGGGCCAGGTGAACTACGGGACAGCCATGGCCGCCTACCGGAAGTGCCTCCAGGGCTGATGCCTTAGCCCGGACTTCCTGGTCCCGCACCACGGCACATGCCCTCCCCTGGCCCGCAGCACTGGACATAAGCACCAAGTGTCCACRGCCCGGCCCCACGGGAGGGCATGTCCGTTCYTGAGGGTCGGGCGAGCGGAGGGCATGCCCAYYCCTGGCCCGCAGCACTGGACATAAGCACCAAGTGTCCACGGCCCGGCCCCACGGGAGGGCATGTCCRTTCTTGAGGGTCGGGCGAGCGGAGGGCATGCCCATTCCTGCGCGGCGGGCGGGGCGGACTAGTGGTCCAGGATGTCGCGGGCGATCTCGTCGGCGTCGCGCAGTGTGCGCTGGCCGCTGCGGTAGACCGGGCCGGTCTTCGGCCGGGCCTCGGCGGCGATGGCCGTGCCCCATTGCGTGGCGGAGAGCTGGAGCCCGAGCACGTAAAGCCCTGGTGTCACGGACCCGTTGGCACCCAGCGGGCGGTAAGGATGCGGGACGACGTCCAGCCCGGTGGTCTGCACCGGGGTCCCCTCCACGGTCATCATGAGGCGCGGCCGCACCAGCCCCTCGGCGAGCAACTGTTCCAACAGGGGCGAGGAGTTGACGGCCACGCGGTTAGCCGGGGCCAGCGCCTCGATCATCGCTGCCGCGGACACGGCGCCCGCCACTGCGTTCTCCATCCGCGCCCTCACCGCACCCGCATTCGCCGTCCCCGAAGCGGCACCGATCACGCCGGCACTGCCCACAAAACCGCGGACCCCAGCACCGCCCGCGGCGGCACCACCGACGCCGGCAGGCTCCATTGCGGCACCTTCGGCCCCGCCGTCGGCGCTTTCATCCGTTCCGCCGCCCACCCACGGCGACGCCGCGGTGAATGTCCGGGCCCGGCGATTCACGCCGAATTTGGGGTCCGGGCCCACGAAACGCACGATTCCCGCCCGTGCCAGTGCCGCGAGCTGCGCGGAGCGCAGCGCCGGCGGCCCGCTCGCCAGGCCTTCCACGAATGATTCGAACCAGCCCCGGAGGCCCGCGACCCAGGATTCGTCCGTGATGCCGCTATCGGCCACGGCGGTCTTGAGCACTGCCCGGCCGTGGTGCAGCGCACCGATCGCCATTTTCACGGGGTCGTCCTCGCCAAGGGCCGAGCGCCGGGCGTCGTCGAGCAGGTAGTCGACGACGGCGGCGTCCAGTTCGGCTCTGGAGTCGAACGAGCGCCCGGCCAGGGGCGCCGCGAGGCCGAGCAGGTCCAGGTGGTGGGCGGCCCGGACATGGACGGCAATCACCGATGCCGTGGTGTGCTCCCACTTGGCGGTCGAATGCGCGTGCGGCCGCAAGGACTCGTCCAGGGCGCGCAGGAACTCGGCCGGGTCGGTCAGGATGGCATCGGGCTGCGAGCGCGCGAGCGTTGAGTAGTAGGCCCAGACCGCGTCCCGGTGCAGGAGCGGCCAGAGGTCGTAGTCGAAGGAGGGCCGGATTCCGGAGCCGGCGAACTTCGCGATCGCGTCCTCGGTGCAGTAGCGCAGCTGGACCGTTCCGGGGTAGTAGCCGGTGAGTGTTGCCTTCGCCCGGTAGGGGGTGCCGCGGCGGGAGGCGGCGATGATGAGCGGTTCGCGGCCGGACGGAAGATACGTCAGTTCACCGTTGCCCTCGTCGGCAACGAACCGGCCGCCGCGCCCTTCCGTCAGCTGTCCCATCACGTCAAAGAAGTTCAGGCCCATGCCGCGCACCAGGACCGGTTTGCCGGCCGGAACGGGGGACCAGTCGACGTCGGCGGGCGCCGCCGGCGGCACGTACAGGAGGCCGAGTTCTTCCGCCGCGGAAAGCAGCTCCCGCTGTTCAGGGTTCAACCGCGCGTCGAGGTGGCCCACGGCCAGCACGACGGAGTCGACGGTAAGCACGGTGCCGTCGTCGAGCACGACGTCGAACCGCACCGAAGCTTCCTCCGCGCCGGCCGGCCCGGAGGCGGCGGCAAGCACGGAGGCGGCGGCCGGACCCGCGGCGGCGTGGCGAACGGACGTCGCCGTCGCCGCGTGGAAATCCACGCTGACGCCGGCCGGCAGCACGGTGAGAAGTTCCTCGAGGGTGGACCGCAGGTAACGTCCGTAAAGGGCCCGGCTGGGGAAGTCCGCCTCGCCGAGCCGGGAGACCTCGGCTCGTTCGTCGTCAGTGAGCGAAGGGTTCGGGTGGGCCTGCTGGCGTTCGCGCCACTGGTCGAACGTGTGCCCGGCCAGGGGCGGCGCGAGTTCGGGGTCCTCGGGGACCACTGTGGGATAGAAGGACTGCGTGTTCATCAGGTACAGCCGCGACTGTCCGGGCTGCCAGACGTGCCCCGGGCCCGCCGGATAAGGGTCGACCACGTCGATGTGCAGGGTGCCCGCGGAGCCGGCGGAGGCCCAGTTGGCGAGGAGCCGTTCCAGCACGCTCGTGCCCCGGGGACCGGCGCCTATCACTGCCGTCCGGATGCTTCGAGATATGCCCACGGCATCCAGCGTATCGGCAACCCGGCCGCCGGCTTGCCCTCCGTGTGACTTGCCACTGCCGCACCGATGTTCTTGGATGGGAAAATGACCACCACAGAAGCTGACCACCCGTCCGCGTCCGGCGAGGCCACCGGCGCCTTCCCGGCTGGAGGGACTTCCCCCGAACCCGTCGACGAGAACATCTGGCTGGAGGACATCTACGGCCAGGAGCAGCTGGCGTGGGTCCGTGAACAGAACGCGCGCACCGAGGAGCTCCTCGAGGATGCCGACTACGCCGACCTCGAAGGCCGGATCCTGGAGGTCCTCGACTCCACCGACCGGATCCCCATGGTGGGCAAGCACGGCGAGTGGTACTACAACTTCTGGAAGGACCGGGACAACCCCAGGGGCCTGTGGCGGCGCACCAGCTGGGACAGCTACCGGGCCGGAACCCCACAGTGGGATGTCCTGCTGGATGTCGACGCCCTCGCCGCCGCCGAAGGCCAGGACTGGGTCTTCCACGGCGCCAACTTCCTCCGCCCGGCCCCGGGTGAACCCCACCTGCGGGCGCTGCTGGCCTTCTCCCCCGACGGCGGGGACGCGAACCGCCACCGGGAGTTCGACGTCGAGGCCCGCGGCTTCGTGGACCCGGCCGACGGCGGCTTCGACCTCCCGACCGGCAAGGGCAACGCGTCCTGGCTGGACGGGGACACCCTGCTGGTCGCCACCACCGCCCAGGACCTGCCGCGGACCACCTCGTCCTATGCCCGCACCGGGGTAAAGCTGCGCCGCGGCGGCTTCCTGGCGGAGGCTGAGCAGATCTTCGACATTCCCGAGGACCACATGATGGCGATCGTGGCCCACGACTCCACTCCGGGCTTCGAACGCACGTTTGCCGTCGACTGGATCAGTTTTTTCGAGAAGAACACCTCGGTGCTGCGCGATGGTGCGTGGGTGCAGATCGACGTGCCGGCAGACGTGAACCTGAGCTCGCACCGCGAATGGCTGCTGTTCCGCCCGCAGCGTGACTGGACCGTCAACGGCACCACCCACCCGGCGGGCTCCCTGCTCGCGGCCGGGTTCGAGGACTTCCTCGCCGGCTCCCGGGACCTCGCCGTGCTCTTCACGCCCGATCCGCACACCTCCCTGCAGTCCTGGAGCTGGACGCGGGACTTCCTGCTGCTGAACCTGCTCCGGGACGTGTCCTCGGAGATCCACGTCCTGGATCCGCGGCGCCCGGGCACGGACGCCGCGTGGGCGGCCACCGTGCTGGACGCCTGCCCGCCCCTGCACGACGTCAATGCTTTCGCGGTGGATGATGAGGATGACGCCGAGGGCACGGACGACGACGGTACCGGCGGCTCCGCCTCGGTCGCCGAGGGCGAAGCGGCGGGCGCCGGGAACGACTTCTGGCTGGTGGCCACCGGCTTCACGACGCCGACCACCCTGACCCGCGGGACGCTCACCCGCGACGGCGGATCGGTAACCAGCACGCACGAGGTGATCCGGACCTCGCCGTCGTTCTTCAACGAGGCCGGCTACGAAGTCGAGCAGCACTTCGCCGCCTCCAGCGACGGCACGAAGATTCCGTACTTCCAGGTGGCCGCCAAGGACCTGGTGCTGGACGGCCAGAACCCGACCCAGCTTTCCGGCTACGGCGGCTTCGAGATTTCGCGGACGCCGGCGTACAGCGGCGCGATCGGCCGGGCGTGGCTGGAGCGGCGTACCGCGGAGGCCAGCGGCGCCGAGGGCGAGGGCACGCACCGCCGCGGCGGCGTCTACGTGGTGGCGAACATCCGCGGCGGCGGCGAGTACGGGCCGGACTGGCACCGCGCCGCGCTGCAGGGCAACCGCCACCGTGCATACGAGGACTTCGCCGCCGTCGCGAAGGACCTGATCTCCCGCGGCGTCACGTCCCGCCAGCGGCTCGGCTGCGTGGGCGGCTCCAACGGCGGGCTGCTGGTGGGCAACATGCTCACGCAGTACCCGGAGCTGTTCGGCGCCGTGTCCTGCGGGGTCCCGCTCCTGGACATGCGCCGGTACACGAAGCTGTCCGCGGGCTATTCGTGGATCGGCGAATACGGCGACCCCGACGTGCCGGAACAGTGGGAGTTCCTGAAGACGTTCTCCCCGTACCACCTGCTCAAGGACGGCGTGGACTACCCGGAGACGTTTATCTGGACGGCGACCTCGGATGACCGGGTGGGGCCGGTCCAGGCCCGGAAGATGGCGGCCCGCATGCAGGCCATGGGCATCCCCAATGTCTGGTTCCACGAGGCCCTCGAGGGCGGCCACGCGGGGGCCTCGGACAACCGGCAGGCCGCGGCCCTGCAGAGCCGCAGCCAGCATTTCCTGTGGCGGGCCCTGGCCGGCCAGGAGGCCTGATCCCGCCCCTCCGAAAGCCATGAGCATCGCGGGGTCACTTCGCGCCCATCCTGAGGCCCCGCATGGGCCGGATCTGACCCCGCGTTGCTCTGGGCAGGCCGTTTTGCACTGCGTGGCACCTTCTGCGTATCCTTGGTTGGCTAGTTAATAGCAATTGGAGACGTGCCAGAGCGGCCGAATGGGCTTCACTGCTAATGAAGTGTGGGGCACAACTCCACCGGGGGTTCAAATCCCCCCGTCTCCGCGTTTGGCCCCGGTCCTCGGACCGGGGCCTTTTGCGTTCCCGGACAGATCAGCGCGGATCGACGTCGTATCGACGTCGTTCGTTCGCCCTGGTCTGCCCCCAGCCGTCGCATCCCGTGCCCCAGCCCGTCCGGTGGCCGGACGCCTCACGCCCGCCGGCGGATCCGGATGGCAGGATAGGCCCATGTCGAGCAACACGGAATTTGACGCCATCATCGTCGGTGGCGGCCACAACGGCCTGGCCGCAGCCGCGTACCTGGCCAAGGCCGGGCGGGACGTCCTGGTCCTGGAAAAGCTGGAACACCCCGGCGGCGCCGCCGTATCCGCGCATGCGTTCGACGGCGTCGACGCCCGCCTCTCGCGCTATTCGTACCTCGTCAGCCTCCTGCCCCGGCAGATCATCGACGACCTCGGCCTGCGCATCACGCTGGCGCGGCGGCGCTATTCCTCCTACACCCCGGACCCTGCGGACGGCAGCCGGGCCCTGCTGGTGGACAACGGGGACGAGGCCGCCACGGCCGCGTCGTTCGCCGCCGTCGGCGCTCCCGACGGCGAGTTCGGCGCCTTCACCGCGTTCTACGCCGCCTGCCGGCAGCTCACGGAGGCTCTCTGGCCCACCATGACCGCGCCGCTGCTGGCGCGGTCCGACGCGCGGGCCCTCGCCGCCCGGGCCGGGGCCGACGCGGCGTGGGAAGCCATGATCGAACATCCCATCGGGCAGGCGATCAGCCGGGAGCTGGGCAGCGATCTGGTCCGCGGTGTGGTCCTGACGGATGCGCTGATCGGGACCTTCGCCCGGGCCGACGATGAGGACCTGCAGCAAAACATCTGCTTCCTCTACCACCTGATCGGCGGCGGGACGGGGGACTGGGACGTGCCGGTCGGCGGCATGGGCGCGGTCTCCGGCGAGCTGGAACGGGCCGCGCGCGACGCCGGTGCAACCATCCTGACCTCCGCGGACGTCACGGCCGTCCGGCCCGGCGGCACAGTGGACTACCGCCACGGCGGGCAGGACCACTCGTCTTCAGCCCAGTGGGTGTTGTCCAATGTGGCGCCGGTGGTCCTCGACCGGCKGCGCMGCCGGCCGGCCACCGTTACTTCAGCGGGCGCCGTCACTTCAGCCGGCACCGCTGCCGGCCCCAACCCGAATCATCGCCGCGAGGGCGCGCAGGTCAAGGTCAACCTCCTGCTCAAACGCCTCCCCCGGCTCCTGGACGGATCCGTCAGCCCCGAGGCCGCGTTCGGCGGGACGTTCCACATCAACGAGACGTGGTCCCAGCTCGACGCCGCCTACAGCGCCGCCGCCGCCGGAGCCGTGCCCTCGCCGCTGCCGTGCGAAATCTACTGCCATTCGCTGACCGACCCCAGCATCCTGTCCCCGGAACTGCAGGCCGCCGGCGCCCAGACGTTGACCGTCTTTGGCCTGCACGTCCCGGACCGGCTGGTCACGGCGGAGAACAACGAAGACCGCCGCGCCGAACTGCAGGCGGCTGTCCTGGCCTCCCTGAACTCCGTCCTGGCCGAACCCATTGAGGATCTGCTCCTGACGGATCCGGACGGGCGGCCCTGCATCGAAACCAAGACCACCCTGGACATTGAACGCGCGGTCGGGATGCCCCGGGGCAACATCTTCCACGGCGGCCTCGACTGGCCGTTCGTGGAGGACGGCGAACCGCTGGACACCCCGGCGCGCCGCTGGGGCGTGGCGACGGACGATCCGCAGATCCTGCTCTGCGGCTCCGGCGCCCGACGCGGCGGCGCCGTCAGTGCCATCGGCGGACACAACGCCGCCATGGCCGTGCTGGAATCGGAACCGCCCCTCCGCAATGGGTGAACCTGCGCAATGGGTGAACCGGACCGTGGAGAAACGCGCATGAACGCCGCCCCGCGCGGAGCGGACCCGGCCGGGGTCGGCTGGAGCCCGCGGCTGGCCCTGCTGGTGGCCGCGACGTTCTTCATGGAGTTCCTCGACGGGACCGTCCTGACGACGGCCATCCCCAGTATCGCCGCCGATTTCGGGGTGCCGGCGGCCGACGTGAACATCACCATGACCGCCTACCTGATGACGGTGGCGATGGGCATCCCGCTCAGCGGCTGGCTCGCGGAGCGGCTCGGTGCCCGCAGGGTGTTCTGTCTCGCCATCGCCATCTTCACGGCGGCGTCGCTGCTCTGTGCGCTCAGCCAGGACCTGACCATGCTGACGCTGAGCCGTGTCCTGCAGGGTGCCGGCGGCGCCATGATGGTCCCGGTGGGCACGCTGGTGGTGCTCCGCGGCACCCCGAAGAAGGACCTGCTGCGGGCGACGGCCTTCCTGGTGTGGCCCGGGCTGCTGGCCCCGGTCCTCGCCCCGCTGGTGGGCGGAGCGCTGACGACCTACCTGTCCTGGCACTGGATCTTCCTGGTCAACCTCCCCCTGGGCCTGGCGGCCTTCCTGGCCGCGCTGCGCCTGGTCCCCGCAGTGGGCGGGGACAGCACGCGGCGCCTGGACTGGTTGGGACTGGTCCTGACCACACTCGGGGTGGGCTCCCTGCTGGTCGGCCTGGAATTGATCGGCGGCCGGGACGCCGGACTGCTGGCAGCCGCCGGGATCGTGGCGGGCCTGCTGTTCCTGGCCGCCGCCGCGGCCTGGATGCGGCGGACCAGCACGCCGTTGTTCAATCTGTCCGTCTTCGGCGCGCGGACCTTCCGTGCGACGGCGACGGGAGGCTTTGTGTACCGCCTGACCATCAGCGCGGTGCCGTTCCTGTTGCCGCTGATGTTCCAGGTCGGTTTCGGCTGGGACCCGCTGCAGGCCGGGGCGATGGTGTCGGCCGTGTTCGTGGGGAACATCGGGATCAAGCCCGCCACGACGCCCCTGATCCGGCGTTTCGGGTTCAAGCCCGTCCTGGTGTTCGCGTCACTGGCCTCCGCAGCCACTTTTGCGCTGTGCGCGCTGCTCGACGCCGGTACGCCGGAACCGCTGATTGTCGCGGTGCTGGTGGCCAGCGGGGCGTTCCGTTCGATCGGGTTCTCGGCGTACGCGTCCGTGCAGTACGCCGACGTCCTCCCGGTCCAGCTGCCGTCCGCCAACGCCGTCTCCGCGACGCTCGTGCAGCTCGCCACCGCGGCCGGGATCGCGGTCGGGGCGCTCCTGCTGCGGGTTTTCGAGGCAGGCAGTGACGCAGCATCCACCGGGGTCGCCGGCGATCCGGCGGCGCCGTACCGGGCGGCGTTCCTGGCCATCGCCGTCCTGATGCTCCTGAGCACCCTGGACAGCCTTGCCCTCCCCCGTAACGCCGGCGCGGAGGTCAGCCGGCCTGGCCCAGCACCAGGGGCAGAACGGCGCCGGCGCCCGCGAGCCTGAGGGCCCGCCCGGAGACGGTCAGGGTCCAGCGGCTGTCCACGAGGTCGTCCACGAGCATGACGCTCTGACCACGGATTCCAGCCAGGGCCTCCTCCAGCTCCGGCCCCACCACCAGGCGCTCCCAGACGCCGGCGAGCCGATACGCACTGTTCCCGCCGCGGCCGCCGGTGGGTCCGCCGTGGCTGAGCTGCAGCTGGCCCAGATACGGGATACGGCCGATCTCGGAGATCCCGCGGGCCAGGGAATCGACCAGCAACGGCTTCCCGCGCGAGGGCAGGCTGATGATCGCGGCAGGCCGGCCGGCCCCGCTCCAGCCCGCGGTCCGGGCATCTCCGGTGCCCCACTCCCGGAGCACCTGGACGCATGCCTGCAGCATGCCGGGGTCCACGGCCCGGTCGGGCGCACCGGCGGCGAAGGCCTCCCGCAGGGCCCCGCCCCAGCCAAGGTCCGTCAGGCGCGCCAGCACCCGGCCGTCGGCGAGGGCCTCATCCGGCTTGATCTTGCCCTTGACCGGCACGCCCAGGCGGTCCATGCCGCTGGGCCACTGCAGCCGCGGTTCCAGGACGACGCCGGCCCGGCGCAGGGTCTGCCCGGCGGTCTCCGTGGCGTCCTCGGCGATATCGGCCCGGAACCAGCGGCCCGCGCAGTTGTCGCAGCGGCCGCAGGCACGGGCTGTTTCATCGTCCAGTACCGAGGTGATGTATTCCATCCGGCACCCTGCCGTGTCCTGGTAGATGACCATCGAGTCCTGTTCATCCACCCGGGCCTCGGCGATCCGGCCGTACCGCTCGGCGTCGTAGTTCCACGGCTGTCCCGTGGAGCGCCAGCCGCCGCCGACGCGTTCGACGGCGCCGTCCACCGCCAGGACCTTCAGCAGCAGCTCCAGCGGGGTGCGGCGCAGGTCCACCCGGGCCTCGAGCGCCACCGTGGACACCGCCGTGCCAGCCTCGGCGAGGGCGGTCAGGACCGCGGCGGCCTTCTCCTCGGACGGCATGGATGCGGTGGCGAAATACTGCCAGATGTCGCGGTCCTCGGAACCCGGCAGCAGCAGGACGTCGGCGTTCGCCGCCCCACGCCCGGCGCGACCCACCTGCTGGTAGTACGCCACCGGGGACGACGGCGCGCCAAGGTGCACTACGAAGCCGAGGTCCGGCTTGTCGAAGCCCATGCCGAGGGCCGAGGTGGCCACGAGCGCCTTGACCTGGTTGTCCTTCAGGAGCTGCTCGGCGCGTTCCCGGTCTGCGGGGTCCGTGCGGCCGGTGTAGGCGAGCACCTCGTGTCCCGCCTCGGCCAGCAGGCGTGCGGTGTCCTCGGCGGCCGAGACCGTGAGCGTGTAGATGATGCCACTGCCCTGCAGATCCTGCAGATGGGTCAGCAGCCAGCCCAGCCGTTCGCGGGAATCGGGCAGGGTCAGGACACCGAGCCGGAGCGAGTCCCGGCCCAGGGCGCCACGGATGGTGAGCACGTCCTTGCCGAGCTGTTCCTCGATGTCATGCACCACCCGGGAATTGGCCGTGGCGGTGGTGGCGAGCACCGGGACGGTGTCCGGGAGCTGCGTGATGAGGTCAGCGATGCGCCGGTAGTCGGGCCGGAAGTCATGGCCCCAGTCCGAGATGCAGTGGGCCTCGTCAATCACCAGCAGCCCGGTCCGGCGCACGAGCTCGGGGAGCTGGTTTTCCCGGAAGGACGGGTTGGTGAGGCGTTCCGGCGAGACCAGCAGGACGTCCACTTCGTCGGCGGCGAGCTGCTCGCGGACGGTGTCCCAGTCCAGCTGGTTCGCGGAGTTGATCGCCACCGCCCGCACCCCGGCCCGCGCCGCGGCGGCGACCTGGTCCCGCATGAGGGCCAGGAGCGGGGACACGATCAGGGTGGGCCCGGCGCCGCGGCGGCGCAGCAGCAGGGAGGCGACGAAGTACACGGCCGATTTCCCCCAGCCGGTGCGCTGCACCACCAGGGCCCGCCTGCCGCCGTCGACCAGGGCCTCAATGGCCTCGAACTGGCCGTCATGGAACTCGGCTTCAGGATGGCCCACGAGTTCCCGCAGTACATTCTGGGCCTGTTCCCGGGTCGAGGATGTGGTGCCGGCTGGGGCGGCGCTGGAAAGGGCGTTCTGGTTACTGGCCATTGCTTCAGTATCCCAGCCCCCTCCGACAGCCATGAAGCCTGTTCCCGCTATGTGCACAATTCCGGGGTGCGGACAGGCCGGCGCGTCAGGGCCGCAACGTAAGATAAGACGCGTGACTACGGACAAGACAAAGACTTTTGACCTCTCGACCTCGTTCAAGGCCTACGATGTGCGCGGAATCGTKGGGCAATCCATCACCGCGGAGATCGTCGAAGCCGTCGGTGCCGCCTTCGTCGACGTCCTGGAACTCACCGGCCAGACCGTGCTGGTGGGCGGGGACATGCGCCCCTCCTCCCCCGAGTTCGCCAAAGCCTTCGCCAACGGCGCAGCCACCCGCGGCGCCAACGTCCAGCTGCTGGACCTGATCTCCACCGACGAGCTCTACTACGCGTGCGGGGCCCTCAACGCCGCCGGCGCCACGTTCACTGCGAGCCACAACCCGGCCGAATACAACGGCATCAAGATGGCCAAGGCCGGCGCCGTGCCGATCTCCTCCGAAACCGGGCTCATGGAAATCCAGGCCCGCGCCGAGGAGTACCTCAACGCCGGCGCCATCCCCGCGGCCGGCCGCACTGGCCTGATTGGCGTGCAGGACGTCCTCAAGGGCTACGCGGAGTACCTGCGCAGCCTGGTGGACCTGCGCGGTTCCCGGCCGCTGAAGGTTGTGGTGGATGCCGGCAACGGCATGGCCGGCCTCACCACCCCGGCCGTGCTTGGCGATGCCCTGCTGCCCAAGCTTCCCCTGGAGATCGTGCCGCTGTACTTCGAGCTCGACGGATCCTTCCCGAACCACCCGGCCAACCCGCTGGAGCCGGAAAACCTGCGCGACCTGCAGGCCGCCGTCGTCGAACACGGCGCGGACATCGGCCTGGCCTTCGACGGCGACGCCGACCGCTGCTTCGTGATCGACGAAAAGGGCGAGCCTGTCTCGCCGTCGGCCATCACCGGCATGGTGGCCCGCCGCGAAATCGCCCGAGCCCAGGGCCTCGGTGAAGACACGCCCACCGTCATCCACAACCTGCTGACCTCCCGCGCGGTTCCCGAACTCGTCGAACGCCATGGCGGCCGGCCCGTCCGCACCCGCGTCGGGCACTCCTTCATCAAGGCCGTCATGGCCGCGGAAGGGGCCATCTTCGGCGGGGAACACTCGGCCCACTTCTACTTCCGCGACTTCTGGAATGCGGACACCGGCATGCTGGCAGCCATGCACGTCCTGGCTGCCCTGGGCGAACAGGAGGGTCCGCTCTCCGAACTCGGCCGCGAATACGAGCCGTACCGGTCATCCGGCGAGATCAACTCGGAAATCGAGGACAAGGCCGGCGCCGTCGAGCGGGTCCGCAAAGACTTCCACGACGAGGACGTTGAGGTCGACTACCTCGACGGCAGCACCTTCATCGCCACCGACGGCAGCTACTGGTTCAACCTGCGCCCGTCCAACACCGAACCATTCCTGCGCCTCAACGTCGAAGCCACGGACACCGCCACCATGGAACGCGTCCGCGACCGCGTCCTGGCGCTGGTCCGGGGCTAGCCGTGGCAGCCCACCCGGAAGAATCCGCCAACACCGGATCCTGGCGCGAGTCCGTGCCGGACGCCAGCGCCACGGACCTGGAAAACCTGCTCGGCACCGGCGTCGGCGCCGCGCAGGAGCAGCTGGAACGCAACGGCGGCTTCCTGCCCTTCGCCCTGGTGGTGCAGAACGACGGCGAAGTCCGGCTGGTGGCCGTGACGCCCGCGGACGCGAGCGACGGATCGGACGCCGACTTCGACGCGGACGCCATGATCCGGGACCTGCATGAGCTGCTCCGGCAGCACCGGGAGGAGTTCCGGGCCGCCGCCGTCGTCTGCGACATCACGCTGCTCGAGGAAGACTCGGACGCCATCCACGTCGCGGCAGAGCACCAGGACGGCTCCCTGTTCGCCGCCGTGCTGCCCTACGCCGCGAACGCCGGGACGCACGAACTCGAGTTCGGCCAGCTGGCCGCCGATACCAACGAGCCCGCCGTCTGGGTGGACTAGACCGCCCTAAGGCTGGGGATATGAAGATCAATGCGTTCGCCGATGTCAGCCTGCGCGCCTTGCTGGTGCTGGCGGCCGCTCCGGACGGCGGGCTCCTGACCACCCAGAGCATCGCCGACGCCGTCGGCACGCCGTACAACCACGTCAGCAAGGCGATGGCGAAACTGCGCGCACTGGGCCTGATCGACGTCGAACGCGGCCGCAACGGCGGGTCCCGGCTGAGCAGCGCCGGCCGGACCGCAACGGTCGGCCAGCTGCTGCGGCAACTCGACACCCGCCTGGACCCGGCCGACTGCATCGCTACGGGCGGTACGTGCCCGCTCATCACCGAATGCCGGCTCCGGGCCGCGCTGGCCCGGGCCCGCGAAGCCTTTTACGGCGAACTCGACGGGATCGTGATCGCGTCGCTGCCGACCTCCCGGCAGATGGCGCCCGTCTTTGCGGCGATCGGGCTGCGCCCGGGACTCTGAGCGGCCCGGCAGTTCGGCCCTCGTCCTGCGGGAATCCGGCCAATCTGGGGAAAACCTTTGGTTTGGCGTCCAAACGCGCGTCCTGGCGAGCCTGCCCATTGACTTCAAGCAGGCATGATGGGGATCTGCGCCTCCGGCCCAGGCACGGCGCCAGCGCTCTCCCCCAACCGAGGTCCGGTCCTTTGCCGCCGGCGCCGGCGGGGCTGATCTCCAGAAGTTGTCGGCGACACGTGCCACTGACACCGCCCAATCACACCGGCCGCCACGCCCGGGATCCCGCCGATTTGGCATAGATTTCTACGCAGTGTAGAACTGAGGCATTGATATTTGTATTTCAAATGCAAGTATCGCATCGGATCCGGCTGAAGACGCCGGGCCACTACCTCAGGAGTCAACATGCTCTCGGACAAGTCCTTCCCCGTCATCGAGGCCACCCTGCCGCTGGTCGGTTCCCGGATCGGGGAGATCACCCCCAAGTTCTATGCCCGCCTCTTCGCCGCCCACCCCGAACTGCTGGACGGCCTGTTCAGCCGCTCCAACCAGCGCTCAGGCAATCAGCAGCAGGCCCTGGCCGGAAGCATCGCCGCCTTCGCCAGCCACCTGGTGAACAACCCGGACACCCTGCCGGAGACCGTGCTGTCCCGGATCGCGCACCGCCACGCTTCCCTCGGCATCACCGAACCGCAGTACCAGGTGGTCTACGAGCACCTCTTCGCCGCCATCGCCGAGGACCTGGCCGACGTCATCACCCCGGAAATCGCCGAGGCCTGGACCGAGGTCTACTGGCTCATGGCGGACGCCCTCATCAAGCTCGAGAAGGGCCTCTACGCGGCCCAGGCGAACTCCAAGATGTGGACCCCCTGGAAGGTTGCCGCCAAGACCCCGGCCGGCACCGGCTCCATGACCTTCACCCTGGAACCGGCAGACGACACCCCCATCACCGCGGCGCTGCCGGGCCAGTACGTCAGCGTCAAGGTCACCCTTCCGGACGGGCTCCGCCAGGTCCGCCAGTACTCCCTCTCCGGCGACGCCGGCACCAGCCGCAGCTTCACCACCAAGCTCGACGACGGCGGCGAGGTCTCCCCCGTGCTGCACAACAGCGTGGCCGTGGGCGACGTCATCGAAATCTCCAACCCCTACGGCGAAATCACGCTCAAGGAGGGCGACGGCCCCGTGGTCCTGGCCTCGGCCGGCATCGGCTGCACGCCCACGGCCTCCATCTTGCGCTCCCTGGCCGAGTCCGGCTCGGACCGCCTGGTCCTGGTCCTGCACGCCGAAAGCACCCTGGACAGCTGGGCGCTGCGCTCCCAGATGACCGACGACGTCGAACGCCTGGACGGCGCCGATCTGCAGCTCTGGCTCGAGCAGCCCGAAGCCGGTTCCAACGCGGGCTTCATGTCCCTTCGCGAGGTGGACCTCCCGGCCAACGCCTCGCTGTACCTGTGTGGCCCGCTGCCGTTCATGAAGAACATCCGCAACGAGGCCATCAGCGCCGGCATCCCGGCCACGAAGATCCACTACGAGGTCTTCGGCCCGGACATCTGGCTCGCCAGCTAAAACACTCAATCGGTTGGAGTTCGACGGCGGCCCCGCACCTCTTCGTGAAGGTGGGGGGCCGCCGTCGTCAAGCGGTGCCCGCGCAGCCCTCGCAGGGCGCGTCACCCCGCGGCGGGCGCCCCGGTGATCGCGTGGCCGAAGCGCAGCAGGTTCCCGGGGTCGTACGTGGACTTAGCGGACCGCATCCGCTCATAGACCGCAGGGGACCAGGCCCGGGCCCGGTCGGCCTCGTCGCCCGGCGCGCCATGGAAATTGACGAGGGTATAGCCGGTGGAGTGGGGAGCCATCGCGGCCAGGATCCCGCCGATGGAGGCCGATACGGCCTCGGCTACGGGCGGGATCTTGAACCCGACGAGGAAGAGCAGGAAAGCCGCGTCCCGCCCCGACACCGCATCCGGCAACGTATCCGGCATAGCCCCCGGCCGGGACAGTGCAGTCCGGGCCAGCGCGCCGCCGAGCGGCCGGACCTCCACCAGCAGCAGCGGGCAGTCCGAGCCGTCCCCGGTGAGCTCGAGCAGGTCAGCCACAGTCTCTTCGCCGAAGTCCTTCAGGAGCGCACCGCCGTCCATGAAGGGCAGCGGGTCCGCCGGGTCCATGTGGATCTGGTCGACGTCGAGGTAGCTCATGGGCCCGGCCGTGTCCATCAGCGGGGTCGAGACCGCCCGCATCGGGGCAAGCAGCGCGTCGCCGGCCTCGCGGTTCCCCAGGAAGGCAAAGCGCAGGTGCACGACGAACTGGTTGCGCAGCGGCTCGGGAACGAAGTCCATGTCCGGAAGCCGCAGCAGGGAGACCGAGGGTGAGGCATCTTCAGGCAGCGTGGGCAGCCAGTGACGGAAGGCAGCCAGGACGGTGGCCGCATCCGCTCCGGGATAAATGATGCCGCCGCCGTAGAAGTCACTGAACGGAAAGAGGCTGAACTCAAGGGCGGTCACGATCCCGAGGTTGCCCTTGCCGCCGCGCATCAGTGCAAACAGCTCGGCCTCGGCGTCGGCGTCGATCCGCCGCAGCGCGCCGTCGGCGGTGACAATTTCCATGCTGCGGACGTGGTCCGCCGCGAAGCCGTGGGCGCGGCCGAGCACGGGCAGCCCGCCGCCGAGCGTGTAGCCGACGACGCCGACGTCCGTGCTGGAGCCATGCAAGCCGAGGAGCCCGTGCGGCACGCTGGCCTCCAGGACGGTGCGCCACTTCACCCCCGCGCCGACGCGTGCGGTGCGTTCGCCCGGATCGATCTGCAGGTCCTGCAGCCGGCGGGTGTTGATGAGCAGGCCGCCATCGATCGCCGATTCGGCGCCGTGCCCGGTGGACTGGACGGACACGGGAAGCCGGCGCTCCGCCGCCCATTTCACCGCGGCCGCGACGTCCCGGGCATCTGCGGCACCCAGAACGACGTCGGGCCGGTGCACCGTCGCGACGTTGAAGGCGAACGTCTCCTCCGCGAATGCGGGGCTGTCCGGCAACGCGACCGGACCGCTGACAGCCCTGGACAAAGCATCGATGTCGTCATTGACAAGCATGAGGAACTCCTGAAATCTCGCTGACCGCGAGCAGGTCGGGGGCGCGGCCGCACCCGCCCGGATTGCCCCCAGCGCACGCTCCAACCGGCGGCCGGCCCGGCTGATGGAATGCGGACAAGCCTAGGGATCTGGCCGGACGCGGCCTAGGGACCTAAGTCCCGGCGTCACGGGCGGCAACGAAAACGGCGGCCCCGCATCTTCCGGGAGTCCTGGGTTCTAACGGTCGCTGGTTAAACCGCAACGCGGGGTCACTTACGGTCCATCCACAGTGGTGGGATGGGCCGTAAGTGACCCCGCGTTGCTTTGTGTTGAGCCGGCTGCTACTGCTCGGCAGCCATGCGCTCCTTGAGTCCTGCGAGTTCGGCGCGCAGTGCCTCGGGCAGCGAGCTGCCGAAGTTGGCGAACCACTCCTCGATCGAGGCCAGCTCGGTGGTCCACTCCGCGGGGTCGACACGGACGGCCTCTTCAACCTGGGCCGGGGTCATGTCCAGGCCCTTGAGGTCGATCGCGTCAGCGGTGGGGACGAACCCGATGGGGGTTTCCACGGCGTCGGCCTTGCCCTCGAGGCGTTCGATGGCCCACTTCAGGACCCGGGCGTTGTCACCGAATCCGGGCCAGGCGAATCCGCCCTCGGAATTGCGGCGGAACCAGTTGACCAGGAAGATCTTGGGCAACCGCTCCGGGTTAGCCTTCGCGGACAGGTTCACCCAGTGGTTCAGGTAATCGCCTGCGTCGTAGCCGATGAAGGGCAGCATGGCCATCGGATCCCGGCGGACAATGCCGACGGCACCGGCCGCCGCGGCAGTGGTCTCCGAGGACAGGGTGGAGCCCATGAAGATGCCGTTGGACCAGCTGCGCGCCTCGGTGACCAGCGGGATGGTGGTCTTGCGGCGGCCTCCGAACAGGATCGCGGAAAGCTCCACGCCGTCCGGGTTGTAGTACTCCTCGGCCAGCATGTCGATCTGGTCGATCGGCGTGCAGAAGCGGGAGTTCGGGTGGGCGGCGGGCGTGTCCGAGTCCGGGGTCCAGGAGTTACCCTGCCAGTCGGTCAGGTGCGCGGGCACCTCGTCGGTCATGCCCTCCCACCACACGCCGCCGTCGTCCGTCAGGGCGACGTTGGTGAAGATGCTGTGGCCCTTGGCGATGGCGCGCATCGCGTTGGGGTTGGTGCCCCAGCCGGTGCCCGGAGCCACGCCGAACAGGCCGGCCTCGGGGTTGACGGCGCGGAGCTCGCCTTCCTTGCCGAACCGCATCCAGGTGATGTCGTCGCCGAGGGTTTCGACCTTCCAGCCCTCGATGGTCGGATCCAGAAGGGCGAGGTTGGTCTTGCCGCAGGCCGACGGGAAGGCGGCGGAGATGTAGTAGTTCTTCTGCTCCGGCGAGGTCAGTTTGAGGATGAGCATGTGCTCGGCAAGCCAGCCTTCGTCGCGTGCCATCACCGAGGCGATGCGCAGGGCGTAGCACTTCTTGCCGAGCAGGGCGTTGCCGCCGTAGCCGGAGCCGAAGGACCAGATGGAGCGCTCCTCCGGGAAGTGGACAATCCACTTGTCCGGGTTGCAGGGCCACGGGACATCGGCCTGGCCGGGGGCCAGCGGGGCGCCCAGGGAGTGCAGTGCGGGGACAAAGAACGCGTTGGTCGCGGTGATCTTGTCCAGGACCTTGGTGCCGATGGTGGCCATGATGCGCATGGAGGCGACCACGTAGGCACTGTCGGTGATCTCGACGCCGAACTTCGGGTCCTCGGCGTCCAGGTGGCCCATCACGAAGGGGATCACGTACATGGTGCGGCCGCGCATGCAACCGGCAAACAGGCCGCGCAGCTTTTCCTTCATCTGCGCCGGGGCCATCCAGTTGTTGGTGAAGCCGGCGTCGTGTTCCTTCTCGGAGCAGATGTAGGTCTGCTCTTCGACGCGGGCCACGTCGGCGGGGTCGGAGAACGCCGCAAAGGACTTGGGGAAGAGTTCCTCGTTCAGCCGGGTCAGGGTGCCGGCGGCCACGAGTTCGTCAGTGAGCCGAGTGTTTTCCGCCTCCGACCCGTCAACCCAGTAGATCCGGTCCGGCTGTGTCAGTTCAGCCACCTCTTCTACCCATGCCAGCAGACCGGCATGTGTGGTGGGTGCTTTTTCAAGCAACGGCAGTCGCGCCAGATCTCCCATTACGGTTCCCTTCCTCGGGTTCAGTGGTGTGTCCTAAATGCTAGGGCTCGGCGGGGGGCCCATTCCGGGCCCGGACATGGGATGACCAGGGCGGAGTAAATCAAAAACCGCGGAAATTCAAGGAAATAGCCAGCCGCCATGCGCCCGTTTTGTGACTAAGGTCACGTAGACCGGTCTAGTCGGCTAAATTACACCCGCTTCGATTTGTAACTGGGCCCGGCCTCGCGTAAAGTAATTCGAGGTTCGGGGAGAGAGAAGTTCTCCAAGAGCCGAGAATGCGCCCATAGCTCAGCTGGATAGAGCGTCTGTCTACGGAACAGAAGGTCAGGGGTTCGAATCCCTTTGGGCGCACAGATAAAGATCCGCCCCGGTTCGCCGGGGCGGATCTTTTGCTTTAACCGCCGGGTGCCTTAGGCGCCAGGGCACCGGGTTAGGCTCCGCCGGCTGCTGCTGGGCCGGAGCGGCCCAGCAGCAGGGATCAGGACGTGGTCCGGACGATGATGTTGCGGATGTCGTCGAAATGCGTGCTGAGCCGCTCGGAGGCGAGGGCCTTGTCCGCCGTTGCGACAGCCTCATAGATCCCCCGGTGAACTGCGGCCGTTGCCTGCAGGTCGACGGCGTACGGTCCGCCGAGTTCGAGGTGGATCCGGCGGTAGACCTTCCAGAAGACGTCCATCAGGCTGATCAGCAGGTCGTTGTTCAACGGCTCGAAAAGCCTGCGGTGGAACTCCGCGTCGGCCTCTATGAAGGGCTCCCCCGCGGCAGCCAGGGCTTCCATCCGGTTCACGGACTCCTCCACGGCGGCCAGCTGTTCGGCGCTGATCCGGTCCATGGCGGCGCCGACCAGGCCCGATTCAAGTGCTTGCCGGACCTCCACGAGCTGCAGGGCTTCCTCGCCCTGATGGCGCAGCGACAGCCGTGCCCGGAAGGTGAGCCCGTCGGTCAGGGCCTCGAAATTGCTCGGCGCCACGAACATGCCGAAGCCGTGGCGGATCTCAATGACACCCAGCGCCTGGAGCGCCTTCAAGGACTCGCGCAAGGTGTTGCGGCCGACGCCGAGTGCCGCCGTAAGCTCGTTCTCGGTCGGCAACGGGTCGCCGGGAACCAGGTCGCGTTCCAGGATCAGCTCCAAGATGTCCGACTGCAGCGCCCGGAGCCGGGTCTGGGCGCTGAACCTCGCCAGCGGTATGGCCGGGCCTGTTGTCATGTTGCGTGCGGCCATGGCCGCCTCCTCCCCCAAGTATGGTCCCAACAGTATCGACCGTCCCCCGTCCTGCAAAGGGTTCGGCCCGGCACATTACGCCGGAACCCCGCACCGCCGGAGCCCGGAGCTCCCCCGGATCCGGCCATGGCCCCGGCGTAGGCTGGTGCCATGACGGCACAGGTTGAGCGGGAATTCGATGTCATTGTGATCGGCGCCGGGGCTGTGGGCGAGAATGTGGCGGACCGTGTGGTCCGCGGCGGCCTGACCGCAGTGCTCATCGAGGCGGAGCTGGTCGGCGGCGAGTGCTCCTACTGGGCCTGCATGCCTTCGAAGGCGCTCCTGCGGCCAGGCACCGCGCTGCATGGCGCGCAAACGGTCCCCGGCGCCCAGGAAGCAGTCACCCGCACCCTGGATCCGGCAGCCGTGCTGAAGCGGCGGGACTACTTCACCTCGAACTGGCAGGACGAGAGCCAGGTCAAGTGGGTTGAGGACACAGGCATCGAACTGATCCGCGGCCACGGCTGGATCACCGCTCCGCGGCAGGTCGAGGTGGCCGGGCTGGACGGCAACAGCTACGCGCTCACGGCCCGGCACGCCGTGGTGGTCGCCACGGGCTCCGCCCCCAACCAGCCGCCGGTCGAGGGGCTTCACGACGTCGAGTACTGGACCACCAGGGAGGCGACCTCGGCCCGCGCCGTCCCCGCGCGGCTTGCGGTCCTCGGCGGCGGCGTTGCCGGCGTCGAACTCGCCCAGGCCTATGCCCGACTGGGCTCGTCCGTGACACTCGTGGCCCGCGGCGGGCTCCTGGGCGTTTTCCCGGAGCAGGCCGCAGACCTGGTCGCTGCCGGCCTGCGCGCCGATGGCGTCGATCTCCGCCTGCACACTGGTACGCGGAGTGTGCATGAGAACGACGACGGCTCCCTCACCGTCGTGCTCGACGGCAGCCCCAAGGACGGCCCGGGCGCCGACCCCGCTGCCGGCGCCTCCCGCGGCGCCACGATCACGGCGGACAAGCTGCTCGTCTCCACGGGCCGGCACCCCGCCCTTGAGGGGCTCGGCCTGGACAGCGTCGGCCTACCGGCACCGGAGGGCGGGACCCTGCGGCTCACCACCGATTCCACCGGACTAGTCCACCACGCCACCGAGAACGATGTGTCCGGCTCCCCGTGGCTCTATGCTGCGGGCGACGCCGCCGGACGGGCGATGCTGACGCACCAGGGCAAGTACGGGGCCCGGGCCACCGGAGACGCCATTGCCGCCCGGGCCAAGGGCGAACTCAGCGGCGAGCCGGCACCGTGGAGCCGCTTTGCCCAGACGGCCTATGACCACGCGGTGCCGAACGTGGTGTTTACCGATCCGGAACTGGCGAACGTCGGCCGGACCATGGCGCAGGCGGAGAAGGACGGCTTCCGGGCCTCCGCCGTGGAACTCCCCATCCAGGTGGCCGGTTCCTCCCTGCACGCCGAACACTACGAGGGGTGGGCGCAGCTGGTCGTCGACGAGGACCGCAAAGTGCTGCTGGGCGCCACGTTCGCCGGCCCGGATGTGGCTGAACTCCTGCACGCAGCCACCATTGCGGTGGTGGGGGAAGTGCCGCTGGACCGGCTGTGGCACGCCGTGCCCTCCTATCCGACCATCAGTGAGGTCTGGCTCCGCCTGCTGGAGGAGTACGGCCTCTGACCGGCCGGGGATGAGCCACCGGCGCCGCGGCACCGGCTGAGGCCGCGGCACCGGCTGAGGCCGCGGGCGCAGGCGGCGGCACGTCTCGTTCATCACACCGCCCGCATTCTATTTGAACTGACTGGTCAGTTTAGTTAGCCTTGAGTGGACATCGTTTCTGCGAAAGGCCCGCTTTGCTCTGCGTACACCAGCTCTCCGTGACCGGCCGGCGGGATGACCTCCTGCCGCCCACCTCGCTGGAGGCCGCACGCGGTGGCCTCCTGCTCGTCGAGGGTGTCCGCCAGGACCAGCGCACCGCCCTGGCCCTGGCCCTGAGCGGGCGCATGAGGCCGTCCGCCGGAACCGTGGGCTGGGACGGAAGTGCCCGGATCAAGGACCTCCGGAGGGCAAGCAGCGTGGTCGACTCCCCTGGCGTCAACGAGCCCGAACAGCACCTGAGCGTCCGCGACCTCGTCACCGAGGACCTGGCCCTGGTGCCGCGCCGCCACCGCGGCGCCGCGCGCAGCACACCCTGGCTCAGGCTCAACGGGTTCGAAGACATCGCCTCGCTGTGGACCGAGCAGCTGCCGGCGGCCCGGCGGATCGAGCTGCTCACGGCGCTTGCCCTCGCCAATCCGGACACCGGCCTCCTCGTGGTCGACTCCCCCGATCGGCACAGCGGCGACACTGCCGACTGGCTGCCGCGGCTGCAGGAACTGGCGCACGACGCCGGGCGGCCGCTCGCCGTCGTCGCCACCGTCACCCGGATCCCGGAGCGCTGGTCCGGGCCCGCCGCCGTGATCGGCAATGCACTCGCGCACGAAAAGCTCGCGCCCGAAACCCTCCGAACAGAACCCCTCTCCCCCGAAACCGAGGACGCAAAGTGACTGTGCTGCGGCTGGCCCGCTCCGAGCTCAAACGAATGACCGGCGGGCTGCTGCCCAAGCTGACCATCCTGGCCCTGGCCCTGGTCCCGCTGCTTTACGGCGCCGTGTACCTCTACGCCAACTGGGATCCGTACGGCAAGCTGAACCAGATCGATGCCGCCCTGGTGGTCCAGGACTCCGGTGCCACGGCCGCCGACGGCACGCGGCTGGAGGCCGGCCGGAAGGTCGCCGAGTCCCTGGTGGATGGCCACGTCTTTAACTGGAAGACGGTCGCCAGCACCGAGGAAGCGGACCAGGGCGTCAGTAACGGCACGTACGCGTTCGCCCTGAAAATCCCGCAGGACTTTTCCGCGAACCTGGTCTCCCCCGGCAGCTTCGACGCCGCCAACCAGGCCATGCTCAACGTCACCACCAACGATGCCAACAACTATCTCCTGAGCACCATCGTGGACAAGCTGACCACCGCGGTGCACACCACGGTCGCCAAGGAGGTGGGTGAGGAGACCGCCAACCAGCTCCTCACCGGATTCGGCACCATCCACACGCAGATGCTCAAGGCCTCCGACGGCGCAGGCCAGCTCGCCGACGGCGTCGCCCGGCTCCACGAGGGCACCGTGACCCTGCACCAGGGCACCGGCGAGCTCAAAACCGGTGCCACCGAGCTCTACAACGGCGAGCTCAAGCTCCGCGACGGCGCCGCTTCGCTCAGCGCCGGGGCCGGCCAGCTCAGCAGCGGCCTCACCCAGCTCAAGGACAAGACCGCGGCCCTGCCCGCCGACGCACAGCGGCTGGCCGACGGCGCCGCGCAGGTGGCGGCCGGCAACGCCGCGCTCAACACCCAGGTGCAGGCCATCCCCGGGCAGCTTGCCGCCGCGCAACAGTCCGCTCAGCAAGCCGCCGCGCAGGCCCAGCGCAGCAGGGTGGTGGCGTCCACCTCCCGGCTGGTCGTCGCCGGCGTCCTCACCCAGGAGCAGGCCGACAAAGTAGTGGCCGACGTCGACGCCACACCCGCGCCGCCCGCGGCTTCCGCGGCTTCCGCTGCGGCGGCTGCCCCCGGCGCCAAGCTGCAGGCCGCCGCGGCGCAGGTCCAGAAGCTGGCCGACGGTTCCGCCGCCGTCAGCGCCGGCGCGTCTCAGCTGGCGGGCGCCGCGCCTGCCCTCAGCGACGCCGTCGGCAAGGCCTCCGCCGGGGCGGACCAGCTCGCCGGCGGTTCTGCGGCCCTCGCCGCCGGCCAGCAGAACGCCGTCGACGGCGCGGGCAGGCTCGTGCAGGGTGCGCAGAAACTCGACGACGGCGCGGCGCAGCTGGAGAGCGGTGCGGCGACCGCCTCCGACGGCGCGGGAACACTCGCCGCGGAACTCGCTAAGGGCGCCGGCAAGGTCCCCAACCCCGACGATGCCCAGAAGAACAGCCTCTCCAAGGTCATGGCCGATCCGGTGGCCGTCAGCAATGTCTCGCAGGCCAAGGCCGGGTCCTACGGCGCCGGGCTGGCACCGTTCTTCCTGACGCTGGCCCTGTGGATCGGCATCTTCATGCTGGTGCAGGCGATGCGCCCGGTCACCCAGCGGGCGCTGGCCTCCAATGCACCGGCCTGGAAAATTGCCGCAGGCGGCTGGCTCCCCTTCCTGGCGGTCTCCACCGTGCAGGCGAGCCTGCTGACCCTGGTGGTGGACGTGGGGCTCGGACTGGACCCCGCCCACCCGGTGCTCATGTGGTTCCTCATGCTGGCGGCCGCGATGGCGTTCAGCGCAATCATCCAGGGCGTGGTGGCGCTTTTGGGCTCGCCCGGCAAGCTCGTGGTGCTCATCCTGCTGGTGCTGCAGCTGGTGTCCTCCGGCGGCACTTTCCCGTGGCAGACCACGCCCGAACCGCTGCACGTGGTGCACCAGATCCTGCCGATGGGCTACGTGGTCAGCGGTATGCGGCACCTGATTTACGGTGCTGACCTGGCACTGATCCTGCCCACCATGCTGGGACTGGTTGGCTACACTTTGCTGGGACTGGCAATGTCGACCGTTGCCGTCCGAAAGAACAAATACTGGACTCTCAAGACGCTGAAACCGGAGATCGCCGTATGACCACCAGCCCCAGCGGCGGCAGCCTGGCAGGTTCCGGGGACGCCGGGAAAAAGCTCCGCCCCGCCCGCACGAACGCCACGAAACAGAAACTGTTCGAGGCGTCCATGGAACTGATCGGCGAGCGCGGCGCGGCGGGCGTGACAGTGGACGAGATCGCCACGGCAGCCGGGGTGTCCAAGGGCACCGTGTATTACAACTTTGGCAGCAAGTCGGACCTGATCGCCCAGCTGCTGCGCCACGGCGTGGACATCCTCCTGGCACGGCTCTTGAGTGTCCGCGACGACTCCGCCGATCCCCTCGCCGCCATGGAGGAGATGATCGGCCAGGCCATGGACTTCATGGCCGAGTACCCGTCCTTCGCCCGGCTTTGGGTCAGCGAAAACTGGCGCACCCCCAGCGAATGGCAGGACACCTTCGCCGAGCTCCGCGAGCGCCTGCTCGCGGTGATCGGCTCTGCCATCGACAGCGTCGCCGCCGTCTATCCCGTGGATTCCGGCGTATCCCGGGGCAGCCTGGAAACGGCAATCTTTGGGGCCTGCTTCGTGGTGGGCCTGGACCGCCAGACGTACAACCCGGAGCGGACCAGGGAGCAAAGTGTGGCCGCAATCATGGCCTCCATGCGCGGCTACGTCGTGAAGCAGCCGCCCGCTCAGGCATGATTGTTCACATGCGTCACATGGGTACCAGCGGGAAAGTCGCCATCGGAGCGTTCCTCACTGCCCTGGCACTTCTGGTCCTGACCGGAATCACCCTGCACGAGTGGGTGCTGGTGTGGTTCGTCGGGGCTGCCGCCACGGCCTATGTGGCCTGCGTGGCGGAGGTGGTGGTCCGGCGCCGGCACAAAACTTTGGCCGCGAGCGGGGTCGGCAGCATCCTCTTCATCGCGTTCGGGGTCGCCTTCCTGCGCCAGTGGGGGCTGGCCTTCAACCCCGATCCCGATGCCCTGTCCACGCGCGTCGATTCCGAGCATCCGGATTTGTACTTCTATCTGGCCGCGGCCGCCGGAGCCGTCACCTTACTGTTGCTGTTCGCCGGTACTGTCCTGCCCGGCAGGAGCCACGGCCGGCGTTCCCCGGGCCGGGCTCCGCGACGCCGCCCGGCGCCCGTCGCGCGGGGCGCGGGGGCCAGGTCCGCGAACCCGCGGCCTTCCGCGCCGCGCCCGACGCCGAGAGGAACCGCCGT
>NZ_JBFUCO010000012.1:0-206039 GCF_056405215.1 Arthrobacter sp. P1_H7 | reverse complement strand
AGCCCTCCACACCACGCTCGAAAACAGGCTCTAAGCACTAAGACACACCGGCGTCGACCGCGGCACCGCCATCATCCGCCGCTACCCAACCCAGCCACAAGGCCGTTTTCTCAAACCACAACGCCGCGAAGCGGCTCCACAGCTCGAAACCTTAGTGCCTCAAAACGCTAGGGATATGAGACTAAACAGCACCGTCCTCGAGGTACGTCTAGCAGGTCCTTTTGCTTTTTATACCCCGGCCATTGGAGCCGGAACGAATCACTGCGGCCTGCTACGAAGATGTGTGGGCCGGACTTCGATCGCAAAATTACTTTGAAGGTGTGTGTGTTTGTCCCCTCGGCCCGAAGTTGGCTTTGGCAACACACTGATTCATGCGCTGTGTGGCGCGCGTAGGCGCGTGCGGCTCGGACTCGGTCGCCGCATCGGGTTGAGCACCATTGCCGGCGTGCGTGGGTGCGGAGGAAGAATCGCTGGCACCCGTCCGCTTCGCAGGACGCGACCGCCGATGCTTGGTCGCCGCTTAGGAGTTAGGCAGCGTCGTCGGCGATGACGGCCATGACGTGCTCGACGACCCGTGTCACGGGATGGTTGGCGCTGCGGGTAAAACCTGCTTCCGGGTCGAACTGAAGCAGGAGCGCCCAGGGTGCACAAGTCAGCGCACGATTTAGAGCCTGCACGGCCGCTGTCGTGTGGACGTCTCCAGTGGTGTGCGCGGTGAAGAGATCGCGCAGGGCTGCGAGCCTGCCCCGGGCAGTGCTCCTCCAGTGCAGAATCTGATGCGATGAGGTCACGTGCCAACAGCCGAGCCGTGGCGGCCTCAGGGCTGTTCAGTTCGTCGTAGCGCCTGCCTCCGGGCAGTTCGCTTGCGCTATTGACCAGTGCGAGGCTGGGATGCTCTTCGGCGCCTGGTGCGGCTGCAAAAACTGGCGCCGTTTCGTCGATTCATGCTGGCCGAACGACGAGAAACATTCCTCCGCTCTGACCGCTTTAGGGACGCCATAAGAAAATTCGGAGCAAATTGAGGCTGGCGCCATAGCCTGCAGCACCAAGACCTGCGAGACCGAGTCGCTGCCAGTCCCTGGGTACCGTTCTGGCCGTCCTAGCGGGCTCCAATCAAGTTGACACAATCAAGCCATGGCACCCATCCGGCCATCGTCATGGCCTTTACGCGGAGATGGCCGAGACCGGTGCGCCTGCCGAGCTCTTCGAGCAGGTGCATTGGCGGGTCCAGATCCAGCTCGGGGTCGCTAAGTTCCCGGTGGCCGAGTCCGTGTTCGAGCAACTCGTAGGAGTACATGCCGTAGCTGGCGGCGATCCGCCGCAGCCAGGAGGACAGCGATTCCGTTTCTGCCGGTGCCTGGTGCAGGGGCCAGCGTTCTGGCGGTCTCACATCAGTTCTCGTTCGAACAAGCGCCGCCTTTGGGTGAGTCCTGCGTAGTCGGCCATGACCAGGGTGCGGTGATTGATGCTTTCTTCACCGCTTTCCACGGCGGCGATCGCCCCGTCGGCATCGTATCGAGACCTCGTTGGTTGAGGGCGCTTCCAGGCTTTGATGCAAGTGCCCGGCTGGATTTTCCAGCCGGGCACTTGCTCGCCCTTGGTCAGAGGTGCGTTGTCGTCCAACTCCTCACAATCCTCAAACTGCAGTTATGGATATGTCCGAATGCCGGGGTCATCGCACTTTCTTCACGGGGAGGATCGTTAGCGCGCCCAGCAGGGCAATGACTGCCGCCACGGCAAGCAGGAGGTCATAGCTGCCTCCGCCCATTGACAGGAGTACGGCTGAGACCGCGGGGGCAAGTGTCTGGGGACCTGCCATGGCAACGTTGAATACTCCGAGGTCCTTGGCCGTGTCGTCGGGGTTAGGGAGGACGTCAAGGACGAGGGCCAGGTCAACAGCGATGTAAATGCCGAAGCCGATGCCGATGACAAGTTCGGCCCAATAGAACCCGCTTGTGGAGGCGGCCAGGCTCAGCATCCACGTGCCGATACCGAAGATTAGGGCTGAGATCCAGATGAATACCTTTCGCCGACCAGTCCGGTCCGATATCCATCCGGCGATTTGCCCTGCGGTAACGAGGGCCAGGGTGTAAATGAGGACACCGGTTGCCAGGGCGCCCGCCGCGTCCTGTTTGGAAAGGCCCAGGTCCTGCTGCAGGTACAGGAGCCGGAACGTGACGAACATGAACATTGCCAGGACAACGAGAAAGCGTGAGATCCAGGCGAATGCGAAGTCCGGGTTCTGGCGGGGGTTTACCCAGAAGGTCTTCAAGGCGGTTCGCAGGCCGCCTTCAGATGCAGGCCGGCGTTCCATCGGCTGGTCCGGCAGTACGAATGCAAAGACAAGGACCAGGACCAGTGCGAGGACTCCGGGAACCAGGAAGAGCAGGAGCATGTTCTGTCCGAAAAGACTCGCCGAGTACGCTGCCCCCAAGGAGGCGGCCTGGGAGGCAATGCCGATCATGCCGCTGACTTTGCCGCGCTGCCATTGGGGTACTTGGTCCGCCAGGGTGGCCGTATGTGCAGCGACCGCAGCGTTGCCGAGGGCCTGCGCGAAGAACCAGCCTATGCCTAGAACCACGACATTTGGTGCCATGGCAATGACGGTCAGGCATGCCAGGAGTCCCAGCGCTCCAGCGACCATCCATGGGCGGCGGCGGCCGAAACGACCGATCGTGCGGTCGCTGAGCCGGCCAAAAACGGGATCAAAGAGGAGAGCGGCGAAGGCGCCCATCGAGATGACGACACCGAGCGTAGAGGCAACTTCAGGTGGTGCGACCAAGGACTGCACCTTGATCGTCATCCCGGCCGCGATCGGCATAAAAAGGGCGATCATGAGCCCCAGCCGGGCCAGCACCATCGTCGCGATGACGCTTGCTTTTGCCTTTTCGACGGGTAGTGGGGCAGCGGACCAAGCCTTGGACGCTTCGGGTCCTGCAACAGAATCAGACACAACCATGGGTCTCATTGCTTTCTGTGGGAGATATCCGAGCCAGAGAAGCCCGGTGTGATAGAAACCACAGTACAGGATACCGACCGAGTGCGCGGTCTGTTTATCAAAACGTTACTTTTCATCTCGGAGTATCATCGCAAATGATACCGACCGTGCACTCGGTCGGTTGTGCTAGTCTTGTGATTCAGCACACAACTTCACTGGTCACCCGGCCAGCCGCTACCTTTGACGAAGGAGTCTCACGATGAGCGTCCACGCCCCTGATGTTCCACACCCTGCGCCTTCCCCCGGAAAGGCTGACCTTGTTCTCATTGACGAAGCGCTCAGGTCACTTGATCTGGCAGGGAAAATCAGGCTGCTGTCGGGAGCGAAGATGTTCAGCCTCTGGGCCGAACCATCCATTGGCCTGAAAGAAATCGTGATGTCCGATGGCCCCACGGGTGTCCGCGGGGAAGAAGTTGTCGGCGGTCGCGAGAGTTGCCTGCTGCCGAACGCCACACTGCTGGCACAGTCCTGGAGTTCGGAGGTCCTGGAGGAGGTTGGCGCGATCCTCGCAGAAGAAGCAATGGACCAGCAGACCCACATCGTCCTGGGACCCACGATCAACCTCCACCGCAGCCCTCTGGGTGGACGGCTCTTCGAGTGCTTCAGCGAGGACCCGTACCTGACGGGTGTCCTCGCGGCCGCATATGTCCGCTCGTTGCAAAGCAGGGGAATCGGGGCGTCCCCGAAGCATTTCCTCGCCAACGAATCCGAGACCCAGCGCACCACCGTCGACTGCGTAGTTGACGAGAAGACGCTCCGCGAGCTTTACCTGCTGCCCTTCGAAATAGTGGACCAGGACGCACATCCGTGGACCCTTATGGCCTCCTACAACAGCATTAATGGTGTCACGGCAACGGAGCACGGCGAGCTCATCAATGACATCCTGAAGCGGGAGTGGGGCTTTGACGGGCTTGTCATGTCCGACTGGTTTGCCACCAAGCGGGCAGCCGAGAGTGCAAATGCCGGCCTGGATCTGGTGATGCCCGGGCCCGAAACGGTTTGGAGTAAATCCCTTGAGAAAGCCGTCCGTTCCGGTGCTGTCGCGGAAGAAACCGTCGATGACCATGTCCGCCGCCTACTGATTCTCGCGGCCCGGGTTGGGGCCTTTGGGCAACTGCGCAGCTGGCCGACTGACATTCCCCGTCCTGACAGCAGCCTGCGCCGGGAGCAGCTGCGGCGGATAGCCGCCCATGGCATGACCGTGCTAAAGAACAAGAACTCCGTGCTTCCTCTCGCCAAAGGAACCGGCAATGTTGCAGTCATCGGACGCCATGCCACCGACACCGTCGCTCAGGGAGGCGGTTCCGCCCGGGTTCGCCCCCCGCATGTAGTGACTATTGCCGACGGCCTCGCATCCGCGCTCTGGCCAGGCGGCGTCACCGTCGTGGACGGAGTCGAAACCAGGACAAGGATGCTTTCCGCACCAGCCTCAGTTGTGCGCGATCCCGTCACCGGCACTCCGGGCATGCGGGTCCGGGCTCTCGACGAGGAGGGCAACGTCCTGGAGTCCCGGCACTTTGGCGTGGCCGAGCTTGAGGTAGCCGACGACGGTTGGCTTGCCCAGGCAGCCCGGATCGAACTTTCCGCCGAGGTTGCCTTGCCCTCGCCGGCCCGGATGCGCGTGGGCGTCATCGGGCCCGGCCAGTGGACAGTAACAGCACCGGGCCACCACGAGTCATTCACAGTAACCCCTCACGATGGCCCGGGCGGTGGCCTTCACAGGCCTAAGAGCCACGCTTCGGTCGTGCCCATGGAATCCGGGGCACGGATCACCGCCACAACGGGACCGCACTTCGAGATGAGGATCATTGGGCTCGTGGTCACGACTGCCGCCCGGCCGGCCGCAGCTGCAATCCGCGAGGCTGTGGAAGCGGGAGCATCTGCTGACACCGCGATTGTCGTCGTCGGCAACACCCAGGAACAGGAAACCGAAGGCCAGGACAAAAAGACGCTGGCTCTGCCCGGGGAGCAGGACGCACTGGTCGCCGCCGTCGCGGCCGTTGCACCACGTACCGTCGTCGTCGTAAACGCCGCCACCCCAGTGCTCATGCCCTGGCTCGATGACGTCGACGCCGTGCTCTTCGCCGGGCTTCCGGGGCAGGAAGCAGGCGACGCAGTCGCGGCAGCGCTCACCGGGGAGATTGAGCCGGCAGGGCGTCTCGTCACCACCTTCCCCGTTCACGACGGCGAAGGACCGGCCTGGGAAACAGCACCTTCGGGGGGGCGCCTGGAGTACACGGAAGGGACCGATGTGGGGTACCGCGGCTGGCACCAGTCTGGAGTCAGACCGTTGTTCTGGTTCGGGCACGGTCTCGGTTACACCACCTGGGACTACACCTCCACGCAGATCATTGACCGCGACGAGGCAGGGGTCAAAGCCGTGACCGTCGCCCTGACCAACACGGGCCAGCGATCCGGAAAGGAAACCGTGCAGGTGTACCGCATCCCCCGCGACGACGGCCAGCCCGTACGTCTCATCGGCTGGGGCCATGTTTCCCTCCACCCTGGACAGAGCGGTACTGTTCACATCAACTGTGATCTGCGAACCCAGCGGATCTGGGATACGGACGAACACCGGTGGCTGCCGCTTTCCGGCGGTTCCATCGTGATTGCACGTGGCCTCGGCGATCCCCGAATCACGGTACCGCTCGAGAACGGACAGGAGTCCTAAGGTATGTCTTACCCACCCGGATACCGCATCGAACGCGAGCGAAACCGCTCCGAAAAGGCCGGCGATATCGCCAGGGCCAAGGCCATCCAAGCAGCAATTGAGCTGTTCTCCACCAGCGGCTACAACAAGACATCCATCGCCGAGGTTGCCCTGCGGACCGGACTGTCCCAGTCGGGCCTGCTCCACCATTTTCCAAACAAGACCGCGCTGCTTGCCGCCGTGCTCGAACAGCGGGAAAAGGAAGACAGCGAATTCCTCTTCGGAGAAGGGGCCGCACCCTTGGGGTGGGCAGCATTCGACTCCCTAGTTGCCCTCGTCGCCAGAAACTCCACCCGTCCAGAGTGGATCGGCCTGTTCGTTCGCATCTCCGCAGAAGCCACCGAAACGAGTCACCCCGCAAACCAATGGATGCTCGATCACTACCGCAGTACCAGGCAATGGCTTACCCAGGCGATCGAAGACGGCAAGCGAACGGGCGAAATTCTCCCTGACGCCCCCGTCGACGCCATCGTCCGCAACACCATTGCCGTCCTCGACGGGCTCCAGCAGCAATGGGTGGCCGAACCGCACACCATGTCAATGGTCACAGAGCTCCGCGTATACCTGGACCAGCTCCGCGCTGCTTGGGGAACCCCCCAAAAGTAACGCTCGAGACGCGCCGGCCGACTGCCCGGACCGGCATCCCGGATCCGTGCACCGCAGGCCGGGGCGCCTCGCGTTTACCACACCCCTTTAGAAAGTGAAAGGAGCGCGCCACCATGCCCGCCCTCCCCCAGCATGTGTTCGACTTCATCTCCCAACCCAACCCCGCAGTCATGGCTACAGTCGACCCCGACGGACGTCCTGTAAGCGTCCAGATCGTCTACCTGATTGAAGATGCCGAGCACATCCTCCTGAGCATCGCTGCAGGTAATTCCCGAGGCGGCCGCCTCCAGCACCTCCGGGATGACCCCCGCATGTCACTTACGGTTCTCAAGAACAATGGCTGGACAGACGCCGTCACCCTCCTGGCAACCGCGGTCGAATTTTTTGAGGACGAAAACCTTCAGATCATCGACGCCATGACGGCTCACTACTTCGGTGGTCCCTACGCGATCCGGAATCCCCGCACCGCGGTCAGGGTCCGCATCGACGAATGGATCGAACACTCCAATGCGGTGTTCCAGGTGCAGCCGAAGAAAGGCGAGACAGTTGGCTGAACTAAACCGCTTTCCCAAAGTGGTATTCAGCCAGGGAAATGAACCGGATGCGCGTTTCAGCCTCGCCAATGAACGCACCTTCCTGGCCTGGATCCGCACAGCACTGGCTTTACTCGCCAGCGGGGTCGCTCTCGAGGCACTCGGCCTCGGTATCCACTCCGGGTACAGGCTTACCGCTTCGGTCCTGCTGATCGTCGCCGGGATACTCTCAGCCATCCAAGCCTGGACCGGATGGAAAAGGACCGAACAGGCCCTCCGGAAGAGTTCCCCCCTTCCCTCCGGCCCGTGCTCGCTCCCACTGACGGTTCTACTGGTGTCGGTCGCGGTCCTTATTCTGCTCGGAATCCTGTTCAGATGACCCCACTATTCGACCCCGGCCTCCAGCCAGAACGCACCGGGCTTGCCTGGCAGCGCACTTGTCTGTCCTTACTTGTCGGCTCGCTGGCCGCGATGAGGGTCCTGCCCCCGGCTCTCGGGCCATGGTCGCTGCTTTTGGCTCTCGCAGGTGTTCTCGAAGCAGTCATTTTGCTGCTCCTGGTCCGGCGGAGATACCTCTGGCAGCACCAAACCCTCACGACCTTTCACGGCGAACCGCCCCAAGCCGCCGACGGGCTCCTCCCGGCCGCCCTTGGCTTCACAACCGTGGTTGCCGGGGCTGTTTCACTGGCCCTGGTCCTTACCATTCGGACTTAAGGACGGCATAAACACTACTCCAGCTCCCCTCGCATGGGCAGGACACGATTTGGCTCGTTGGGTGAATCCAAACCCTGCCAACGATGTATCCCTCGAGGATATGGAATACCGGTCCGAGCTATCCGTGCTGCGCCACTACATCGAGAACAGGCTTGCAGCCTTCACGCTGGCCGTCAGCACCAATGACCCAACCGCACTTAAGTCCCTGTTGCAGTCAGTTGGTGTAAGCCTCATAGGGCCGAGCCTAAAAGCTCGGCCGCTGGAGGCCTTGGACATCATCAACTACCTATCTCCCTGGAACCGTCGGTCCCTCCTGACCACAAGCAACCTCACCGTCCAATGCTCCGGGGTATCCCTCCGGTACGCTGCGGTATACCAGCTGTGGCCAACAGCACCTGCCACAAACATTGGGGCGATTTCTTTTGGGATGTTCCGGGGAACCATTGACCGTCTGCGCGGAACGGTCTGCAGGGATCAGTTCATCGGGCCAGCCCTGCCGGTATTCATACGATTCCACGACCGGCACAGCCGCTGCTTCCCTGAAAACGGGAATGATGAGCTTGCCAAACTCGTCGGGCTGGAGGACCTCAAACAGCACATTCCGGCCGACATACGTCGAAAAGCCGTCAGCAAGATCCGCGCCGACAAGGCCCGGCAGGGCACCCACAGACACGATGCCGGTGAACTCGCGGTTCACGAGCAAATGCGCCACCACGTCAGCGACGTCCAGGTGTGAACTACAGGACGACGCGTAGTCTTCATGCAGCGGATAGCGCAGCACTCCCTCCCCCTGACGGGCTCGAGCAACGGCGGCAGCAACAGCACATTAAATTCCGGTGGTCGGCCATCTCTTGGCGTCACTTTGGATCGGCCGAATAGATCGTCCGAAGCGACAGACTCAGTTCCAGGTCGGAGCTCAGCTCGCGCCTCCAGGAGTATCCAAACTCGAGTTCTCCAACATATGTAAATAGGTTCTGATGCCCGGTTCAGACCTACCGCCGATAATTTCTCTTATCGGCGGTAGGTGCCAAAAACCCCCGTGTTTTCGCGGATCTTTCCGCCCCAGCCAACGCCCCTGGCAGAGAGATACCGGCTTGCCGAATGTAAACCCTGCGAAGAAAGCGCACCAAAGTAAGCAGCTAGGACCACCACGACACGAGGATCCACCTGCCTGCTGAACGTGCCCCGGCGGACTTTCTTGCCACCACGTCGAGGCTGTCCCCTGCCCTCAGACCTGGAAGTTCTGAGGGGGTGCCGGAAAATACAAGATGTGACGTGGTCCCATTCTCGGGCCATGCGTGCTGATGCTGCAGTCCGGCCGACACCGGGTGAACCAGCGAGCAATCAGCGCGGGCGCGAGGACGGAGGCGAATCCCGGTAATCAGCCCGACGAGAACCGGAAGTCTAGATACCCCACGGTTCTAAGCTGTCAAGCGGCTTGGAGTTCAAGGGTCTGGTTGGTGGTGTGCCAGGCGGTGTCCTCGTTGTAGGTGGTGTGGCGGCGGAGGCAGCCGTGGAGGATCCCGACGAGCCGATTGGCCAGGGCGCGGAGGGCCTGGTGGTGCGTGGCGCCGCGTGAGCGGCGGGCGTCGTAGTAGCCGCGTGCGCCTGGTGAGGCGCTGAGTGCGGCGAAGGCCTGCAGGTCCAGGGCGCCGAGCACCGGCCCCAGACCCGGCTGACTGAGGTAGACCTCAGCGTCCGGGTGCCGGCCAAAAGATTCCTCCACCTGCCTCTGCAGGACCCCGATTTGGGTGTTGAGTTCGTGGATGACAGCAACGAGGGCTGCCGTGGTGGCCGTGTAGGCGTCCTCGATCCCCCGGGCGGGCGGGCAACTGCCGGGAGTGCAGCGCCTCAACGATTTCGCCGGAGCGGGCAGCCACGTAGCGTTGCCGACCGGCGTGCTGCAGAAGCGACTGGACCTTGGTGGACGTGAGCCGGGCCCCGGCCTGCGGGCCGGGTGCGGCGCCGAGCACAGCCATCGCGTCCCGTCCGTGCAGGTCCTCGCCGAACGCGGCCAGCGCGGCCGGGTAGTACTCGCGCAGGTTCGAACGCAGCACGTTCGCCTGCCGCTGCCGGGCCCAGATCAGTGACTGGTGGGCCCTGGCCAGGACCTTGACCTCCTCCGCGACGCCGCTGTCCGCGGCGATCGCCCGGTGCAGCCCCCGGTCAACAGCCACGATCCGGGCCAGCACCAGCGCGTCGCCCTTGTCGGACTTCGCCCCGGCCGCGCCGGTGCGTTGCCGGTAGCGGGCAGACTGCGCCGGGTTGATCGCGTAAACGGTATAGCCGGACGCCAGCAGACCCTGCACCCAGGGCCCCCGGTCGGTTTCAATCCCAACGAGCACATCGGCCGGCGCCGCGCCGTCGGGCAGATACCCTCCGATCACGGCATGCAGCGTCTCGAGCCCGGCCACGCCCTCATCGAGCCTGCGGTGCGCCAGCAACCGGCCCGCCTCGTCCACGACCGCGATGTCGTGGTGGTCCTCCGCCCAGTCGTCGCCGATGAACAGCATTGTCCCGGTCCTTCCGTTGTGGACTCGTCCCGGGCCGCTACGCGGGGGAGGAAGGAACTGGCTGCGGTCTAATGGATCAGTGCTCTACGGCACGACACCCCACCAGCGCTACAGGCCCACCCCACCAGCCGGCGGGGGCACGATCTAGACCTAGGCCTCGACAAGGGCCAGGCGCGGCAAGTGCTCACCCACCAGCGGCTCGGATACCCAGCATGCCCCCGAAGGGACCTGCGGGTACACCCCCATTAGGCGTAGCTGGGCTCGACATTGAGAGCAAATCCTTCCCATCTGGCCTCTGTCGCGCGGGAAACAGTGACGGTTTTTTGGCTTAGGCTGTCGTTCGTCGCGCGGCGACCCGCCCGCGCACCGTGGTCCCGCAGGACCACGTAACCCAGAACCACCGGAGGTCTAAATGTTTGTGGAAATCGACGACTACGTCGTGAACCTGGCGAGGGTCGACAACATCGCCATCTCATGTTGCGTTGACGACACGGAAGAGAACCCTTGGGATCTGTCTATCGAGATTGGCGACGATTTCGAATTGAGAGACCCGGTATGGCTCCGTCAAGGGTTCTCCACCGAGAACCGTGCAAAGAGATTCAGGCAAGATGTCATCCGCCGGGCCTTCGCCACTGGAATCTGCACGGCCGAGGACATGGATGAGATCTTTGAGGTGGCCCAACAACCAGTCTGAGTCCACCGGGTTCCGGAGAAAGGCTGAGTCGATCCAGTCGGCGCAAACAATCCGGGGGAGATGAAAACTGAAGCCGCTCGTTTCTGGCACCACTACATGAGTACTGGTTCACCCGGGACACCTGGTGGGAACCCGGCGTAGCGCGGCCGTCGGGAGCGGCGACCTGGTGAGCATCGAATTGTGGCGGGTCCAGGTCCATCTCGGGTCCAACACGGCCCTTAGGACCTTTACGCTGCGCCGCACCCCCTGTCCACCCACTGGCTGCTGGAACACATGCGTGACTAGCCTCGGCGGCCACAGTGACCCCTCAAACGATCAGCGGTCAAACCTGGGTCGGGATCCGGGCTGCTCGCGCAGGCGCAAGGCTGGCACTCCGAAGCCTACCCGGAGATGTGCAGGTGAGTTTCTCGCTTCGGGTGCGGGCGTCCGCACCGGATAGTTGACGTTGGACGAAACCTGAGGTCCGGCACATGAAAGAACGTGAGCTTGTGTTTCTGCAGGTCCGTGATGCCGTCTGTGAGGGGCCTAAGGGCGGCCACAAGGCCCCTGAGCCAGCACACGGCCAACGTTCTGTAAGCCATCCCTGAGCCAGACGTGGGGCAGGCGCCCCAGCCGGCGACAGAGCCACCAAAGCCGACCTTCCGAACGCCAGAGGAAGTCGCACCCGCCCTGGGCATCATTAAGTCAAAGCTGCGCAGCTACTGCAGAACCTCAGGGATCCACACCCGGCTCGGCAAACGAATCCTGCTGCACGTGGACGAGGTCCAGCGCCTAGTGGCTTGGATCCGCGACAACCAGAACAGGCCCGACGAGTGGCGGACCGAGCCAGAGCACGATCCATTCGTGTAGCCGCTCTTCCGCCCGCCGCACCTCGCAGACGGCCCAGACATGTAGACTGAAGTGCAGTTGTACCTGTGGATAAGAGGGTGCAGAACAATCGGAATTCTGTGGATAACCTGTGGAATTCCCATTTAGATTTAGTGGGCGACCGTTGCAACGGTCCGTAGCGGGGGAAGCGGTGAGGCACGAATGGCGAATGTTCATGACGTGGCGGCCTACATTTTGAAGAAGAAGAGCAGCATGTCAGCGATGAAGCTGCAGAAGCTCGTGTACTACTCCCAGGCCTGGCACTTGGTGTGGGAAGAACGACCTCTCTTTAGCGAGCGTATTGAGGCGTGGGCCAACGGTCCGGTCTCCCCTGATCTGTACGCGAAGCATCGGCGGCAGTTTATGGTGAGCGACTGGTCTCAGTGGGGCAATTCTGACAACCTCGACGCTGGCGAAAAAGCTTCGATCGACAACGTCCTCGGATTCTACGGTGAACGTCCCGCGCACGAACTCAGCGAGCTGACGCACCGCGAGGATCCTTGGCGAAATGCCCGCGGGGATCTGCCGGCGGGAGCCAACTGCCGTACTGAAATCTCCCACGTCGACATCCACGAGTACTACGATGGGCTCGTCGGCACAAACCCGCTGTAATGGCCGACAAGCGGAGCCGAAATAAGAGCATACCGGCTGTCCCCCCAACAAATGAGAAGACACCATACGCCGATTTCCCCGGTCCGGGGCGTCTTCCTGTTGCCGCGCCACTCAACACTGAAGGACACCTACGGTTCCGCTTTGCGGACGTCGACCACGGCGGAAAATGGCCGCTTACAAAGATCGCCAAAGCTGATCACATCCAACTGCTTAAAAAGCTCAAGCACTATGAGCGCATGACCGTCCATGATGCCAAGCGGACGGGGGCCCTGGCGGACTATGACATGGCGAAATGTCCTAACAAGGACGCCACGAAACGCCTCGCAGAGCAGTTTAACGGGCGCGACGACTTGGCGCGGCTGAAGGTGACAGAAGTTCAGCGTCTCTTGGGCTTTCGGGTCGGCAATGAATTCAGCATCGTGTGGTGGGATCCAGGGCACGCGGTCTGGCCTTCAGGCTAAACGCAAGCTCGGGCACAACCTGGGCACATTTTGGGCACATCTGGTGTGATAACGGGTGATTTCGGGTGATGACTTTCCGTGGAATCTAGGGGATTTCCCTGCCAGCGCAGGCTAGGGAGAGGTTTCAAATCCCACCGTCACCGCCACATGTGAAAGGCCCTGCTTCCCTTTATTTACAAAGGGAAGCAGGGGCTTTTGCTTTTCCTGGAAAAGGGCCCCCGCTGTAACGCAGCAGTCACAGAACATTAGTGAACGGGTGTGGGCAACCGCATGTGGGGCCCTCTGGGCGCAGCAAGGCCGGGGCAACGCGCAGTTTGCGATCGACGCCAGCCGCCGGAGGCATTGGCGGGGATGCCATCACCTGCTACGATCCCCAGAATCCCCAAACGACCGCAAGCACGTCGCAATCACTCAGGAGGTTCGCGGTGCCGGACACCACCTGCCACATGTCGATCTCGCTGGACGGCTTCGTCGCCGGGCCGGACCAGAGCCGCGAGAACCCTCTGGGCAAGCGGGGGCTGGAGCTGCACCGCTGGCACATCGGCGACCCGCGAGCCAACGATGCCGACAAGGTCGCGAACGGCTGGCTCATGCGCCCGCGGGGCGCGTATGTGATGGGTCGGAACATGTTCGGCCCGATCCGCGGGGGCTGGGATGAGGAATGGACCGGGTGGTGGGGAGCCGAACCGCCCTACCACGCGCCGGTGTTCGTGCTGACTCATCACGGACATGACCCGATCCAGATGGACGGCGGGACCACCTTCCACTTCGTCACCGAGGGCTTCGACGCGGCCTACTCCGCAGCGCGCCAGGCCGCCGGGGACAACGGCGTGGACATCGCCGGTGGAGCCTCGACCGTCCGACAGGCACTGATCGCCGGCGTGATCGACGAGCTCACCCTCGATATCGCACCGGTCCTGCTCGGTTCGGGCGAGCGCATCTTCGACGGGGTTGAATCCTTCGGCTTCGAACCGGCCGAGGTGCTTCACTCACCGCTGGCCACCCACATCCGCTATCGCCGCGTCAGCTAACTCTGTACGCGCTGCCGGCCTCCCGCGCAGCAGGACGGTCATTCAGCCGGCTCGGGGCAGCAAGTGGCGACGGCGATACGGTCGGTGGACGAGCCCAGTGCTGTGGCGGGTGGACTTCGGGCCTCCCTACCAGAGAGGTGCGCCGTGCAGAGCAGGAAGAGAATGAGCAGGGGCCGCAAGGTATGGCTCGGCGTGCTGGCAGGAACGGTCGCCGCTGTCATTGCTTTCTTCCTTTGGGCATCGTGGAAGAGTGATCAGATCGTCGCTGAGCTCAAGTCGATTGCCGACCGCCTCCAACCAGGGCCGGGATGGGAGCCCTTGAGAACACAGAAGCCGGTGGGCAGCGCGCTGTGCATCCCGCTCGATGGACCTTGTTCCCAGTACGCATACCGTTGGGACACTCACCAGAAGTACCGGGAGGGTGACCTGGAGAAGTACATCCAGCAGGTGGGTTTGATGCCCCAGGAGTACAAGCCATGCGTCCGTGAGCAGAGGGTCAATGCAGGCGGACTGGACTGCCGGGGCATTGGAGTCATCGACGGCTGGAACGTACGCATTACGGTCACTGACTACGGTCAGGACGACTCCAACATTGTGCAGATCGTGGTCAACAAGTACGGCTACTGATCCTGGTTTTTGTGTTCGAGGTTCCGGCGAGCGCGGACAAACGCTCAGGTCTCCTCGTCGAGTTGCTCCATCTCCAGGCACGCGTCCTCGTAGGACACATCGCCGTTGCGGAAGGCCTGCTCGAGTTCCTTGGCCCTGCTGCGTGAATAGGCCGAGCCCAGCCTGCCCGTGATGCCGGCCTCCAGATAGTCCAGGCGCGAGTGCGTAGGCCGGTGGCCTTGGGCGACCAGGTTCCGGCAGATCGCAGTGCGGAACCAAACGCCAGGGTGCATCAAGCGATATGCGTAGGCTCTGGGATCGACTAAGTACATGCCTCCATGGTTCAACTCCCCGCTGAGAAGACCATGAGTTTCTTCTGGGTGATCTGGGCAAACGACTTCCCGGGACGGTCACAGACAAACAGGGAGGCCCWGCTTCCCTTGAGCACAAGGGAAGCAGGGCCAGTCTCCCGCCTACCCGCGAACAATCACCACGTCCAGGGTCCGCGGGCCGTGGACGCCTTCGACGCGTTCGAGTTCGATGTCGCTCGTGGCGCTGGGGCCGCTGATCCAGGTCTGCGGGCGGGTGCCGTCGAGCCGGCGGAGGGCCTCCGGAAGGATTGCGGTAATGTCCCCGGCGCTGACGATGCAGATGTGCCGGTCCGGAACGAGGCTGATGACCCGGCGGCCCTGGTCCGGGCCGGCGTCGAGGATGATGGTTCCGGTTTCGGCGACCGCGACGGCGCTGCCGGTCACGACGGCGTCCACCCCGTCCAGTTCCTCGACAGTCAGCCGGTGCCCGGGGGCGTCGGTGACGCGGCGGGAGCCGGCGTCGTGGACGTCCGCCTCCGCGAAGAGCGCCTGGTCGAGGCCGTGCGGCACGGCGTAGCGGCGTGTGCCCTCGAGCAGCGCGGCGAGCCGCTGCGGCGCCGCGGCCGCTTCCTCGACGAAGACGTTCGCTTTGTAGTCCAGGAGCCGGTCCGTCAGCAGCTCGATGAGCTCTTCCTCGCCCAGTTCGGAGGAGCGCCGGTAGTCGCGGGGCACCTCCGGCACGGCCGGGGCGTCCCGGAGGGCCGAGCGGATCCGGTCCAGTATGTCTGCGCGTGCGTTCACGGGTTCTCCTTCGGGCCGGGGGCCTCGGTGCCAGCAACCGGGGCGGCCCCTGCCCCAGGTCCGGCAGCCGGGGCCTGGTGGTCCTTGTCCCACCACTGCCGGAAGGACTGCGACGGCGGTGCGGGGATGTCCCGGCTCTGGGTCCAGCCGGCGGCGATGCCCGGCAGCTTGGTGATTTTCCGGTCCGGTCCGGCGGCAAGCCGGCCCAAGGGCAGCGCCTTCTCCACGAGGCCAAGGTTCGTGCCGGAGGACAGCGCCCAGGAGGCCGCCTTCATGCCGAGGTCCATCTGGCTCGGCACACGCTTCTTGCCGCGTTTGCTGTCCACGTCCTCGCCGCGCAGGTGCACCAGGATGTCCGGGATGTTGATCTTCACCGGGCAGGCGTCGTAGCAGGCCCCGCACAGGGAGGAGGCGTAGGGCAGGGAGTTGTTCTCCTCGGCCGTGATCCCGGTCAGCAGCGGGGACAGGATCGCGCCGATCGGTCCCGGGTAGGTGGATCCGTACGCGTGCCCGCCGGTGCGTTCGTAGACGGGGCAGACGTTCATGCAGGCGCTGCAGCGGATGCAGTGCAGCGCGGAGCGGCCCATTTCGTCGGCCAGGGCGGCGCTGCGTCCGTTGTCCAGCAGGACCAGGTGGACGTTCTGCGGCCCGTCGTCGGGCGTGACGCCGGTCCACAGCGAGGTGTACGGGTTCATCCGCTCCCCGGTGGAGGATCGCGGGAGCAGCTGCATGAAGACTTCGAGGTCCTCCCACCCCGGCAGCAGTTTTTCGACGCCCATGACGGTGATGAGGGTTTCCGGCAGGGTCAGGCACATGCGCCCGTTGCCCTCGGATTCGACGACGGCGAGGGTCCCGGAGTCCGCGAGGGCGAAGTTCGCGCCGGACACGGCCACCTTGGCGCTGAGGAACTTGCGGCGCAGGTGTGCCCGGGCGGCCGCGGCGAGGCGGGCCGGCTCGTTGGTCAGCTCCGGGTCCACGCCCTCCATTTCACGCAGGAAGATGTCCCGGACCTGGCTGCGGTTCTTGTGGATGGCCGGGACCAGGATGTGGCTGGGCTTGTCGTGGTCCAGCTGGACGATGAGCTCGGCGAGGTCGGTTTCGAACGCCGCGATGCCCTGTTCCTCAAGGTATTCGTTGAGGCCGATTTCCTGGGTGGCCATGGACTTGACCTTGACCACCTCGGTGGCGCCCTGGTCGAGGATGAGGGCGGCGACAATCCGGTTGGCGTCGCCGGCGTCCCGGGCCCAGTGGATGGTCCCGCCCCGGGCGGTGAAGTTCGCCTCGAACTGTTCGAGCAGCTCCGGCAGCCGGGCCATGACGGATTCCTTGATCGCCCGGCCCGCCTCGCGCAGCTCCTCCCAGTCGGGGAGTTCGGACACGACGGCCAGCCGCTTGTCCCGGATGGTCCGGGTGGCGTGGCCGAGGTTTGCCCGCAGCTGGGGGTTGCCGAGCTCGCGGCGGGCCGCTTTCGGGAACGGTTCGTGTTCGTGCAGGTTGCCGATGCCGAAGACCGGCAGGGACGGCATCCCCAGGAATGTGCCGCTCATCGTGCGGTCCTTCCGGTGGTGAGGCGGACGTCGCCGGAGACGGCGGCGGGATTCTCGAGGGTGCTGGCCAGGATCTCGGCGAAGTGCATCGTGGTGACGCCGCTGCCCTGCCGGGACAGTCCGCCGCCGATATGCATCAAGCAGGACGCGTCGCCGCCGGCGCAAAGGTCGGCGCCCGTGCCGCAGATGTTGGCGGTCTTGTCCGCGAGCATCGCCGAGGACACGTCCGCGTTCTTCATCGAGAAAGTGCCGCCGAAGCCGCAGCACTGCTCGGCCTCGGGCAGCTCGGCCAGCTCGATGCCGCCGACCGAGCGCAGCAGGTCCAGCTGCCGGTCGCCGAGCCGGAGCAGGCGCATGCCGTGGCAGCTGGGGTGGTAGGTGATCCGGTGCGGGAAGTACGAGCCCAGCTGGGCCGCGGCATCCGTGACGCCCAGGACATCCACCAGGAGCTGGGAGAGCTCGTAGGTTTTGGCTCCGACGGCGGCGGCCCGGGCTTCCAGCCCGGCGTCACCGCAGCGGCGGGCGACCATGGGGTGCTGGTGCTTCACGGAGGCGACACAGGAACCGGACGGTGCGACGGCGACGTCGTACTCATCTTCTTCAAAGGCCTTCACATGGTTGGCGACGACGGGCAGCGCCTCCTTGAAGTAGCCGCTGTTGACGTGCATCTGCCCGCAGCAGGCCTGGCCGGCCGGAAAGATGACCTCGTGGCCGAGGCGTTCCAGGATGGACACCGTGGCGCGGGCCGTGGCCGGATACATGGCGTCCACAATGCACGTGGCGAAGAGTGCGATCCTCACAGGGCACCTCCGGCGCTCTGATGTGCGGCCCGGTGTGAGGGCACGTACTCCGCCGGGTGCTGGGAGGCACGCACCACGGCGCGCAGCTCCCCCAGCCCGCCGCTGAGCACGCCGGCGGCGCGGGCCTGGACGAGGACGTTGCCCAGGGCCGTGGCTTCCACGGGTCCGGCGATCACGCGTTTGCCGGTGGCGTCGGCGGTGAGCTGGCACAGGAGCCGGTTCTGGGATCCGCCGCCCACAATGTGCACGACGCCGGCCCGGACGTCCGCGAGCCGTTCGGCGTCGGCGATGGTCCGGGCGTAGCCGGCGGCAAGGCTGTCCAGGATGCACCGCACGATGTGCGCGGGATGCACCGGCAGGACAGTGCCGGTGTTGCGGACCGCGGCCCGGATCCGTTCGGGCATGTTGTCCGGGGCGATGAAACAGGGGTCGTCGGCGTTGATGACCGGCCCGCCGGGCGGCAGAGTCGCGGCCGCGTCGAGCAGTTCCTCGAGCCCCGGCCGGTAGCCTTCGGCGGCCCAGGTGCGCTGGCATTCGCTGAGCAGCCAGAGACCGCCGACGTTGCGCAGGTAGCGGATGGTGCCGTCCACGCCGCGTTCGTTGGTGAAGTTCGCGATCCGGCTGGCCTCGGTCAGGACCGGGTGGGACAGTTCGACGCCGACCAGGGACCACGTGCCGGAGGAGATGTAGGCGAAGTCGGGCCGGCCCGCCGGTACGGCGGCGACGGCGGAGGCGGTGTCGTGCGAGCCAACGGCCACCACCTTCGTGGCGGCGGGAAGTCCCAGCCGTGCCGCGGTCTCCGGGAGCAGGGTGCCGAGGATCGCGCCGGGCTGGATCAGCGGCGGGAACAGGTTCGTGGGCAGGTCCAGGGCGGTGAGGAACTCCGTGGCCCACTCCCCCGCGACGGCGTCGAAGAGCCCGGTGGTGGAGGCGTTGGTGGCCTCGGTGCGGCGCTGGCCGGTCAGCAGGAACCCGATAAGGTCCGGGATGAGCAGGGCCTGCAGCCCCTCCAGGACCGGCTCCGTGGCGAGCTGGTAGATCGTGTTGAACGGCAGGAACTGCAGCCCGGTGGTGGCGTAGAGCCGGGCCGGATCGAGTTTTTCGTGGACCCTGGGGATGGCGGCACGGGACCGGTCGTCGCGGTAGCTGAACGGCGCCGCGACCAGTTCACCGGCGTCGTTGACCAGCCCGTAGTCCACGGCCCAGGTGTCGATCCCGATGCTGGCGATGTTCTCGCCGCGGACCGCGGCCGCCGTGGCGGCGGCCCCGAGTCCGGCGAGGACCTCGGCGAACAGCGCGTCGAAGTCCCAGCGGAGGCCGCCGTCGAGCTCCTTGACCCCGTTGGGGAACCGGTGCACGGTCTCCAGCTCGGCCCTCGCCCCACCTGGACTGCCCGCGACCCTGCCCAGGATGACCCGGCCGGAGGACGCCCCAATGTCGATTGCGACAAAAGCACTGCGGGCAACGACACCGGTATCCGCTGGTGATGCGGTGCTCATCGCAGGAAGGCCGCGGCCACGCCGGCGTCCACGGGGATGTGGAGCCCGGTGGTGTGGGAGAGCTCGCTGCCGGTGAGCACGGCGGCGGCGTTGGCCACGTTTTCGGGCAGCACTTCGCGCTTGAGCAGGGTGCGCTGGGCGTAGTACTTGCCCAGTTCCTCTTCCTGCACGCCGTAGACGGCGGCGCGCTTGGCGCCCCAGCCGCCGGCGAAGATCCCGGAGCCGCGGACCACGCCGTCGGGGTTGATGCCGTTGACCCGGATCCCGTACTCGCCCAATTCCGCGGCGAGGAGCCGGACCTGGTGGGCCTGGTCTGCCTTGGTGGCGGAGTAGGCGATGTTGTTCGGGCCGGCGAACACGGAGTTCTTGGAGGAGATGTAGATGATGTCCCCGCCCATCTCCTGGCCGATCATCACCTTCGCGGCGGCCTTGGCCACCAGGAACGAGCCCTTGGCCATGACGTTGTGCTGGAGGTCCCAGTCTTTTTCCGTGGTTTCCAGCAGCGGCTTGGAGATGGAGAGCCCGGCGTTGTTGACCACCAGGTCCAGTCCGCCGAAGGCCAGGACGGCTTCCTGGATGGCGGCGGCGATCTGGGCTTCGTCGGTGACATCGGCCTGGACCCCGATCGCGACGTCGGCGCCGCCGAGTTCCGCGGCCACGGCCCGGGCGTTGTCCAGGTTCAGGTCCGCGATGACCACGCACGCGCCGTCCGCGGCGAAGCGGGTGGCGATCGCCTTTCCGATGCCCGACGCCGCCCCGGTCACCAGGGCGATCCGGCCGGCGTGGGATTTCGGCTTGGGCATCCGGGCCAGCTTGGCTTCCTCCAGGGCCCAGTATTCGATCCGGAACTTCTCGGACTCCTCGATCGGGGCATAGGTGGAGACGGCTTCGGCGCCGCGCATGACGTTGATGGCGTTGAGGTAGAACTCCCCCGCCACGCGGGCGGTCTGCTTGTTCGCGCCGAAGGAGAACATGCCGACGCCGGGCACCAGCACGATCGCCGGGTCCGCGCCGCGCAGGGCCGGGCTGTCCGGGGTCGCGTGCCGGTGGTAGTACCCCTGGTAGTCCTCGCGGTAGGCAGCGTGAAGTTCCTTGAGCCGGGCCACGGAGTCTTCAACCGGGGCGTCGGCGGGCAGGTCCAGGACCAGCGGCTTGACCTTGGTGCGCAGGAAGTGGTCCGGGCAGGACGTGCCCAGGGCCCCGAGCCGCGGGTGTTCGGCGCTTTCGAGGAATTCCAGGACGGCGGGGTGGTCGGTGAAGTGCCCCAGCTGCGGCTTGTCGGTGGAGGCGAGTCCGCGGATCACGGGGGCCAGGGCGGCGGCCTTCGCGCGGCGCTCGGTCTCCGGGAGGGCGCCGTAGCCGGGCAGCTTGGGACCGAACGGTTCGTTCTTGCCGTGGTCCTTGATGTACTGCTCGGCCTGTTCGATGATCCACAGCGAGTTGGCTTCGGCTTCCTCGCTGGTGGCGCCCCAGGCGGTGATGCCGTGGCCGCCCAGGATGGTGCCGACGGCCTGCGGGTTGGCGTCCTTGATCGCGGCGATGTCCAGGCCGAGCTGGAAACCGGGGCGCCGCCAGGGCACCCAGGCCACTTTCTCGCCGAAGATCTCCTTGGTCAGGGCCTCGCCGTCGGCGGCCGTGGCGATGGCGATGCCGGAGTCCGGGTGCAGATGGTCCACGTGCGCGGCGTCGACCAGGCCGTGCATGGCGGTGTCGATCGACGGCGCGGCGCCGCCCTTGCCGAAGAGGCAGTAATCGAACGCGGCCACCATGTCGTCTTCACGCTCGACGCCGGGGTACACGTTTTTGAGCGCCTGCAGCCGCTCCAGCCGCAACACGGCAAGGCCTTCGGCCTTCAGCGTGCCCAGGTCCCCGCCGGAGCCCTTGACCCACAGGAGCTCGACGTCGTTGCCGGTCACGGGATCCTTCGCGGTGCCCTTGGCGGAGGTGTTGCCGCCGGCGAAGTTGGTGTTCCGCTTGTCCGCGCCGAGGCGGTTGGAGCGGGAGATCAGTTCTTCAACAGTCTTGTTCGTTGTGTCTTGCATATCTGTGTTCTGCATGTTCATGCCTAAGCGCCCCATCCGGCCTGGTGGCCGCCGACGCGGTCCTCGTTGATCTTCTTCTGGTAACCGCTGGCCTTGAAGGCGGCCATCGGGTTCGCGGGCAGGCCGCGGGATTCACGCCACTGCGCCAGAGCGGGGCGGACATCGGTGTAAAAGGCATCGTTGAAGATGCCGTTGGCGGCCAGGACGTCGCCGCTGCGCTGGGCCTCGGCCAGCGCATCGGTGTCGATCAGCAGGGCGCGGGCGGTCATTTCCTGGACATTGAGCACGGACCGGATCTGGCCCGGGATCTTTTCCTCCAGGTTGTGGCACTGGTCCAGCATCAGGGCGACGTTTGAGTTCTGTCCTGCGGACTTGCCGAAGCCGCCGCCGCGGATGACCTCGTGCATGATCCGGAAGAGCTGGAAGGGATCCGCCGCGCCGACGATCAGGTCATCGTCCGCGTAGAAGCGGGAGTTGAAGTCGAAGGAGCCGAGCTTGCCCAGGCGCAACAACTGCATGACGATGAATTCGATGTTGGTGCCGGGGGCGTGGTGGCCGGTGTCAAGGCAGACAAAGGCTTTCTCGCCCAGGGCCAGGGTCTGGGCGTAGGAGGTACCCCAGTCCGGAACATCGGTGTGATAGAACGCCGGCTCGAAGAACTTGTACTCCAGCACCAGGCGCTGCTCGTCGCCCAGGGCTGCGTAGATTTCCTGCAGCGACTCGGCCAGGCGGTCCTGCCGGCCGCGCATGTCGTCCTGGCCCGGGTAGTTGGTGCCGTCCGCGAGCCAGATCTTCAGATCCCGCGAGCCCGTGGCGTTCATGATCTCAAGGCACTCGAGGTGGTGGTCGATCGCGCGGCGGCGGACGGCCGGGTTCAAGGACGTCAGGGAGCCGAACTTGTACTCGTCGTCCTGGAAGGTGTTGGAGTTGATGGTGCCGAGTCCCACCCCGAGGTCCGCCGCGAACTCCTTCAGGGCCGCGTAGTTATCCACTTTGTCCCAGGGGATGTGCAGCGCCACGGTGGGCGCGAGTCCGGTGAGTTCGTGGACTTTCGCGGCGTCGGCCAGCTTTTCGTGGACGGTGCGCGGTGTGCCGGGGGTGCCGAACACCTTGAAGCGGGTGCCGGAGTTGCCGTAGGCCCAGGACGGGACCTCGATGGCGAGTTCCCCGAGGCGGCCGAGGGCCGTTTCTGTGGTGTTCATGACTGTTCCTTTTGCGGTTGGTGGTTGTCCCCGGAGGCGTTGGCCGCGGACAACTGGTCCTCGAGATTGAAGATTTCGGTGAGCTGGAGGAAGCCCTGGTCCGGCGCTCCGGCGAGGTCGTCGAAGAACCCGCCCATGTCGGCCTGCCAGCGGGCGTTGACGTCAGTGGCTGCCATCCGGGCCTGGGCTTCGGTCAGGCTGTCCGTTTCGAAATAGCCGATCAGGAGCCCGTCGGGCCGGAGGAAGAGTGAGTAGTTGTTCCAGCCCGAGGCCTTGAGGGCCCGGAGCATCTCCGGCCAGACGGCGGCGTGCCGGCGGGTGTATTCCCCGATCAGCGCGGGCTTGACCTGGAGCTGGAAGCAGACGCGTTGCGTGCTCATGAGAGCACCACGTGGCGGTGTTCGATGCCCAGCAGGGATGCGGCGGCCTTGATGTCGGCGGCGCGGTGGCCGACGCACAGGGCCCAGTGGTGGCCGATTCCGGTCTGGCTCCAGACGTCCACCCAGAGCCCGGGGTCCCCGCCGAAGTCCACCCTGGAGGTCGTGTTGCCGATCTGCAGGAGCGGGCCGGGAACCACCTCGCCTTCGGAGGTGACGAACACGTAGCTTCCGTCCGGATCCTGGCCGAGGCCGAAGGTGGTGACCGGACCGTGGCGAACATCGAATTCGACCGAGACGCCCCAGCCGCGCTTGCCGTGGTAGATGCCGAGCCCGCGCAGGAGCGGGTCCTGGGCGGACACGGCGAGGTGGGCCGGGCCGTCGTGTCCCATTTCGACCACGTTGTCCAAAAAGTTCAGGGCCTGGATCTCGGTAAATGAACCCCCGGCGCCGATCGCCTGGGCCGCCAGCATGGCAATGGAGGTCCGCAGCTCGAACTCGCCGGCCATCGGGATGCCCCGGGCCGTCAGGATGGAGGAGCCCAGGATCATCCCGGCGCCGAGCCGTTCGTGCTGTTCGCCGGCCAGTCCGCGGTGATAGTAGGCCACGGAGTCGAGGTCGAAGTCCTCCACCAGGCGGTCCAGGCCGACGGACACCTTCGCGCCCCACGCGAAGTCGTCGTCGTTGACGGAGTCATCCACAACGAAAAGTTCGCGGGCGAGCCCCAGCCGTTCGGTCACCTCCGCCTCCGTGACGGCGTTGACCCGTTCGCGGAGGTCGTCGAATTCCAGCACCTCCACGTGGGAGCCGAAGGTGGTGGACACGGTGGTGAGGTCGGTGGCGACATCCAGCATGCCCGGATAGAGGTGGCCCATGAGCCCGTGCCGGGCATTGCGGAGCCGGGCGCGGACGCCGGCGGCGTGGACCCATGCGGTGATCCGCTCCCAGGCGGACTCCTGCTTGAGGTGCCCCGAGACGGAGCGGAACTCGATCCCGGCCCGGCGGAAGACGTTGGCGACCTCCGGCACCGGGCACTGGCCGCAGTAGGCCAGCCACTTGCCGGTGTCAAAGTTGGCGTGGTCCATCGCTTCGGTTGGCTGCAGGTCGATCACCAGGACGGGGGTCTTCGCGCGCTGGGCGATGGGCAGGACCATGGAGGACGTCAGGTACGTGGTGAGGAAGATGACGATGAGGTCGCAGTCGGCGACGCGGAGCTTTTCGCCGGCCGCGGCGGCTTCCTGCGCATCGGAGATGAAGCCGGTGTCGACGACGTCGGCGTCGAGCTCCTGGAAGCGACCGGTGACGTAGCGGACGGACTCCCGCAGCTGCGGCAGCAGCTCCGGGAACTGGGGCCAGTAGGCGCCGAGACCGCCGGAGACCAGCCCGATGCGGGTGGGGCGGCGCCGGTGCGGTTGCAGCAGCCGGTCTGCCGGTTGTTTCTGGTTCATGTGGGGGGGCCTTCCGGCATGAAATGGGGATCTTGGGCTCCGGAATGCGGTTTCCGGGCACGGCTGTGGAGAAGGCGCCGTGGGCCCGGTGCTGCGGCACCGGTGAAGTGGAACGGGGTGGGTGGAAGGAACGAGTGCCGGGCGGGCTGTCGGCGGCCCGCCCGGCCGCTCGGGATAGGTCAGGAACGGATCAGAAGTTGTACTTGTCGATGTTCTCGGCGTTGAAGACCGTCGGCGGGCCGACGATCACCAGGCCGCCCTTTTCGACTTTGCGTTCGCCAAGCTCGCCGGCCGTGAAGGTATCCCCTTCGGCGCCGGTGATCTTGCCGTCCTGGAGGGCCTTGCCGGCGAACGCGGCAACGTAGCCAAGCTGTGCCGGATCCCAGAGGGCGAACTCCTTGACGGTGCCGTCCTTCACGAAGGGCCGCATTTCATTCGGGAGCCCCAGCCCGGTGAGGGCCACCTTGCCCTTGTACGCGGACGTTGAGAGGTACCGGGCGGTGGCGGCGATGCCAACGGTGGTCGGGGAGATGATGCCCTTCAGGTTCGGGTGGGCCTGCATGAGGCCCTGGGCTTCCTGGAAGGACTTGGTGTCGTTGTCATCGCCGTAGACCTTGGCCACAAGCTTGATGTCCTTGTACGCGGGATTGGAGGCGAGCTCCTCCTCCATGTACTTGATCCATTCGTTCTGGTTGGTGGCGTTGGCGGTGGCGGACAGGATGGCGATCTCGCCGCTGCCGCCGATCTGCTCGGAAATCAGCTTGGTCTGGATCAGGGCAACGTCCTTGGCGACGACCTGGCTGATGAAGATGTCGCGGCAGTCGGGGTTGGTGTCCGAGTCGAACGCGACGATCTTGGCGCCGGCGGAGCGGGCTTCGCCGAGGGCCGTGCAGACGGCGTCGGGGTCATTGGCGGCAATCGCGATCACATTCGTGCCGGCCTGCGTCTCGGCGTTGATGAACGAGACCTGGCTGGAGGCGGAGGCTTCCAGCGGACCGACGACCTGTGAGGAGGCGAATCCTGCCTCGGTGGCGCCCTTCTTGCCGCCGCCGAGGACAACGTCCGTGTACGGGTTGTTCAGCTGCTTGGGGATGAAGGTGATCTTCTGGTCCCCGCCGCCTGCCGAGGGGCTGCTGGTATCGGTGGAGGATGCCGAGCCGCTGTTACAGGCTGTCAGCGCCAGTGCCGCCACGGCGGTGATGGCCACCATGCTTCCCAGTCGGCCGGTCCGGCCCTTGTTCTTGCGGTTCAACATCATTGTTCTTCCCTTTTCCTTCGTGCGGTCGGTACAGCCGGTCCCAGGCGGGCGCGGTTTGTGGTGGTGCTGGTGGGCAAAATTCAGGTGGCCTTGCCGGTGAAACTTCGGCGGACGCGACGGGTGTGCCGCCATTGCTTGATGGCGGAGCCGATGCTCGGCGCCACCACCGAGAGGATCAGCAGCAGGCCGGTCACCGTAATGAGGACGACGTCGGACACCCGGGCCAGGCGGAGGGCGTAGTTGAGCGTGCCGATCAGCAGGACGCCGGCGATGACGCCGGGGATGGAGCCCTTGCCGCCGAAGATCGACACGCCGCCCAGCAGGACGGCTGCGATGACGGCCAGTTCCAGGCCGGAGGCGTTGTCGCTGCGGGCGCTCGTGTAACGCAGCGTCCAGTAGATGCCGGCGAGAGCCGAAACGGCGCCGGACCCGACGTAGAGCCAGAACTTGCTGCGGGCGACGTTGATCCCGACGAAGCTGGCGGCTTCCTTGCTGTAGCCCATCGCGTAGAGGCCGCGTCCGAACGGCGTGAGGTGCAGCAGCACGCCGAAGAAGACCATCACCACGACGACGCCGATCATCACCGTGGGGATGCCGGTGCCGCCGAGTTTGGAGGTGAAGAACGCGGTCAGCGCCTTCGGGAAGTTGGCCACGGCGTTGTCGCCGATGATGACCAGGGCCAGGCCGCGGAACAACGCCAGGGTGCCGATGGTGACGGCCAGGGAGGGCAGGCCCAAGACGGCGATCAGGAAGCCGTTGAACATGCCGGCGGCAATTCCTGCCAGCAGGCTGATTGCCAGGGCCAGCCAGATGTCCGTCCCGCCGGCCCAGAGGACGCCCATCAGGGCGCTGGTCAGGCCGGCGGTGCTGGCCACGGAGAGGTCGATTTCGCCCGTGATGATGATCAGCGTCATCGGCATGGCGATCAGCAGGACCGGGATGACGTCCAGGAGCAGGAAGCCGGTGGTGACCGGCGAGGCGAAGCGCGGGATGGCGATGGCGGCGTAGATCAGGAAAGCAATCAGTGCGTAGATGGTGACCGCGTCACGGCCCATCAGGATCCGCGCGGCGCCGGTCCGGCCCTTCGGCTCGCTGGCCAGCGGCTTGGTGTTGTCAGCCACGGGAGCCGGCGCCGTGCTGGTGGTGGACGTGGTTTCAGACATTGCGAGCCTCGCTAATCCGCAGTTTCTTGGCTGTGCGCAGGCTGGCCACGCGGTCGATGATGATGGCTGTGAGGATCAGCACGCCCACGATCGCCTGCTGCCAGAATTTGTCCACCCGCAGGGCGGTCAGGGAGCTGGTGATGGTGGTCAGGAGGACGGCGCCGAGCGCGGCCCCGGTCACCGATCCGCTGCCGCCGAAGATGGCCACACCACCGACGACGGCGGCCGCCACCACGGTCAGTTCCATCCCGGTGCCGGTGGTGGCGCCGACGGAGTTGAAGCGGCTGGCGTAAAGCACACCGGCCAGGCCGGCGAGCGCGCCGTTGGCCAGGAACGCGAGGAACACGCGCTTGGAGACCTTGATGCCGAAGGCGGTGGCCGCGTCCGGGTCCGAGCCGATGGCGTACAGGTCACGGCCCGGGCGGGTGCCGGACATGTAGATGGCGACGGCGATCACGACGACGATGGCCAGCAGCGTGATCACGGGGAACCCCAGAAAGGTGTTCACCGAGAGGGCGCCGAACTCCTCCGGACGGTCGCCGGCGAAGTACTGCTTGCCGCCGGCCCAGGCGTTGTTCAGGCCGCGGTACACGTAGAGCGTTCCGAGGGTGATGACCAGGGCGGGCACTTTGGCCAGGGTGACCAGGGCGCCGTTGACGGCGCCCAGCAGCGCCCCGAAGGCCATGCCGATCACAAAGACTGCGATGATCGGCACGTCGGGCATGGCCGAGAAAAGGGAGCCGGTGCCGAAGGCGACCAGTCCCAGCATGGAGCCGACGGAGAGGTCGATGTTCCTGGTGATGATCAGCAGGGTCTGCCCCACCGCCAGAATCATGATGATCGTGGCGTTGAGCAGCAGGTCCTTCACGCCCTGCGCGGTGAGGAACAGCGGGTTGATCAGGTAGGTGACGAGCACCAGCAGTGCCAGCGCGATCAGCACAGGGAGTTCGCGCATCCGCAGAACCGAGGCGACGGCGCTCCGGGCGCCGGCGGCGGATGCCGGCGCCGGTGCGTTCTTGTGGTCCAGAGCTGAGCTCACAGGGTTCCTCCTGCGGAAGACGTGGCGGCGTGCATGACCGATTCGGGGTTCGCATCGGCGCGGTCGAGTTCGGCGGTGATCCGGCCTTCGCGCATGACCAGGACGCGGTCCGCCATGCCGAGGACCTCGGGCAGTTCGGAGGAGATCATCAGGATCGCGATCCCGCGCCCGGCGAGGTCCGATATGAGCCGGTGGACCTCGCTCTTGGTGCCGACGTCGATGCCGCGGGTGGGCTCGTCGATGATCAGCAGCCGCGGGTCCGTGGCCAGCCACTTGGCGAGCACCACCTTTTGCTGGTTGCCGCCGGAGAGCGTGGAGACGGCGTACTCCTGCGAGCCGGTCTTCACCTGGAGCCGTTTGCTCCACTCCTGGGCGGCGCGCCGCTCGGCCGCCCCGTTGATCAGCCCCGCCGTCGTGTACTTGTTGCGCAGCGTGAGCGTGACGTTCCGGGCCACGGACAGGTCCATCACCAGGCCCTGCTTGCGGCGGTCCTCCGGGACGAAGCCCATGCCGGCGGTAATGGCCACCTGGGGATTGCGCGGCTTGAGCGTGCGTCCGTCGAAGGTGATGGCGCCGGCGTCGTAGGGGTCGATTCCGAACACGGCGCGGGCCACCTCGGTGCGGCCGGCGCCGACGAGGCCGGCCAGGGCAACGATTTCCCCGGCGCGGACCTCGAAGCTGATATCGCGGAACACTCCGGCACGGCTGAGGCCGTCCACTTTCAGGACGACGCCGCCGATCTCGGCCGGGGTCTTGGGGAACAGGGCGCCAATGTCGCGGCCCACCATCTCGCGAACGATCTGGTCGACGGTGACGTCGGCCGTGCGGTGGGTGGAGATGTACCGGCCGTCCCGCATGACGGTAATGCGGTCGCACAGGTCAAAGACTTCGTCGAAACGGTGCGAAATAAAGAGGATGCCGGTCCCGCGGTCCCGAAGGCTCCGGGCCACGGCGAAGAGCCGGTCCACCTCGACGCCGCTAAGGGCTGCCGTGGGCTCGTCCATCACCAGGACTTTGGCGTCCAGCGAAATGGCTTTGGCGATTTCAATGATCTGCTGGTCCGCGATGGACAGGCCCTCCGCGATGCGGGTCGGGTCGATCGGAACCCCAAGCCGTTCGAACAGCTTGTGCGCCTCCCTGACCATCGTCGCCTTGCTGATGAGTCCGAAGCGGCCCTTGGGCTGGCGGCCGATGAAAATGTTCTCCGCGACGCTCAGGTCCGGGAAGAGCGTGGGTTCCTGATAGATGACGGAGATTCCGGCGTCCTTGCTCTCGGCAACGTTGCGGAACTGGACGGTGTGCCCTGCCACCTGGAAGTCGCCGGAATCGGGGTGGTGCAGGCCGGCGAGGATTTTCACGAGCGTGGACTTGCCGGCGCCGTTCTCCCCGACCAGTGCGTGGATCTCGCCCGCCTCGATGTGGATGGTGCCGTCGGCCAAGGCGACCACCGGGCCAAAGGTCTTGGCTGCGTGGGAGAGCGAAAGAACCGGAACCTGCTCCCCCTCGGAGGGGCCGGACCGGGAACTGTGTGTCTGCTGCATAAAATTAACCGCACCTTTGGGGCTTAGTGAACTGTGCCTGGTGAACACGCAATGAATCGTTTCATAACGAGTTGTGATTTGAATCATAGGGTCTTCAAATCAACACGTCAACTGGCGTCAGGCGTTCCCGGCGCGGCTTTTGATTCGTTTCATTGAAAGGGTTCAAAACGAGCCCGGACGGGTATCCTGAGGACAGTAGTTCGCCAACGGGCGCCTGCCCCACAGGCTGCGGCGCCCACTTCAGGAGCACAGGAAAATGGTTTCAGCGAGCGTCAAAGACGTCGCGGCATTGGCCGGCGTCTCGGTGGGGACGGTCTCCAATGTGCTGAACCGGCCGCAGAAAGTTTCCGCGGAAGTCACCCTCAGGGTCCAGTCCGCCATCGACAAGCTCGGCTTCGTCCGGAACGACGCCGCGCGCCAGCTGCGCGCCGGCATGAGCCACAGCATCGGCCTGGTGGTCCTGGACGCTGCCAACCCCTTTTTCTCGGATCTGGCCAGGGGCGCGGAGGACCGCGCCGCCGCGGAGAACTTCACCGTCCTCGTCGGCAACAGCAACGAGGACGAGGGCCGGGAATCGGTCTATCTGGATCTCTTCGAGCAGCAGCGCGTGCGCGGCGTGCTGCTGTCCCCGGTAGGCAATGTGATTCCCCGGCTGGAGCAGCTCCGGCGCCGGGGCATCCCGACGGTGCTCGTAGACCGGCAGACCGAGAACAAGAGCTTCTCCTCCGTGGCCGTGGATGACCTGGCGGGCGGGGAGATGGCTGCGGCCCACCTGTTGTCGCTGGGCCGGCGGCGGATCGCGTTCGTCGGCGGCCCGGCCAGCATCCGGCAGGTCGCGGACCGTTTGGCAGGGGCGCGGAAGGCCATCGGCGCCGTTGCGGGTGCAACCCTCGAAATCATCGCCACCGAATCCCTGACAGTGCTTTCAGGCCGGGCGGCCGGCGAGTCCATCCGGTCCCGCCCGGAAGCCGAACGCCCGGATGCGATATTTGCAGCCAACGACCTCCTTGCCGTGGGTGCCCTGCAGGGGCTGATGCTCATGGGCGGCGTCAAGGTGCCGCAGGAGATTGCCCTGATCGGCTACGACGACATCGAGTTCGCCGCCGCCGCCGTCGTACCGCTGTCCTCGATCCGGCAGCCCAGCGCCCTCATCGGCTCCACCGCCCTGGCACTGCTGCTCCGAGAAGCGGAGTCCGAGGATGGCTTTGCACCCAGCCAGGTGGTCTTCCCGCCCGAATTGATAGTGAGGGCCTCCACGCAGGGTTGAAAAACAGGGCTGAAAGGAGGCCCCGATGGGCAGCACAGATTACGAGTTCCGGACCGTCTGGCGGGTGGCGGGTACGCCGGAAGAGGTCGCGGCCGCCCTTGGCGACGCCACCGCCCTGCCCTTATGGTGGCCGTCCGTCTACCTCAGCGCCGAGCCCGTGGCCGGCGGTCCCGAACCCCCGCCCGGCATTCCGCGCCCCACGCGTCTGCACACGAAAGGCTGGCTGCCCTATACGCTCCGCTGGACCCTGACGGTCACGGAGCCAATCACCGGCCGTGGCCTCGCCCTCACCGCGGCCGGCGACCTCAACGGCACCGGCCGCTGGACCTTTGAAGCGGACGGACCGGAAACGGTCATCACCTACGACTGGCACGTCCGTGCCGCGAAGCCCCTGCTGCGGCGGCTGAGCTGGCTGCTGAAGCCGGCCTTCGCCGCTAACCACCGCTGGGCGATGGCCCGCGGCCAGGAGAGCCTTGCCCTGGAACTGCGCCGGCGCCGCGCGGCAGCGCGGAACACCGCAGGGAGCACCGCGGGGAGCACCGCGGGGAGCACCGCGCCCGGGGCGCCGGCTGTTCCACCGCCGCCGCCGCCCACCTTTGCCTGGCTGACCCGGCGCGCAGCCCGCACAGATACGTAGCCGGCCACCTAGCGTCCGGACTTCTGCCCGGGACCTCTGGCCTTGGACTTGTGCACAACGGGACGGGGGTGGCTCATTCACTTGACCATTGAGGCCAGAGGGCATTCCACGGTTAGCTGAGTCACATCCTCGTTTCCCGTGACCGTTCAGGACTCCTCATGACCTTGCAGAAAAACCGGCCTTCCGGCAGCACCGCCCACTGGGACAACGTCGAGATCGGCGACGCCGTCCACCTGCACCGGGGCGGCCGCCTTGAGCACGCGGGCCTCGTCGACAACCGCACGCCCGACGGCGACGTCGTATGGGTGCTCTCCGACGGCGGGCACCGGCAACTGTTCCACGTTGCCGACGGCTTCGAACTGAGCGTGGCAGACCCCGAAGGAGCCGGCCATGCTGGCAACTGACCGGCCAACGGCCTTGGCACGGCAGCCGGAAATCCTGTCCGGCTCCGCGGCGGGGACGGACCCCTGGGCCGCTTCCTGCCCCGACGACTGCCACTACTGCTCGGGACCCGAGACCGACTAAGGCAGCGGCCCCCCGGCTCCGGGAAACAGCACGCAGCGAGTTGACCTCGGCCGACGCCCGGGAAATCACAATCCGGACATCAATCGGGCTCCGCCGCAGTGGCATCGTTGACTAAGGCAACGGCGGGCATAATGGTTGAGCCATGAGGTCTCAGCGAATGAAGCACGCACTGGTTGTGACAACGGCTGCCGCGGCGGCCCTCCTCCTCAGCGGCTGCGGGGGCAGCTCGACGCAGGCCCAGTCGGCCACGTCCCCGCCCAGCCCGTCTGCCACGCAAACAAGCCAGCCGCCCGCGACGTCTGACGCCGCGCCGGAATCCTCTGCGGCCGCCGCACCGTCCACTGCCAAGGGCGGCCCCGAGCTGTGCAAGGCCGCAAGCCTGACCGGCACCACCGACGCCACGGGCGGCGGCGCGGCCGGCAGCATCTACATGCAGCTGATCCTGACCAACTCCGGCACCGCACCGTGCCTGCTGAAGGGCTTCGCGGGCGTCTCCCTCACAGCCGGGGCCGACGGTGAGCCGATCGGCGCCGCCGCCACCCGCGACGACTCGGGCCCGGTCACCGACGTCACGCTTGCCCCGGGCAAGGCCGGCACGGCCACCCTGCGCTACACCCAGGCCGCCAACTACCCGGACTGCACCCGGACACCGGCGGCAGGATTCCGGGTCTACCCGCCCAACGACACCGCGTCGCTGTTTATCCCGCAGCCACTTGACGCCTGCACCAACACGGAGATCAACCTGCTGACCATCGGCGCCTTCCAGCCCAAGTAACGCCCGTCCCCCGCGTCTCTGCTCCAGCGTCTGCGCGCCCGTCCGTCCCGGGGCACCTGGCCCCTACGGGACCCGCCGGGGCCGAGGACGGGGCCCGGCTAATAGTGTCGGCGGGGTAGGGCATGATGGAGGAATGAAGGGGCAGGAGCTCGCCGGAGGCACACTCGCGGCCGACGCCATGGACCGGTTCAGCCGGCCGACCCGGGACTGGTTCCTGGGCGCTTTTTCCGCGCCCACCCCGGCCCAGAACGGCGCCTGGAATGCCATCTCCTCCGGTGCGCACGCCCTCGTCGTCGCACCCACCGGCTCCGGCAAGACGCTCGCCGCATTCCTCTGGGCGCTGGACCGGCTGCTCGTCTCCGCTCCCGCAGAGCCCGAGGCCCTGCCCGGGCTGGACCCTGCGGCCAAGGGCGGGCGCCGGAAACCTGCCCAGGGCAAGGCGCCAAAGCGCAAGACCCGGGTGCTGTACATTTCCCCGCTCAAGGCTCTCGGCGTCGACGTCGAACGCAACCTCCGCGCGCCGCTGATCGGCATCACGCAGACCGCCAAACGCCTGGACCTGCCCGCCCCGCTCATCACCGTGGGCGTCCGGTCCGGGGACACGACGGCGTCCGACCGCCGCTCGCTGCTCAGCCACCCGCCCGATATCCTCATCACCACCCCGGAATCGCTCTTCCTGATGCTGACGTCCAAGGCCCGCGAAACGCTCAGCGAAGTGGACACGATCATTGTCGACGAGGTCCACGCCGTCGCCGGCACCAAGCGCGGCGCGCATCTGGCGGTGTCGCTGGAACGGCTGGACGCGCTGCTGCCCAAGCCCGCCCAGCGGATCGGGCTGTCCGCCACAGTCGAACCCAAAGAGCTGGTGGCGCAGTTCCTCGCCGGTTCGGCGCCGGTGGAAATTGTCGCCCCTCCGTCACGGAAGAACTGGGACCTGACCGTCTCCGTCCCGGTGGAGGACATGTCCGATCTCCAGGGTGCCGCCGGGGCCTTCGACTCCGGCCCGGCCTCCGGGCTGCAGCCGCAGGCCTCCATCTGGCCGCATGTGGAGGAAAAGATCGTGGACCTGGTGCTCGCCAACCAGTCCACCATCGTGTTCGCGAACTCCCGCCGCCTCGCCGAACGGCTGACCGCCCGGCTCAATGAGATCTACGCCGAACGCCAGCTCCTGGCAGCCGGCGGCGGCTGGACGGACTTTGGCGCCGGCGCCCCGGATTTCGGCGCCGGACCGAATGCCGTGCCGAGTCCAGTGCCGAATGTCGTGCCGAGTGCAGTGCCGTCCGGCGGTGTCGGCGTGGCATCCGGCGGTGCTGCCGCGCAGCCCACATCCACCGCCACACCGGCTCACATGATGGCCCAGGCCGGGAGCACCGCCGGCGCCGATCCCGTGCTGGCCCGCGCCCACCACGGCTCCGTGTCCAAGGACCAGCGCGCCCTGATCGAGGATGACCTGAAATCCGGGCGGCTGCGTTGCGTCGTGGCCACGTCTTCACTCGAGCTTGGCATCGACATGGGTGCGGTGGACCTGGTGGTGCAGGTCGAGTCGCCGCCCTCGGTGGCCAGCGGCCTGCAGCGGGTGGGCCGTGCCGGCCACCAGGTCGGCGAAATCTCCCAGGGCGTCCTGTTCCCGAAGCACCGGGCAGACCTCGTCCACACGGCCATCACCGTGGAGCGGATGCTCGCGGGCAAGATCGAGCGGCTCAGCGTGCCGGCCAACCCGCTGGACATCCTGGCCCAGCAGACCGTCGCCGCCACCGCCCTGGGCGCCATCGACGTGGAGGACTGGTTCAGCACGGTCCGTCGGTCGGCGCCGTTCGCCTCGCTCCCCCGCTCCGCGTTCGAGGCCACCCTGGACCTCCTGGCCGGGCGGTACCCCTCGGACGAATTCGCCGAACTGCGCCCCCGGGTCATCTGGGACCGGAACGCCGGGACCATCGAGGGCAGGCCCGGCGCGCAGCGGCTCGCCGTCACTTCCGGCGGCACCATCCCGGACCGCGGGCTGTTCGGCGTCTACATCATCGGCACCGAAGTCGAGGGCACCGGCGGTGGCGGCGGCTCCTCCGGCGGTGCCAGTGCGGACGGCAGGGCAGCCAGCCCGGCAGCCGCCGCGGCCAAGGGCGGGCGCCGGGTGGGCGAACTCGACGAGGAAATGGTCTATGAATCCCGGGTTGGCGACGTCTTCGCCCTCGGCGCCACCAGCTGGAAGATCGAGGACATCACGCACGACCGTGTCCTGGTCTCGCCGGCGTTCGGCCAGCCTGGCAAGCTCCCCTTCTGGAAGGGCGACTCCCTGGGCCGGCCGGTGGACCTGGGCCGCGCCCTCGGCACGTTCATGCGCGAACTGGCGGCGTCCGACGTCGGGCCGGCAACCGAGCGGTGCAAGGCCAGCGGGCTGGACGACTACGCTGCGAACAACCTGATCCAGTACCTCGCCGAACAACGGCTCGCCACCGAGGTGGTCCCCAGCGACACCACCCTCGTGGTGGAGCGCTTCCACGACGAGCTCGGCGACTGGCGCGTGGTGCTGCACAGCCCCTTCGGCATGCCCGTGCACGCACCGTGGGCCCTGGCCGTGGGCCAGCGCCTGCAGCAGCGCTACGGGATGGACGGCTCGGCCATGGCCGCCGACGACGGCATCGTGCTGCGCGTGCCCATGATGGAGGATGAGCCGCCGGGCGCCGAGTTGTTCCTGTTTGACCCGGAGGAAATCGAGCAGATCGTGACGGCGGAGGTCGGCGGCAGCGCCCTGTTTGCCTCACGGTTCCGCGAGTGCGCAGCCCGCGCGTTGCTGCTGCCCCGGCAGAATCCCGGCAAGCGGCAGCCCTTGTGGCAGCAGCGGCAGCGCTCGGCGCAGCTGCTGGATGTTGCCCGGAAGTACCCGACGTTCCCGATTGTCCTCGAGACGGTCCGCGAGTGCCTGCAGGATGTCTACGACCTTCCGGCGCTGAAGGACATCGCCGCGTCGGTGGAGCGCCGCGAGCTCAGGATCGTCCAGACCACCACCCAGCAGCCCTCCCCGTTCGCGAAGTCCCTGCTCTTCGGCTACGTGGCCCAGTTCCTCTACGAAGGCGACTCCCCGCTGGCGGAGCGCCGGGCCGCCGCCCTGGCCCTCGATTCCACCCTGCTCAATGAGCTCATGGGCCGCGTGGAGCTGCGCGAACTGCTGGACGTGAAGGTCATCGAGGCCACCGAGCGCGAACTGCAACGGCTGGCCCGCGACCGCCAGGTGCGCGGGCTGGAAGGCGTCGCGGACCTCCTGCGCCTCCTGGGTCCGCTCGCGCCGGACGAGGTCGCCGCCCGCCTGGAGCCGGTGGCGGGCCCGGCCCAGGCAAGCGAAACCGCTGAGACCGCTGAGACCGACCAAGGGAGCCTGCCCGTCGAAACCCCGGCGACGGAGGCCGACGCCGCCGCCCACCTCACCGCGCTGCAGCGGGCCAACCGGGCGATCAAGGTCAACATCGGCGGCGTCGAACGGTTCGCGGCCGTCGAGGATGCCGCCCGGCTCCGGGATGCCCTCGGCGTACCGTTGCCCATGGGTGTGCCGCTGGCCTTCATCGAACCGGTCGCGGACCCCCTCGGCGACCTCGTCTCGCGCTACGCCCGCACGCACGGGCCCTTCACTGCCGCCGAGGCCGCGGCGCGGCTGGGACTCGGCGTCGCCGTCGTCGGCACGGCACTGAAGCGGCTGGCCGCGGACGGCCGCGTGGTGGAAGGAGAGTTCCGCCCGCACGCCGCGCCACCGGCAGTGACGTCGGGCAGCACGGCAGCCGGCGTTGAAGAGGCCGGCGTTGAAGGACCCGGCGAGGAGGCGTTCCAGCCCGCTGTTTTGCCTCCCCTTTTGCCTCCGGCCAGCGTGAGCGAATGGTGCGACGCCGAGGTCCTCCGCAAGCTGCGCCGCCGCTCGCTCGCCGCGCTCCGCGCCGAAGTCGAGCCGGTGGACGCCGCCGCGTACGGCCGATTCCTACCCGCGTGGCAGAACGTGCGGACCCCGGGCGGCCGCGGGCAGTCCGCGCTCCGCGGCCTGGACGGCATCATCACGGCCATCGACCAGCTCTCCGGCGTGCCCATTCCGGCCTCGGCATGGGAGCCGCTTGTCCTGGCCAGCCGCGTCTCCAATTACCAGCCGGCCATGCTGGACGAGCTCATGGCCGCCGGCGAGGTCCTCTGGTCCGGTGCCGGCTCGCTGCCCGGCAACGACGGCTGGGTGAGCCTGCACCTCGCCGATTCGGCCGAACTGACGCTGAACCCGTCCATCGACTTCGAGCCCGGCGACGCGCAGCGACGGCTCCTCGAGCACCTGCAAAACAACGGCGGCGGCTACTTCTTCCGGCAGCTGACCGAGGTTGCCGGTGGCATGGATTCGGTGCTGAGCGACCAGGATGTGGTGGCCGCACTCTGGGATCTCGCCTGGGCGGGCCGGATTACCGGCGACACGTTTGCCCCCGTCAGGGCCCTGATCGCCGGCGGCCACACCGCGCACCGGCAGGTGGGGCGCGCCCCGCGGGCCCGCGCGCCGCGGCTCAGCCGGCTCGGACGGGCGCACACCGGCCTGCTCGGATCACCGGGACTCACCGGCGGCCGGTATGGGTCCGTGACCGGCACCGCGCCCGCTCCCCCGCTCGCCGCGGGGCGCTGGTCCGCGCTGCCGTCCCCGGAGCTCGATCCCACCATCCACGCCCGGGCCACCGCGGAGCTGCTCCTGGACCGTTACGGCGTAGTCACCCGCGGCTCGGTCATGGCAGAAAACATCCTCGGCGGCTTCGGCCTCATGTACAAGGTCCTGGCCCGGCTCGAGGAAGCCGGACGCTGCCGCCGCGGCTACTTCATCGAACACCTCGGCGCGGCGCAGTTCGCCGTCCCGGCCACGGTGGACCGGCTGCGGTCCTACGTCGAGGACGCCGAGCTGCACAAGGCCGAGCCGGTGGCCCTGGCCCTCGCCGCCACCGACCCCGCCAACCCGTACGGCGCCGCGCTGCCGTGGCCTGCGCTCAACGTCGACGCCGGCACCGGCCACCGCCCGGGCCGGAAGGCCGGGGCCCTCGTGGTCCTGGTCGACGGCGCCCTGGCGCTGTACGTCGAGCGCGGAGGCAAGACGCTGCTCGCGTTCAGCGACGACCCCGAAGTCCTGGCCGCGGCCGGTTCGGCCCTGGTGGGTGTGGTGACCCGCGGGGCCGTGGACAAGCTGATCATGGAAAAGGTCAACGGCCACGGCATCCTGGACACCCCGGTGGCGGCCGCCCTCGCCCATGCAGGTGCCTACTCCACGCCGAAGGGACTGAGGATCCGTGCCTGAGGGCGATTCGGTCTTCCGCGCCGCCGCACAGCTGCACGCGGCCCTGGCCGGGAAGGAACTGGTCTCGTCCGACTTCCGGGTCCCGCGCTTCGCCACCCTGAAGCTCGGCGGCTGGACCGTGGCCGAGGTGGTGCCCCGCGGCAAACACCTGCTGATGCGCGTCCAGGGCCCGACGCCGAGAGACCGGCTCACCATCCATTCGCACCTGAAGATGGAGGGCAGCTGGCAGGTCTACTCGCCCGGGGGCCGCTGGCGGAAGCCCGGCTTCACGGCCCGCTGTGTGCTGCGCACCGCCACGGCCGACGCCGTCGGGTTCTCCCTGGGCATCCTTGAGGTGGTCCGTACCGACCAGGAAGACACTATTGTGGGGCACCTCGGCCCGGACCTGCTGGGCCCGGACTGGGATGCTGCCGAGGCCGAACGCCGGCTGCTCGCGGCCCCGGACGTTCCGATCGGCGTGGCCCTGCTGGACCAGAGCAAGCTGGCGGGCATCGGAAACATCTACCGGTGCGAGGCCTGCTTCCTCGCGGGCGTCCATCCGGCGTCGCCCGTCTCGGCGGTGCAGGATCTGGCCTCCATCATCACCGATGCCCAGGTTCTGCTCTCCGCCAATCTCGGGCCGGGCCGTCGGACCACCGTGCTGAACTCGCGCGGCGTGCCGGTGGGCCGCACCGCCGGGCGGCCCGGTTACTGGGTTTACCGCCGCGAGCACCAGCCGTGCCTCAAATGTGGCACCCCGATCCGCCGCGGCGTCCTTGGCAAGGACAACGGTACGGGCACCTTCACCGAGGAACGGGACATCTACTACTGCCCCGCCTGCCAGCCCCTGCTGGGCCCGGGAACAGAAGGCGCCAGCTGACGGGGCCCGCTGGAATCAATCGGCCGGTCCGCTGGCCGCCGCCGCAGGGACGGCCGTCCGGGCAACGGCAGCTTCCGTTGCAGCACCGGCCGCTTCAGTTCCGGCCGTTTCAGTTCCGGCCGCTTCAGTTCCGGCCGCTGAGACGGGACGCGCTTCCGGAACGGTGAACCGCGGCAGCAGCAACTGCACCAGGGGGCCGATGGCCAGCGCGTAGAGCACCGTGCCCACACCGACCGAGCCGCCCAGCAGCCAGCCCGCGCCTAGGACCACCACTTCAATGCCGGTGCGGCAGACCCGGACCGGCCAGCCCGTCCGCCGGGCGAGGCCCGTCATGAGCCCGTCCCGTGCGCCGGGACCCAAGCGGGCGCCGATGTAGCAGGCGGAGGCGACGCCGTTGAGCAGCACGGCCCCGACGAGCAGGCCGATCTGGCCGCCCAGATGCGAAAACCGTGGAATCAGGGCCAGCCCGACGTCCGCGAAGACCCCCACCAGCACGGCGTTGCACAGGGTTCCAACGCCGGGCCACTGCCGGAGCGGGATCCACAGCAGCAGCACCAGGAAGCTGACCACGACCACCACCGTACCGAGGCTGAGCCCGGTCCTGGCCGCCAGCCCCTGATGGAGCACGTCCCACGGCGCCGTGCCTAGGCTGGCACGGATGACCATGGCGAGGGAGATGCCGTACAGGGCGAGGCCGATGAGGAGCTGGAGGAGTCTGCGGGTCAACATGGTCTCCATCCTCCACGAAAACTGGCCTTGCAATCCATAGCCAGTTTGAAATACTGGCTCTATGTCCGTCTCACTGACTCCGGGGACGCTGGCCCGCCTGCTGGGCGAGTGGAACGTCGGCGCCGCCCCCGCCTACCGCGAGCTGGCCGACGTCGTCCGCCTCCTCATCCTCGACGGCCGCGTCGGGCTCGACGTCGCCCTGCCGAGCGAGCGCTCGCTGGCGGCGGCCCTTGGCATCAGCCGCACCACGGTGACAGCGGCCTACGCCCTGCTGCGCGAGCAGGGTTTCCTCAGCAGCGGCCAGGGCAGCCGGAGCCGAAGCCGCATCCCGAGCCAGGGGCCCGCGCATTCCGGCGGCCACGACGGCGCCCTGCGGCTGAGCGGCGCGCCCGGACTGGCCGTGCCGGACGGCATCCTGGACCTGGCCTACGCCTCGCTGCCCGCCAGCGGCGAAGTGGTGCACCGGGCCTTTGCGGCGGCCCTGACCGAATTGCCGGCCCTGCTGCCGGGCTTTGGCTACGACGCCCTGGGCGTGGGCCCGCTCCGGGAAGCCATAGCGGCCCGGTACACCGCTGCCGGGGTCCCGACAACGGCCGCACAGATCCTGGTCACCTCCGGCGCCCAGCATGCGCTTAACATTGTGCTCCGCACGTTGGCCGGGCGGTCCGGGACCAAGGTGCTGGTGGAGCATCCGAGCTACCCGAATGCCCTCGACGCGATCCGGGCCGCGGGCTGCCGCCCGGTCCCGGTGGCCATGCCTGCCGCAACCGCCAGCGGCGCAGGCCCCGGCGGCAGAGTCCACGGCGGCCGGGTCCACAGTGGCGCAGGCCGCGGCGCCCCTGCCCGCAGCGGCACGGGCGGCTGGGACCTCGAGGCCATGGAAACGGCGCTGCTGCAGCAGCGGCCCGCGATGGCCTACGTGGTGCCGGACTTCCACAACCCCACCGGCCGGCTGATGCCCGACTCCCAGCGGCGCCGGCTTGTGAAGGCGGCCGCGGCGTCGGGCACTGTGCTGGTGGCGGACGAGACACTGCGGGAACTGAACCTCGACGGCGCCGCCTCGACCCCCATGGCCGCTTTCAGCCCGGCGGTCGTCTCCCTCGGGTCGCTCAGCAAGTCACACTGGGCAGGGCTCCGCACCGGCTGGATCCGCGCCAGCGAGCCCCTCATCCAGCGCTTCGCCGCTGCCCGCACCACCCTGGACCTGGGCGGGCCGGTGGTGGAACAGCTCGCCGCGGCACATCTGGTCAACGCGATGACGGAGCCGCTCCCCGCCCGGCTGGCCGCGCTGCGCGAGAACCGGGACGCACTGATGGAACTGATGCGGACACACCTGCCGGGCTGGGAGCCCGAATGGCCCGACGGCGGCCTGTCCGTCTGGTGCCGACTCCCGGCGCCGATCAGCACGGCACTGGCAGTGGTGGCCCCCGACGTCGGGATACGGCTCGCCGCGGGGCCACGGTTCGGCGTCGGCGGCGCGTTTGAGCAGTACTTGAGGTTGCCGTTCACCCTGCCCCCGGAGCAACTGGAGACGGCCGTGCTGGCATTGCGTTCGGCACAGGACCGGCGGGGCGCCCCCAGGGCAGGTACGCGTCGCCAGACGGGATCCGCGTCGCAGGACCTAGGCGTAGACCTTCGCCAGGAAGCCGGACCAGGCCTGGGCCGTCGCCCCGGCGTCCCCGCTGCCGCTGAAGTCGTGCACGGTCATGCCCACGGGCGCGCCAAAGGCGTTGCGCCCGAAGAAGCGGTACATCGTGTCCGCGGTCCGCAGGCCGAGGAAGTTCTCGTTGGCGAAGTCGATCTCGCCGGTGAGCGGCCCGACGCCGTCGAGCTGCAGCTCCACCGTCTCCCCCTGGGCGGCAGTGTCGACGCCAAGGGCCCTCTTGAGCCGGTCGAAGCCGTCCGGGGTCTGCGAAGCGGCGGGTGCCTGGATGTCCGTGAAGACCACGGGCTTGCCGTCGAAGTACTTCAGGTACTGGCCCAGGGTGTGCAGGTAGAACGCCGTGTGCTTGCTGGCGCCGTCGTACTGTTCATCCCAGTTGTCCGCGAAGATGCCGCTGTGCACATAGTGCAGCCGGGCCCGGCCGCCGTCGAGCGGTTCCAGGACGTGCTCCAGTTGGTTGAACCAGCCGTCCGGACCGTCCATCCGGGACACCAGCTGGGAGGGGTATTCGTCCACGGTCCTGACCGCCGGCCATTGGTCAGTGGGGAACATCCAGGCCGGGGTGTCCTTGGTGACGGCCTCCCATACCCGTTCCGGAGTGCCGGGCAGTTCGGTGTCGTAGACGATTTCGAATTTCCGTTGGTCAGTCATTGTCCTGCTCCTTGGCTTGTCGGTTTGTTTGTGGGTTTGTTTGTGGGCTGGCTGTTTGTGGGTCTGCGTGCGCTTCCTTGCGTTGCGGCGCCTTCAGCGACGGGTGCAGCGCGACGACCAGCCGGTGCTTGCGTCCCTCCGGCCGGCGACCTTGCGGCGCCCCCGGCGAATCTGCCGGGGGACCAGCCGGGAAACTTGCCGGGAGGTCGCGTCCGCCGTCGTGGTACTTGTCCACGAGACGGGTCACGGCGACGCCGAGCTCCTCGGCGAAGGCTGCCCGGTCCGCCGCTGAACGGAAGGTGATCTCGCCGTCGATGGCAAACGTGGCGAGTTTCTGCCTTGCCGCGGCCGCCCCGGCGATCAGTTGCCCCATCTCCTGGACCATGCGGGCGGCGAGCGCCAGCAGCCAGAAGGCGGAAAAGCGGTCCGAGAACCGGTGCGGGTCCGGCGCCACCGAGGCCAGCGCCGTCGGCGAAATCAGGTACGACGCCGCCGTCGCCTGCAGGATGCGTTCGGTCACGTTGCCGCGCCGCCGCTCCTCGACGAGCTCGACGAGCCCATGCCGCTCGAGTGCTTTGAGGTGGTAGTTCACCTTCTGCCGCGGCAGGCCCACCTTCGCGGCGAGCTGCGTTGCGGAGCCGGGCTCGGCCAACTCGCGCAGGATCCGCGTCCGGATCGGATCCAGCGAGGCCTCAGCTGCGGCCGGATCTTCAATCACTCCAATGTCCAACATGCTTCAAGTCTGCCTGCCGACAATTTTATTTGTCAAGAACTTTTTTCTCGTCGGCTCTCTGGGTGGTGGGTGGGTGTCATCCCGCGAGTTCGCCGTAAGCGTGCGAGTTCGCCGGAAGCGTGCGAGTTMGCCGGACGTTTCCGGCGAACTCGGACGTTGGCAGCGAACTCACGCACGGGCCCGCGGCGGGAGAGGGCGGCGGGTAGGCGAGGGACGCGGACACCGGCGGCGCGCGGGTCGCAGCGGTGGGCGCGCGGGTCGCAGCGGTGGCAGGCGGGTGGGCTGGGGTGAGGCCTCGCGAGTTCGCCGGAAGCCTGCGAACTCGCCGGACCTTTCCGGCGATCTGGCACGGGTCCGGCGACCTGGAGCTGCCGGAGTCCGCGGCCCGGGGGTCGGGGCGGGCTCGCGGGCACGGGAGCGGGGGCGGGGGCGCGGGGGGCGGGGCACGGGCTCGGGGGCGGGGCGGAAGAGGCCGGGCCCGTAGAATGGTCGGGTGATGCAATCCCCCCTTCCCGTGCGCGACGGCGTCAACGCGACGCGCCTGCGCCTGCCGGACGAGGGACCCTGGGAAACCGCGCTGGACTACATGATGCACCGCTGGGGTCACATTGATCCGCAGGGCATCGAGGACCGGTTCGACGCCGGCGAGATCGTCGGCGAGGCGGGGATCGCCCTGGACCGCAGCACGCCGATGCAGGACCACACGTTCATCTGGTACTACCGCACCCTGCCGCCGGAGACCCGGATCCCGGTGGAGCTGGACATCCTGCACCAGGACGATCACCTGCTGGTGGTGGACAAGCCGCACTTCCTGCCCACCACCCCCGGCGGGACGTACATCCAGGAATCGGCCCTGGTCCGGCTCCGGAACCAGCTCGGCCTCCCGGACCTGATCCCCATGCATCGCCTGGACCGCATGACCGCCGGCATCCTGCTGCTCTCCACGAACCCCGAAACCCGGGGCAAGTACCAGATGCTCTTCGAAAAGCGCCAGGTCCAGAAGGAATACGAGTGCGTCTCCGCCGCGGAGCCCGCACCGGGCCATCCCGCGGTGGACTTCCCCGTGGTGGTGCGGAACCGGATGACCAAGTCCCGCAGCTACCTGCTGGCCGAGGTGGTCGACGGCGAACCCAACGCGGAAACCCGGATCGAGCGGCTGCGCACGTTTGACGCTTCCGACGTCGACGGCGGCCCCCACCGCCGCGCGCTGTACCGGCTGGAGCCGCACTCCGGGAAGACCCACCAGCTCCGCGTGCACATGGCCTCACTGGGCCTCGGGATCGTCAATGATGCGTTCTACCCGGAACTGCTGGACAAGGCCCCGGACAACTACGCCAAGCCGCTGCAGCTCCTGGCCCGCGGGATCCGCTTCGTGGACCCCATCTCCGGGAGCCCGGTGGAATACCGCAGCAGGCTGGAACTCAGCGAGGCACGCTAGCAGCTGGAAGTGCGGTACCTTGTGCCCATGGACTTCGGAAATGCGGACAGCTGGGGCGCCGCGATCTATTTCTGGATCTTCCCCTTTGTGATCGGCGATGCGATTTTCCCGCCCGTCCCCTCGGAAATGCTGGTCATCACCGGCGGCGCACTGTCCGCGGAGGGCCGCATCAACGGCTTCCTCGTCGTGCTCCTCGCCGCCGCGTCCTCCTGGCTTGGTGACCTTCTCGTCTTCCAGCTCTTCAAGCGCCGGCTGAGCCACGTGCTCGACCGCTGGAAATGGGGCCTGGGGTTCCACGCGGCCGTGCACGCGGCGATCGCGAAAGCCGGCCGGTCCTCCACCTACGGTGCGATCATCGGCCTCCGCTTCATCCCCGGCGGGCGGCTGGCCACGACGGCCGCGGCAGGCATCGCCAACGTCTCCACCCGCGGGTTCAGCCTCTGCGCGGCCCTCGGCGGCCTGCTCTGGGCAGCCTGGTCCGTGGCACTGGGCTATTTCATGGGCTCCGCCACCGGGCTGCCGTTCTGGGCGAGCTCCCTGATCGGCGTCGGCGTCGGGCTGTTGATCGGAGCGGTCGTGGGCGTGATCGTGACGCGGCGCCGGGGCAGCCCCTCCCCCGTGGAGTCCGCCGCGGTCGACCCGGACGAGGAACTGGACTTTTAGACGCCCGACTTTTTAGACAGGCGCCCAGCGGCCGCGGCTGCGGCGCAGCACGGTCAGCGCACCGGTGAGCGCAACGCGTTCGACGGCGTCGCGCATCATGGCTGCCGACTCCAGCGCCTGGCTGTTTTCGGCGCTGTAGGCGGTGGCATCGACCAGGAAGCGCAGGTTCAGCTGGGGTACGCCCCCGGCGAGCTCAAGCTGGTGCGATTCGACGTGGTGCCGCGTCCCAAGCGCCTCGATGGCCGCGGCCATGACGGCTTCAGGAGCGGTGCCCGGCTTGAGCCCGGTGATCTTCAGTCTGGTCTGGAACGACGGCATGGAACAACCCTAGCCGCCGCCACACCCTCCCGTTGCGCTATCACTTTTGGCTGTCAAAAAGCCGAAATGGCCGCCATAGGTGATAGGGCAACAGAGGGGTGGGCAGAGGCTGGGCGCGCGGGAGCCAGGCGCAGGCTACCCGGTGTTGCGCAGCCCGGCGGCGACTCCGTTGACCGTGATCAGCATGGCGCGCTGGAGCCGTTCGTCGATCTCGGCCCCGGTCATGCCCTCCGCGGCCTCGGCCCGGACGCGGCGCAGCAGTTCCACCTGCAGGTAGCTGATCGGGTCGAGGTACTGGTCCCGGATCTCGAGGGAGCGCTTCAGGGTGGGCTGGGCATCGAGGATCACATGCTCGCCGGTGAGGTTCTGGATTTCCTCGACGGTGAGCTCATATTCGGCCCGGATGGCACGGAACAGGTGGTGCAGTTCCGCCGGCACCAGGGTGGAGACGTAGTAGCCGGCAATGTCCATGTCCGTCTTCGCCAGGGTCATCTCAACGTTGGAAAGCACCGAGCGGAAGAAGTGCCAGCCCTCGATCATCTCCTTGAGCTGGGCCGAGTTGCCGGCCTCGCGCGCGGCTTTGAGGCCGGAGCCCACACCGAACCAGCCCGGCACGATCTGCCGCGACTGCGTCCAGCCAAACACCCACGGGATGGCCCGCAGCCCCTCCAGCCCGGCGCCCGAATCGGGCCGCTTGGACGGACGCGACCCGATGTTCAGGGACCCCAGCTGCTCCACCGGGGTGGAAGCCATGAAGTAGGCGGGCAGGTCGGGGTCATCAATCAGGGTGCGGTAGCGCGCAAACGCGGCGTCGGAGACGGTTTCCATGACGTGGCCGTAGCGCACCCGCTGGTCCTCCGAGGTGCGCGGCGTGCGGTGCAGGGCCGAGCCCTGCAGCACCGCGGCCAGGGAGAGTTCGAGGTTTTCCCGGGCCAGTTCCGGCAGGGAGTACTTGTCCGAGATGACCTCGCCCTGCTCGGTGAACTTGATCTCGCCCTCGAGCACGCCGTTGGGCTGGGCCATGATGGCATCGTAGGTCGGCCCGCCGCCGCGGCCCACCGAGCCGCCGCGGCCGTGGAAGAGGCGCACGCGGACGCCGTGCTTGGCGGCCACGTCGCGCAGCTTGCGCTGGGTCTTGTAGATTTCCCACTGGCTCGTCATGACGCCGGATTCCTTGTTGGAGTCCGAGTAGCCGAGCATGATCTCCTGCACGTCGCCGCGGAGCCGGACGAGTTCGCGGTAGGACGCATCAGAGAGCAGCCGGTCCACGATCTCGGCCGAGGCGCGGAGCTCGTCCACGGTCTCCAGCAGCGGCGCGAAGCCGATCTTGGCGTAGGGCGCCTCGCCGAAGAGGCTGACCAGGCCGGCCTCGCGGGCCAGTACGGCCGCGGCCAGGACGTCGTCCGCACCGCGGGTCATGGAGATGATGTAGGTCTCGATCACGTCGGGACCGTAGGTGCGCAGGGCCCGCCGGATCTCCCGGAAGACGTCGTAGGTGCCGTCGGCGACGCCGTCGAGCTTGATCGGGTGGCCGGAGAGCGGGCGCCGGGACGCGAGTTCGGAGCCCAGCACCTCGAGCCGCTCGGCGCGGCTGAGTTCCGCGTACCGGACACCGGGCCCGCCGAGGCGGTCCATGAGCTGCCCGACGGCGTCGTGGTGGTGGTCGGCATGCTCGCGGATGTCGAGGGTGGCCAGGTGCAGGCCGAAGGAGGCGATGGCGCGGCGGACCCGGGACAGGGCGCCGTCGGCGGCGAGGGCCGCGTGGTGGTTCCGCAGCGACCGTTCCAGCAGGCCGAGCTCGGCGAGCAGCTCCGCGGTGGCGGTGTAGTCGCGGCCGGGCTCGTGCGCGGATCCGGCCGCGACCCGCCGGCCGGTGTTGATCAGCTTGGCCTTGATGCAGGTGAGTTTGAGCCGGTAGGGCTCCTGCGCGTTCAGCTCGAGGACGCGGCGGTCCAGGCCAGGCAGGTTCCCCAGGTCGACGTCGATCGAGTCCAGGAGCTCCTGGTCCGCCCCGGCCAGCGCGGTCGAGTTCGACAGGATGGAGATGAGCCCGTCGATCAGGCCGATGCTGATCCGTATGGCGTGCTGGTTCTGGATCTGGAGGATTTCGCGGGTGACGGCGGCGGTGACGTTGGGGTTGCCGTCCCGGTCCCCGCCGATCCAGGAGCCGAAGCGGATCGGGGCCTTCTGCGCCGGAAGCGTGACGCCGTGCTCGGCGAGCAGCTCGGAGAGGTCCGAGAGCATTTCCGGCATGGCGTCGCTGAGGATGCCGGTGAGGTAATAGATGGCGTTCCGGGCCTCGTCCACGGGGGTGGGCCGGACCTGGCGGAGCTCGTCCGTCTGCCACATCTGGTCGATCACTTCGGACAGGTGGCGGTCCTGGCGGCGGCGGGCGGACGTGCCCTCCCCCGTGGACTCGGACAGGATGTCCGAGAGCCGGCGGATCTTATCCAGCACGGAGCGGCGCGAGGCCTCGGTGGGGTGCGCGGTGAAGATGGGGCGGACGTCGAGCTCGTTGACGACTTCCTGCAGCACGGAGCTGCCGGCCTGGTCCGCGATCTCCTCCACGGCCTTGGCGAGCCAGCCGTCCTTCTCCTGCCGGGTGCGCAGCCCGCGGACCCGGTGGACCTGCTCGGCGGCGTTCGCCAGGTGGAAGTAGAACGCGAAGGCGCGGACCAGGTCGGTGGCCTGCTCCAGCGGCAGGGAACCGAGCAGTTCGCGGACCTGGGCGACGACGTCGTACGAGCTCCAGGGCCCGGTGGCGTCGGCGCCGCCGCGGGCGGCTTCCTTGGATTCCTTGGTCAGCAGGCGCACCTGCTCCACCAGGTCCAGGAGTTCGGGGCCGTGCTGGCGGACCAGGGATTCGCCGAGGAGGGTGGAGACCCGGCGGACATCGGCCCGGAGTTCGGCGGCAAGATCGGTGTCGGAATGCATTGCAGTGTCAGCCATGGAAACTATCTTTCGAGGGTTCGACGTGGCTCGTACACTGCGCTGGATACTGTGAGCCTGATTACTTCTTCCCATGGGATGTTACCCGCAGGCACTCCCGGCCGGAATTCCGTCTCAGATAGTGTCAGGCCCCGCCGCGGCGCCCCGACGTCTATTCCCCTGGCCCCCAACCAGCCCGCAGCAGGGGCCGTTCTGAACACTCAGAACGGCCCCTGCTGCGAGCTTGGCGGATGAAGCGGTTAGCGCGCGATCTTGAAGTTGAACTCGCCGGTGGCCAGCGCGCCCCAGATCCGCAGCCAGATCGGCAGGATCATTTCCGCGCCGCGGGCACTCGTGATGTCGCCGAGGTCGATCACGTCGCGGTGGCCGAAGCCCTTGAGGATGTCGGTCACGGCTGCCTTGGCGTCGGCGTCATTCCCGGAGACGAACACCGAGTGCTCGCCGCCGGCCACGCGCGCCGGGTCCACCATCACTGACGCCGTCATGGTGTTCAGCGTCTTCACCACCTTGGCCTCCGGGAAGGTCCGCTGGATCTGCTCGCCCAGGCTGTCCGTGTTTACCGGGTTCAGCGACGGCGGCATCCCCTGCGAGAAGTCCAGCGGGTTGGAGATGTCCATGATGACCTTGCCGGCCAGGTTTTCGGTGCCAGCGGCGGACAGGGCCGCCAGCGAGCCGCCGCCGTTGGTGGCGTTGACGATCAGCTCGGCGCCGGCCGCGGCGTCGGCAAAGGCGGCGACACCGACTCCGGTGTTCGCGGCGTGCCACTGGGCGAACGGCCCGGTGCCCATCATGTCCGGCTCGGTCCGGGCCAGCGTTGCCTGCGGGTCGCGGGTACCGATCACGACGTCGTGACCCAGACCCGCCAGTGCGCCGGCAATTGTGCGCCCGACCATGCCGGTTCCCAGTACTGCAATCTTCATGGTGTCCTCGTTCTGAAGTCGTGGAGTAGACAGGTTCGTCTACGTGTGGCCTCGACGTTATCAGACAGATCTGTCTACGGCAATAAGCGCAGTCCCGCGACCTCTCGGGCACCAACGACTGACAAAGTTTGAAATCTGTCAGTTGATTGTTGTATCGTCATTCCATGACAACTTCTACTCTCGGCACCACCCGCACCCTGGGCTCCACCGGCCCCAGCACCGCCGCCATCGGCCTCGGCCTGATGGGCATGTCCGATCTTTACGGCCCCGCCGACGACGCCGAGAGCGTCGCCACGATCCAGGCCGCCCTCGACGCCGGCGTAACCCTGCTGGACACCGGGGACTTCTACGGCATGGGCCACAATGAAATGCTGCTGCGCGACGCGATCCGCGGCCGGCGGCGCGAGAACGCCCAGATCAGCGTGAAATTCGGGGTCCTGCGCGATGCCCGGGGCGGATGGAACGGCGTGGACACCCGCCCCGCGGCCATCAAGAACTTCCTGGCCTACACCCTCCGGCGCCTCGGCACCGACTACGTGGACATCTACCGGCCGGCCCGCCTGGATCCGTCCGTCCCGGTGGAAGAAACGGTGGGAGCGCTGGCCGAGCTCGTGCAGCAGGGCCTGATCCGCCACATCGGCCTCTCGGAGGTCGGCGCCGACACGCTGCGCCGCGCCAACGCCGTCCACCCGGTCTCGGACCTCCAGATCGAGTACTCCCTCCTCTCCCGTGGCATCGAGCAGGACATCCTGCCGGCGGCCCGCGAACTGGGCATCGGCATCACGGCATACGGCGTGCTGTCGCGCGGCCTGGTGTCCGGCCACTGGCCGGCCGCCGGAACTGGGAACCGGCGCGACTTCCGGGCCCACCTGCCCCGCTTCTCCGGCGAGAACCTGCAGCGGAACCTCGAGCTCGTCGAACGGCTCCGCGAGATTGCCGACCGCAAGGGCGCGACCGTCGCCCAGCTCGCCATCGCCTGGGTCCTGTCCCGCGGCGAGGACATCGTCCCCCTCGTCGGCGCCCGCCGCCGCGAACGGCTTGCCGAGTCCCTGGGCGCGATCGACCTGCTCCTCTCCGCCGAGGACCTGGCAGCAACCGAGGCCGCCGTCCCCGCCGACGCGGCCGCGGGCACCCGCTACGACGCCGGCCAGATGGCCATGCTCGACAGCGAACGCCGGTGACCCCTGTGGCCGTCGTCCTGACCGAGGAGCGCATCCTCGACGCCGCCGAGGACGTGCTGCGGCGCTTCGGACCCGCCAAGGCCACGGTGGTGGACGTCGCGAAGTCCCTGGGCGTCAGCCACGGCAGCGTCTATCGGCACTTCCCCACAAAGGTGGCGCTGCGGGACGCGGTGGCCCGGCGCTGGCTGGACCGCCTCGCGAAGCCGCTGGATCCTGCCCGCGATACGGACGGCCCGGCCGCGGAACGCCTGCTCCGCTGGCTCGAACGCCTCGCGGCCATCAAGCAGGGCATGGCACTGAACGATCCCGAGCTGTTTGCCACGTTCGGCCAGCTGACCGCCGAGGCGCGGGAAGTGGTGGCGGCCCACGTTGACCACCTGGCCGCAGCGCTCACGGAGATCATCGCCGACGGCGTCAGCAGCGGCGAATTCGCCGCCCCGGATCCGGTGCCGGCCGGCCGCGCCGTCCTGCACGCCACGGCGCGGTTCCACCACCCGCTGCACGCCGCGGAATGGGCGGACCCGGCCATCGGGTCCGAGTTGCGGGAGGTCTGGCGGCTGCTCGCGCGGGGCCTGGCCGCCCGCCCGTAGCCGCCTGATCAGCCGGGGGCGGGCCGGAGGTACGTCATTGACGGGGTACCAAGCGAATGACAAAGCGGCATAGACAGACTTGTCTGTGTAGGATTGAGCCATGACCTCGCCAGCAGCCACCGCCGCCCCGGCTGCCCGCACGCCCGCCGGGCACGCCCGGGAGAAGATCCTGGCCACTGCCTTCCGGCTCTTCTACGCGCAGGGCTTCCGGGCGGCCGGCATCGACACCATCATCGCGGAGTCCGGCGTCGCGAAAGCCACGTTCTACAAGTACTTTCCGGCCAAGGACGACCTCATCCTGGCCTACCTGGAGAAGGTGGACGGCGTCTGGACCGGGCAGCTGCACGCCGCCGCCGAGGCAGCCGGCGAGGACCCGGCCGCGCAGCTCGTGGGTCTGTTCGATGCCCTGACAGCCGCCTGCCGGCGCGACGGCTACCGCGGCTGCGCCTTCATCAACGCGGCCGCCGAGTCGGCCGCCGGCACCCGCGTCCACGACCGGACCGTGGCCCACAAGCGGCAGATCCGCGCCTGGATCCGGGACCTGGCCGCACGCGCCGGCGCCCGGGACCCGGACCAGCTCGCCCGCAGCCTGACCCTGCTGCTCGACGGCGGCCTGGCCAGCGGGGTGCTCGACGGCGACCCGGACGCGGCCGCCGCAGCCGGAACTACCGCGGCCCAACTCGTGGCGGCCAGCCTCAAAACACCGCCCGCCCCCAACTGATCCCCTGGAGGTGCCCATGACCACGCCTGAACCCGGCACTGGTTCGAAGCCCACACCCGATACAGCGCAGAACCCGCAGCTGGCCCGCTGGCAGCGCTTCCGGAACAGCCGCAACACGGCCCTCGCCAGCGAGCACGGCTGGCTCACGCTGACCTCCTTCCAGTGGCTCGAAGGCGAGCCGGCCGCCGTCGAGCTCGCCCCCGGCCTCTGGTCCACGGACGGCACCGCGGCGGTCCTCACCGCCGTCGCGTCCGACGGTCTGACCCTCGTGGAAACCGGCGAACCCGTGGACGGGACCATCAGCGCCGTGCTCGCCGACGAGGAATCACTGATGTGGGTCCAGTACGGCGGCGACGACGGCCGCCAGGTGGTGGTGGAGCTCGCCATGCGGGCGGACAAGTACGCCATCCGCACACGCGACTCCCAGTCGCCGGTGTTCACGGAGTTCGACGGCGTGCCCACCTTCGACTTCCGCCCGGACTTGGTCATCGAGGCCCGGTTCATGCCCTATCCCGAGCCCGTGGATGTCCCGATCGGCACGGCCAACCCGCTCGTGGACGGGGTCCACCGCTCGGTCGGCGAGCTGGTCTTCCGGCTGCCCGGCACGGACCACGAGTTCCACCTGCAGGCCGAGGAGGAGCAGCTCGGCGCCCTGACGGTGACGTTCCACGACGAGACCAACGGGGAAAGTACGGATGAGTGGCGGAAGGTCTCCACGGCAAGGCCGCGGCCAGATGGCTCCGTCATCCTGGACTTCAACCGGGCCATCAACTACCCCAGCGCCTTCACCCCGTACGGCACCTGCCCCATGCCGGTGCGGAACAACAGCCTCGATGCGAAGATCGAGGCCGGCGAGAAGGAACCCGGCCTCTTCTAAGCGGTCTTCATAAACGGACTTCTAGACGATCGCGGACACCCCGGTGACGGCGCGTCCCGTGATCAGGGTGTTGATCTCGAACGAGCCCTCGTAGGTGTAGATCGCCTCGGCGTCAGAGAAGATCTTGGCCATCCGGTAGTCGGTGACGATCCCGTTGCCGCCCAGCAGGGACCGGCCCATCGCCACGGTTTCGCGCATCCGGGCGCTGACGTAGGACTTTGCGAGGGCCACCTGCGGCATGTCCGCGGCGCCGGCGTCCTGCAGCTGGGCGATCCGGACCATCATGCCCATGCTGGCCACGGCGTTGCCGAGCATGGTCACCAGCTGCTGCTGGACCAGCTGGAACTTGGCCAGCGGGCGGCCGAACTGCTGGCGTTCGACGGCGTACTGCCGGGCGACGTCGAACGCCGCGAGCTGCTGCCCCACGCTCTGCCAGGCCACCATGATCCGGGAACCGCGCAGGAGCTCGTTGGTGTCCTCGAAGCTGCTGATCCCGGCGAAGCGGTCCGCTTCGGCCACCCGGACGTCGGTGAAGACGATGTCAGCGTTCTGCACCGTGCGCAGGGCAATCTTGTTCTCGATCCGGCTCCGGCTCACGCCCGGCAAGGTGGCGTCCACGATGAAGCCGCGGATGCCGCCGTCGGCCTCGTCCCGGGCCCAGACCAGCATGTAGTCGCAGAACGTCCCGTTGCCGATCCAGCGCTTGGCGCCGTTGAGCACCCAGGCGTCGCCGCCGGCCGCGCCGCCTGGGACCCGCCGGGCCCGGGTTTCCATCCCGCCGGCAACGTCCGAGCCGTGGTCCGGTTCGGTGAGGGCAAAGGCGCCGGTGGTGCGCAGGTTTGCCGCGTCCTCGAGCAGGCGCGCCTTTTGCTCCTCGGAGCCAAAGCCGTAGAGCGATTCCACGAAGAGGTCATGGTGGACCAGGAAGAATGTGGCGAGCGAGGTGTCCACTCGGGTCATCTCGGCGATGACGATCCCGGCGAACAGGTTGCTGTAGCCGCGCTGGGCCGGGGCGCTGAGCTCCAGGGCGGCCAGCTTGGGCAGGATGTGAGCCGGGAATTCGGCCTTGTTCCACCAGTCCGTGGCGAAAGGGGCGACCTCGGCGGCCAGGAACTCGCGCAGCTGCGCCAGTTTGGCCCGCTCCGCCGTGCTGAGCAGGGCCTCGTAATCGAAGAAGTCCGCCGTGGGCAGCCCCGCCGCAGGCGGTGTAGACACTGTCGGTGCGGCCGGCCCTGTCGCGGTCATTTCGGGCCCATCCGGATGGCACCGTCGAGGCGGATCGTCTCGCCGTTGAGCATGGCGTTCTCCACAATGTGCGCGGCGAGGTTCGCGTATTCGGCCGGCCGCCCCAGCCGCGAGGGGTGCGGCACCTGCTGGCCCAGGGAGTCCTGCGCCTCCTGCGGCAGGCCGGCCATCATGGGGGTCTCGAAAATGCCCGGCGCGATGGTGACCACCCGGATCAGCGAGCGCGCGAGTTCGCGGGCAATCGGCAACGTCATGGCGGCGACGGCCCCCTTGGAGGCGGCGTAGGCGGGCTGGCCGATCTGGCCGTCGAACGCGGCAACGGAGGCGGTGTTGATGATGACGCCGCGTTCGGGGCCGCCGAGGTCCGTGGCGGCGGGCTCGCTGGCTGCCATGGCAGCCGCGGCGAGGCGGATCACGTTGAAGGTGCCCACCAGGTTGATCTGGATGACGCGGTTGAAGGCCTCCAGCGGGAGCACGCCGTCGCGGCCCAGGACCTTGCCGGGGGTCGCGATCCCGGCGCAGTTGACCACGATGCGCAGCGCGCCGAGGGCGGCAGCGGCGTCGACGGCGGCCTGTACCTGCGCCTCGTCCGTGACGTCGGCAGGGACAAAGACGGCGCTGCGCCCGTCCCCGGCGGCAGCGCCGGCAGCGGCTGATGCGGTCAGTTCGGCGGCAAAGGCATCCCCGGCGGAACCCGGCAGGTCCACGAGCACCACCGACGCGCCGGCGTCGAACAGGCGCCTGGCCGTGGCCGCTCCGAGACCGGAGGCCCCGCCCGTGATCAGCGCGACAGTACCCTTGATGTCCATCCATCCTCCTTGATGTGGAACCGAACCCCGGCCGCGAAGCCTCGACGCGGGCGGTGCCTGCAGAGGCGGCCCGCGGGGAACATTAGTTAGTGAATGTTAACTGGAATGCGGCCAATGCGCACCTTTGGGCCGCACCCGCCGGAGGCGCGGTCACGGTCGCGGTCCGGACGGGCTCCCGCGATTAGGCTGGAGCCATGACCCGAGCCGACGCCTCCGCCCCCAACTGGTCCTTCCGCGCGGACGAGGCCGCCCGCTCGGTGACCAGGCTCTTCGGGCAGCGGCTCTTCTTCCTGCCCGGCACCCACATCGCCGCGATCCTCCGGCCCTCGGGCCGGCTGGAGAACCTCTCCCGGCCCTGGCACTACTGGTGGCAGGCACACTACCTGGACTGCCTCGTGGACGCCGGCCGCCGGGAACTGGGATCCCCCGGGAATCCGGGGGCCAAGTTCGACGGCGAGAACCGGCCCAGCGCCGGCCGGCTCGCCTCCCGGCTCGTCACGGGCATCCGGCTGCGCAATTTCCTCACGGTGGTCAACAACTACTACGACGACATGGCCTGGCTGGCCCTTGCCACACTCCGGCTGGACAAGCTCGCCGAGGATACCCGCAAGCACACCGGCCGGGGGCGCAACGCCAAGGTCCTGCAGAGCCTGACCCTGCAGTTCGACTCCGCCTCCACGGACGACCTGGGCGGCGGCACGTTTTGGAGCACGAAGCGCGACTTCAAGAACACACCCGCAACCGCACCCGTGGCCCTCTACTACGCGCGGACCGGCAACCGGGCCAAGGCGCAGTCCCTGCTGGACTGGCTGGACGCCAGGCTTTACGAGCCCGAACAGGGCCTCTACCGCGACGGCCTGCGGATTTCCGGGACGGGCGACGCGGTGCTGGAAGAGACGATCTACACCTATAACCAGGGACCTGTCCTCGGCGCCCTGCTCGAACTCGGGGGCGAGTCGAACCTCGGGCGCGCGGCCGCATTGGTCGATGCCGTGGCGCGCAACCTGACGCAGCCGGCACCGCTGCTGGGCCGCACCGCCGCGGTGCTGCGCTGCGAGGGAACCGGCGACGGCGGACTCTTCACCGGGATCCTCGTCCGCTACCTGGCCCTCGCCGCCGTCGACGAACGCCTCCCGGCCGAAACCCGGGCCACGGCGGCGGCACTCGTGAACGATACGGCCGAGGCCCTCTGGGAAGGCCGCCGGATCCTCCCCGCGCACGACCGCCTCGCCCGCCCCGGCAGCCATCTGGTCTTCTCCGACCGCACCGACGCGCCGGCACGCCGCAGCTACCCGGAAGGCGCCGCCGTCGAACTCTCCACGCAGCTCCAGGCCTGGATGGTGCTGGAGGCGGCCGCATCGATCGTCCCTGCGCTCGCCCCGTAACCTGGCGACAATTACGTCACGCAACAGTATCGTAATTCATGTGATCCTCATCACTTAAACCAGCCTCAGGTTGGTCGCTTAGGTTTGGCTAACCTACAGTCTTTCTTAGTGAGCATGCCCTAACTTCCCCGCTCACGGGGGGCAGGGCACTACGACGACTTCCTTGAAGAAAGTAGCCCCATGAAGATCCGCACCAACGCGCTGGCGGGCATCGCCCTGGCCGCCACTGCCGCCCTGGGCCTGGCCGCCTGCGGCTCCGGTTCCTCCGCCCCGGCCGGCAGCAGCGCAGCCGGCAACGGCTCCTCCGCCGGCGAGATCACGGTCTATAACGCCCAGCACGAATCCCTGACCAAAGAGTGGATCGACGCCTTCACCGCCGAAACCGGCATCAAGGTGACGGTGCGCCAGGGCGACGACACCGAGATGTCCAACCAGATCGTCCAGGAAGGCCAGGCCTCACCGGCGGACGTCTTCCTCACCGAGAACTCCCCCGCCATGGCCCAGGTGGAAAACGCCGGCCTCTTCGCGGATGTGGACAAGGCCACCGTGGACCAGGTCCCCGCCGAATTCCGCCCCTCCACCAACAAGTGGACCGGCATCGCGGCCCGTTCCACCGTGCTGGTCTACGACAAGAACAAGATCAGCGACGACAAGCTGCCCAAGTCCATGCTGGACCTGGCCAACCCCGAGTGGAAGGGCAAGTGGGCCGCCTCGCCGTCCGGCGCCGACTTCCAGGCGATCGTCTCGGCCCTGCTGGAACTCAAGGGCGAAGCCGCCACTGAGGCATGGCTCAAGGGCATGAAGGAAAACTCCAAGCCGTACAAGGGCAACAGCACGGCCATGAAGGCCGTCAACGCCGGCGAAGTCGACGCCGCCCTGATCTACCACTACTACTACTACGGCGACCAGGCCAAGACCGGCGAGAACTCCAACAACGTCACGCCGTTCTACTTCAAGAACCAGGACCCGGGCGCCTTCGTCTCCATCTCTGGCGGCGGCGTGCTGAAGTCCTCGAAGAACGCCGCAGCGGCCCAGTCCTTCCTGAAGTTCATCACCGGCAAGAAGGGCCAGGAAGTGCTCCAGAAGGGCACCTCCTTCGAATACGCCGTCGGCTCGGACGTCCCGTCCAACGACAAGCTGGTTCCGCTCAAGGAGTTGCAGGCCCCCACCGTGGATCCCGCCAAACTCAATTCCGCCAAGGTCACCGAACTGATGACCCAGGCAGGACTGCTGTAGCAGCAGTGACTAACAAGCTGGCGGTCCCCGATCCCTCTGCGGATTTGACGACTGACACGACGACGGCGGGCAGGGGCAAACGCCCCCGCCCGCCTTTCGGCGTCTCTGTGGTGTCCATCATCGCGGTCCTGATCGCCCTGTTTTCCCTGGTGCCCCTGGCCTACGTGGTCTTCATGACAGCCTCCACCGGCTGGGACACCGCCATGGCCCTGATCATCCGCCCGCGCGTGGGAGAACTCCTGCTGAACACGGTGCTGCTGACCGTGGTGACCGTGCCGCTGTGCCTGGTCCTGGGCGTCGGCGGCGCGTGGCTCGTCGAACGCACCAGCCTTGTGGGCCGGAAGTGGTGGGCCGTGCTGCTCGCCGCCCCGCTGGCCATCCCCGCGTTCGTCAACAGCTACGCGTGGGTTTCCGCCGTGCCGTCCCTCGGCGGGCTGTGGTCCGGGGTCCTGATCGCCACCCTGTCCTATTTCCCCCTCGTGTACATCCCGGCCGCCGCGACGCTCAGCCGCCTGGATCCGGCGATCGAACAGTCCGCCGCCTCCCTCGGCCTCGGCGCCTGGCGCGCGTTCTTCCGCGTGGTGCTCCCGCAGCTGCGCATCGCCATGACCGGCGGCGGACTGCTGGTCGCCCTGCACCTGCTGGCCGAATACGGGGCCTTCGCGATGATCCGCTTCGACACCTTCACTACCGCGATCATGGTGCAGTACCAGTCCACGTTCAACGGCACCGCCGGGAACATGCTGGCCAGTGTCCTGGTGTTCCTCTGCCTCATCCTGCTGCTCGTGGAGGTCCGCAGCCGCGGCAGCGCCCGGTACGCGAGGATCGGCTCCGGGGCCCAGGCGCGCGCCTTGCGCCTGCCCTTGCACGCCTACCAGCTCCCCGCCCAGCTGTCCCTGATCGCCCTCACCGGGCTGGCTTTCGGGCTGCCGCTGACGTTTGTGCTGCGCTGGATCGTCGCCGGCGGCCCGGAAATCTGGGCTGCCGAAGAATTCATGCCGGCCCTCCTGCAGACCTTGGCCTACGGCCTCGCGGCGGCCGTCGCCACCACCGTGGTCGCGTTCCCCATGGCTTATTTGGCCGTGCGGCGTCCCGGCTGGTTCAGCAAGTCCCTGGAGCTGTCCAACTACATCACCAGCTCCATGCCCGGGATCGTGGTGGGCCTGGCCTTCGTGACCGTGAGCATCCGGATGGTTCCCAGCATGTACCAGACCTCAGCGCTGCTCATCGCGGCCTACGTGCTGCTGTTCCTCCCCCGGGCCCTCGTGAACATCCGCTCGGGGCTGTCCCAGGCACCGAAGGAACTCGACGAGGCCGCCCAGGTGCTCGGCAAGCCGCCGCTGCTGGCCTTCCTGCGCGTGACGCTGCGCCTCACGGCCCCCGCCGCGGCAGGCGGCGCGGCCCTGGTGTTCCTGGGGATTGTCAACGAGCTCACCGCCACCCTCCTGCTCTCGCCCAACGGGACCCGCACCCTCGCCACGGAGTTCTGGAGCAAGAGCAGCGAGATCGACTACGCTGGCGCCGCCCCCTATGCGCTGCTGATGATCCTGATCTCGGCACCCATGACCTATCTCCTCTTCCAGCAGTCCAAGAAAGTAGCCGGACAGTGACCGATATCTACCCGTCGCGTGAGGCCCCCTCCCGTCTCCCCGAGCCGCGGGTCGCGGCTTCCGTGGCCACCAGCACCAACAGCCACCTGGAAATCGACGCGGTCACCAAAAACTTTGGGCCCCAGGCCGTCCTCAAGGGCGTCAACCTCTCCGTCGCCAAGGGCGGGACGACGGCGATCGTGGGACCCTCCGGCTCCGGCAAGACCACGCTCCTGCGCCTGATTGCCGGCTTCGAACACCCGGACACCGGCAGCATCTCGCTCAACGGGATCAAGGTGGCCGGGGAGAACGCCTGGGTCCCGGCCCACAAGCGGCACGTCGGCTACGTCGCCCAGGACGGCGCCTTGTTCCCGCATCTGACGGTCGGGCAGAACATCTCCTTCGGACTGGACGCCGCGCAGCTCCCTGGCGGGCGCCGCGGGGTCAAGGCTCGGGTGGGCGAGTTGCTGGAAATGGTTTCCCTGGACCCGGCGATGGCCAAGCGCCGCCCGCACCAGCTCTCCGGCGGCCAGCAGCAGCGGGTCGCCCTGGCCCGGGCGCTGGCCCGCAAGCCCGCGCTCATGCTGCTGGACGAGCCCTTCTCCGCCCTGGACGCGGGCCTGCGCGTGGCCACCCGCCGCGCCGTGGCCCAGGTCCTGAAGGACGCCGGCGTCACCACGATCCTCGTCACGCATGACCAGGCCGAGGCGCTGTCCTTCGCCGACCAGGTGGCCGTGATGCGCGGCGGCAAGCTGGCCCAGATCGGCAACCCGTTCGTCGTCTACACGCGCCCGGCGGACCGTGCCACCGCCGAGTTCCTGGGCGACGCCGTGATCCTGGATGCATGGATGGAAGGTTCCCTGGCCACGTGTTCGCTCGGCGGGATCCCCGTGCGCCGCCCGCCGGCCCAGGGCCGGGTCCAGCTGATGCTGCGGCCTGAGCAGATCCGCATTTCCGAGGACGGCCCCATCCGCGGCACGGTGGTGGACACGGACTACTTCGGCCCCGAGACCACGGTGCGGCTCCAACTCCCCGTCCCGCCGGTCCTCGCCGCCGGCGCCATCCCGGACCACCGCTACCCCGGCGGCGGGGAAATCATCACCATCCGGCACTGGAACGCCTCGATCGCCCGCCCCGGCACGGAGCTGCGGCTTCGCGTGGTGGGCGAGGCCGTCGCGTTTCCGATGGATGAGCAGCAGTCCCAATAGTCCGCTGCTTTAGGGAGTCGTGGTCGTACAGGTCAACGAGCCTGGCATCGTCATCGCTCACAGCTAGGCCCAACCCACGAGCGACATACATCCGGAGCTTGCGTCCGATAGTCGATCCGCCTGCACATTACGTGCGCGGCGCCGCCCTCGGCGGTCCCCGCCTCCGGCAATAGACGTGCATGGAAGAATCGCAGCATGAATGCGGAGCAGCGGAGGCGTGCGGAGGACACCCTGAGAATCGTGGGCGCCATCGTGAAGGCGATGGATCGGCGGGAGGAAGTCTTCCACGTGGTCGAGGATTCAGAGGACCCAGACGAAGCGATCCGTCGTCTGATGGAACTCTTGGAGCTGGACGAAATGTCCTGCCGGGCAATCCTGGACACGCAAGTCAGCAGGTTCACTCGCGAACAGCGCCGGGCTTTGGCTGCTCAAGCGGAAGACATCAGATCGAGCCTGTCGTCTGGCGGGGAGCCATAGAGCGTTGTTATGCAGGGTTGTCTCACAACCCTAGGGATACGAGGCGTCTCGTCGCCCCGGCGGACATGGCGGCCCGTGCCGTGCGAGGGGCGGGGCTGAGGCCCCGCGGGAATAAGAACCGCCGCCACCATGTTCGTTTCCGGTGTGAAGAACATCGGATTCCTGTCCTTCGGCCATTGGACCGACCACCCGGATTCCGGCACGCGCACCGCGTCGGACGCGCTGTTGCAGGCGATCGACCTCGCGGTCGCGGCCGAGGAGCTGGGTGCGGACGGCGCCTACTTCCGAGTCCACCATTTCGCGCAGCAATACGCCTCACCGTTCCCGCTGCTCGCTGCGATCGGGGCCCGTACAAGCCGCATCGAGATCGGCACCGGCGTGATCGACATGCGCTACGAGAACCCGCTCTACATGGCGGAGGACGCCGGCGCGGCCGACCTGATCTCGGGCGGCCGGCTGCAGCTGGGCATCAGCAGGGGTTCCCCCGAGCAGGTCATCGACGGGTGGCGTTACTTCGGCTTCGCCCCCGCCGAGGGCGAGTCGGACGCCGACATGGGCCGCAGGCACACCGAACGTCTGCTCGAGGTGCTCACTGGCAAGGGCTTCGCGGCGCCGAGCCCCCGCCCGATGTTCCCGAACCCTCCGGGCCTGCTGCGCGTGGAGCCGCACGCGGAGGGCCTGCGCGAGCGCATCTGGTGGGGGTCCGGCTCGAACGCCACGGCCATCTGGGCGGCGAAGCTCGGCATGAACCTGCAGAGCTCCACGCTTAAGGATGATGAGAGCGGCAAGCCCTTCCACGTCCAGCAGGCCGAGCAGATCGAGCACTACCGGCAGGCCTGGAAGGAGGCGGGGCACGAGCGGGAGCCGCGCGTCTCGGTCAGCCGCAGCATCTTCGCGCTGACGGACGAGCGCGACTGGCAATACTTCGCCCGCGACCGCCACAGCTCCGACCAGGTGGGCAACATCGACGAGAAAACGCGCGCGATCTTTGGCCGCTCCTACGCCGGTGCCCCGGACGAGCTGGCCGCGAAGCTGGCCGAGGACGAGGCGATCGCCGCGGCAGACACCCTGCTGCTCACCGTCCCGAACCAGCTCGGTGTCGACTACAACGCCCACGTCATCGAGTCGATCCTGAAGTATGTGGCGCCGCAGCTGGGCTGGCGCTGACCCCTCGCGACAGATTCCCCGGGCACTGCGGTCGCGGTTAATTTCGGCCGCCCGGCAGCAGGCGGACCTTCTGGCCGCCGGCGGCCGACGCCATGACCTCTTAGGCGGTCGGCAGCGGGCTGTGGCGCATTGAGACCGCCCAGTGCCCGGCATAGGGTAGGCGGATGACTGTTCAGCCAGGCCTGCACCGCCAACACTGCTCCGTTGCCGCCCCCACCCAGCTGTGGCTCGATCCTGACGGCCGCCTGGCCGGCGAGGTCAAACCGCCCGGCGCCGGCGACCCTGCTGAGCCGGCCGGGTTCACCGGGCTGCTCCACGGCGACACCCGGATGCTCTGCCGGGCGCTCGTCCGCGTCAACGGCCTGGAACCCGAACCAGCGGCCGTCGAGACCGAGCCCGGCGGCGTCCTGCGCGTCCGGGGACTGGTCCGGGGCATCCCGGGACCCACGGAGGATCCCGCCGTCGAGCTCCTCCAGACCTGGACTGTGACACCGGGTCTGGTGCGGCACACCCTGCAGCTGCGCACCTCCCTGGATTCCCTCGACGTCGAAGTCGACGTCGAGCTCGCCGCCGACTTCACCGACATGGCCCAGATCCGGCTCAGCCGCTTCCGTGACGTGTCCGGGCCGGTCTCCGCCGATGGGTCCACGCTGCGCTGGCAGGAGGGCGGCAAGACCCTGGCGGTCGCGGCCGCCGGCGCCGTCACCCCGCAAGGCCACCTCGCCTGGCGCGGAACCCTAGGCCGGGGCCGGCCGTTCGAGGCCGAATGGCAGGCCGTCCTGACCGACCATGACGACGCCGTGGTGGCTGCCCGCCCGCCCGCGGCCCGGCCCCCGCGGACCGGGCCGGTGGGGGCCCTGGGCCAGCTTCTGGATAACTCCCTCGATGACGTGGCCGGGCTCCGGCTGGCGACCCGCCAGCTGCCGGACGCCCCGTTCATCGCCGCCGGGGCGCCGTGGTACTTCACGCTGTTCGGGCGGGATTCGCTGTGGGCGGCGCGGCTGCTGCTGCCCTTGGACAGCGGCCCGGACAACGGGCTGGCGGCGGGCACCCTGCGCGCGCTGGCGGCTTTCCAGGGCACCCGGACGGACGCGGCGGCCGCCGAGGAACCCGGCAAGATCCTGCACGAGCTGCGGTCCAAGGAACTGGTGCTGGAGAGCCAGAACCTGCGCCTGCCGCCGGTGTACTTCGGGGCCGTGGATTCGACCCCGCTGTGGCTTTGCCTGCTCGGGGAACTCTGGCGCACCGGCCGGGACGAGGACGCCATCCGTGCGCTGCTGCCGAACGCGGCACGCGCCGCGGAATGGCTGCTCGCCGCCGGCGCCACCGGAACGGACGGCGCAGCGAACGGTTCAGCGGACGGCGCAGCCGGCAACGGCGGGTTCCTCAGCTACCGTGACTCCACGGGCCACGGCCTGAGCAACCAGGGCTGGAAGGATTCCCGCGACGCCATGCAGTTCCGCGACGGCCGGCAGGCCGAGGGGCCGATCGCCCTGTCCGAGGTGCAGGCCTACGCGTACCAGGCAGCCATGGAGACGGCCGAACTGTTCGACGCGTTCGGGGAACCGGGCGCTCAGGCGCTGCGCGACTTCGCCGCGGCCCTCCGGCTCCGGTTCCGGGAGCGCTTCTGGGTTGAGGACGACGGCGGGCCGTTCCCCGCCATGGCCCTGGACGGGCACGGGGTCCCCTTGGACATCCCGGGCTCGAACATGGGACACCTGCTGGGTACGGGCATCCTGGACGAGGCCGAAGCCCGGATCGTCGCGGACCGGCTGGTGAGCCCCGAGCTGTTCTCCGGCTACGGCGTGCACACGATTTCGCGGCGGGCCGCAGGGTTTTGGCCCTTCAGCTACCACTGCGGCTCGGTCTGGAGCCACGACACCGCCATCGCGATCCGCGGCCTCCTGGCCGACGGTTTCATCGCCGAGGCACGCACCCTCGCCGACGGCCTTCTCGTGGCGGCGGCCTCCTTCGGGCACCGGTTGCCGGAGGTCTTCGCCGGGGTGCGGGCCGAAGACTCGGGCGTCGCGGTACCGTATCCGGCGTCCTGCCACCCGCAGGCGTGGTCTTCAGCTTCGGCGGTGGTGATCGCCCAGGCGATGGGCGTCGGGCTCTGACGCTCCCGCTGCCGCTGCGGGTTCCCCGGACGGGGCCGCGGCGGCGCGCAGCCCGTCGGCCAGGATGACGGCGCCGGTTACGGCGAGCGCCAGGCCCATGGAGGCGAGCACGTCGGTCAACCAGTGGTACCCCAGGTACAGGCAGCTGAAGGCGACCACCAGTGTCCCGGCAGTCGCTGCCGCGAGGCCGGGCACCGACGTCGACCGTTTGCCCGTCCGCGTGCCGCGGGCCGCCAGCAGCAGGTAACTGAGGACGCACAGGAAGACGCCGGCCCCGAAAGTATGGCCGGAGGGAAAGGACAGGGCGTCGTCCGGTCCCAGCATGAAGCCGCTGGCGGCGGGCCGGCTCCGGCCGACGTCGTGCTTGACCAGCGTGGACACCGCGAAGGTCGCCGCCATGGCGCCGACCAGCAGGGCGGGCCGCCAGACTTCACGCTTGAAGACCGCCCAGGCCAGTGCCACGGCGCAGCCGATCACCGTCATCCACAGCGGCGACGTCACCGTGGTGACGGCCGCCAGGACGGCGGTGGCCAGGGGGTCCCGGGACGCCACGAGCCCGTCGTGCACTGGCGCGTCCAGGTCGGCCACGCCGCTGTTCGACTGCACGGCGGCGAGCACGGTCCAGAAGATCGCCTCCCCGGCGATCAGCATGCCCGCAGCCACGAAGAAAAGTTGCCGCTGGGATGGAAGCGGCAGGCGGGCAGGGGGTCGCGGAGCACGCTGGGCAAGGAGCATCGCCTCATTCTGCCACCGGCAGCTACCTGCAGCCCGGAGGGCCGCTGGGAATTCTCTGGGATGCGCGCCGGGGCGGCCGCTACGGCTCTCTGCTACGGTTTTCCGGGCCGCCTGGTCTGCGGGTACGGCGTTTCGAACCGGGCCAGCATCTCCACGAACCCGGCGATCTTCCGCTCCCGGGTCGAGGCCTGCTTGACCGAGTTGGTGCGGTAGATCAGGGCAAACCGGTTCACGGACGTCAGGACCTCGAACATCGCCTGCGCCCGCGGGTCCGCCGCGATGGCGGCGGCGAGGTCATCCGGGACCTCCGCCGTCGCCGCGCCCGAATAGGCGGCCTCCCAGCGCCCGTCCGCCTTGGCGGCGGCGACGGCCGCCTGCCCGGCGGGGGCCATCCGCCCCGCCGCCTCCAGGCGGTCAATCCGTTCCACGTTCCGGGCCGACCACACGCTCTTAGGTCCCCGCCGGGTCATCCGCTGGAAGGAGCTTTCCTCGTCCCGGCGCCGCCCCTGCCCGTCGATCCAGCCGAAACACAGCGCCTCCTGCAGCGCGGCCTCGTAGTCCAGCTCCGTCACCGATCCGCCCTTCTTGTGCAGCACGAGCCACACGCCGGGACTCTGCGCGTGGTGCTGCTCCAGCCAGGCGCGCCACTCGGCGGCGTCCTTCACCAGCAGTTCCTCCAGTTCAACAGCCATGGGCCCATTGTGCCCTGCTGGGCTGACCGGAGGGGTGCTTTGGTGGCACCATGTCAGGAGGAGCCAAAAACCGTCCCTCGCAAGGAGATCCCATGCTGCGCGTCCGCCCGATCCACTACACCTCCCGCATGGACCAGTGGGAGGGCCTGCTGTCCGCCCTCGGCATGGTACGGACGGTCGACGACGGCGACTGGCAGGAGTTCGACGCCGGCTCGGGCCGCCTCGCGCTGCACCGGGTAGCGGCGGTCGCCGCCGGGCCGGATGCCGGAGACGGAGCTGTTCAGGACGGCACTGCCCTCGATGGAAAGACGGACTTCGGCGTCGAGGTCGGGGACCTGGCGGAGTTCGCGCGCCGCACCAACGCCGGCGCTGGGGAGGACGGGACCGCCCCGGCCGAGCTGGTCAGCGCCCGCCACGGCGATACCTGCCGCATCACGGGCGCGGACGGGTTCGCTTTCTTCGCGGACAAGGCCGCCCACGGCGCGCAGTGCGCGGACGCGGACCCTGCCCTCGCCGTCGTCGAAGTCTGGTTCACGCCCGACGCGGCCGCCGCCGCGCAAACCCTGCGGAACATGGGCGCCCGGCTGCGGCCGGCCCCGGACGATGACGAAACGGCGGATTTCACGGCGAAGAACGGCGGCGTGCTGATGGTCCGGCCCGCCAGCGGCGCCGCCCGGACCGGCCTGGGGTTTGAATACACCGGCGACCTCGCCGGCCTGCGGGACCGCCTGGCGGCCGCCGGCCACCGGGTCAGCCTGACGGAGGAGGCCTTCGGGCGGACCCTGCACGTGGCCAACCCGGACGCGGCCGACCTGCCGGAGAACCCCCACGGGGCGATGCTCTGGATCTCGCAGAAGCCGGAAGGCGCCTGAGGCTATGGCATCCAGATCATTGCCGTTAGAGTGGCGCTTTGAGGGACAGGATGCTGCTGATCATGTGCGGGACAACAGAGGTTCCCGCGCCGTGCTCGTCTAAGAGCTGGAGACCGACTGACGGAAGGCTGGCGCCATGCGGAAACTGATCTACGGCATGAACCTGACCCTGGACGGCTACATCGCCGCGGCCGGCGACGACATCGGCTGGAGCGGGCCGAGCGACGAACTGTTCCAGTGGTGGCTCGAGCAGGAGCGGGCTAGCAGCCTGTCGCTGTACGGCCGGAAGCTCTGGGAGACCATGAGTTCCTACTGGCCGACCGGCGACCAGCAGCCCAACGCCACCCCGGCGGAGATCGAGTTCGCGCGGAACTGGCGGGACACGCCGAAGGTGGTGTTCTCCTCGACGATCGACAAGGTCGACTGGAACACCCGCCTGGTCACCGGCGACGCGATCGCCGAGATCACGCGGCTCAAGGCCGGGGACGGCGGACCGATGAGCATCGGCGGCGCAACGCTCGCCGGGGCGGCCATGCGGGCCAGGCTGATCGACGAATACGTGCTAGCCACCCATCCGGTCCTGGTGGGCCGCGGCACTCCGTTCTTCACCTCGCTGGACAGCTGGGTCAACCTGAACCTGGTGGAGACGCGGACGTTTCCCGGCGGCGTGGTCCTGACCCGGTACGAGACCCGGCGCTGAGAGCGATTCCTCCGCACGGTCGGGGCACCACCAGCCACCCCACGGCGGTGGCCAGCAGATAGTCCGGCACTGTCGTGAACGAACTGGTCGATCCGGGCGAGAAGACCTACGTGATGCAGGCCTACAGCCAGATCGTGAACTCAAAGTTGACGATCGACGATCTGCCCAACCTGGCCTACAGCCTGAAGCTGCCAAGCGGGTGGAAGTACCAGACCCTAGTTCTGGCGCAGAATCTGACCACCAAGACCGACCCAGACGGAATCGCTCACGTGATCCAGGATGACCTGCAGAACAGCTACCAGGTGATACAGACGGGCTGACCCCGCGATGGCGGCCAGTGGATGTTGGACCACGCTGAAGCCGCCACGGCCGCGGTCATGCCCCTGCGATCAGGCTGTTTCCTACGGGGGCTTCCACTCCCGCTTTCCGGTTACTCCACAGCTGGCGGGAGGGCGCGGGCGCACTGGGCCGTGCCGCTCCTTCGAACGGGATGAGGCGGCCGGGACCCCGTCCCTGCAAGGTCAACGGGGTGATACCTGATTTGACCAGTACGTTCTAGCGGTCCCGGGCGGAGGGCGGGTGGCCGCACAGCGGAGGGATGCTGCAGATGTCCACGACGAACAAGCGACCAGTGCCCGGGCCCACGAGCAGCGCTTCAAGTAGATCGTTCGTTGGGGATGAGCCGGATATCCAGAAGCGGCTGCCATGCTTGTCCCATGGATGACCAGGTTGGTGCCGGGCAGCCGCAACCTCGGCCGTCTGCCTATCGGACCGGGCGGATGGAAGCATTCAGCGACGGCGTGTTCGCCATCGCGATAACGCTCCTCATTTTAGAGATCTCGGTCCCTGCCGGCTCCCACGAGAACCTGGTCGGCGCGCTGGTTGACCTGTGGCCGTCGTACTTAGCCTATTTGGTCAGCTTCTCGACGATTGGGGCGGTCTGGTTTGCCCACACGGTTATCACCGAATACCTCGACCATGCCGACTCGGTGTTCGTGCGGCTGAACCTGTTGCTGCTCCTGGTGGTGTCGTTCCTGCCGTTTCCGACGAAGTTGCTCGCCGAATTCATCCATGAAGCCGGGCCCGAGCGGATCGCGGCGACCGTCTACGGCATCAATCTGCTCCTGTCGATGATCATGATTTCGGTGACCTGGCGATATGCGGTCCGCGCGCATCTCGTGCGCCCGGATCTGGCTGATGAGGATGTGAAGACCCTCACCAAACGGCTCACGCCCACGCTGGGCGTGTACGTCGCAATGATCCTGATTGGGCTGGTCCAGCCAGTCGTCGCCGTGTTCGGCTACCTGGCACTCGCCCTGTTTATCCTCCTGCCGTTCAGCGCCATCCGGCGCCGGTCCCGTTCCGTTTGACCGGCGGGTCTGCAGATTTGGGGGCTTCGCATTCAAGATTCCTGCCGATGCGCTACGGTGCCACGGCGGGCTGGGCATCGGTTCATCCCATGGGGGTGATGTCGTCCTCCGCTTTCGCGGGTTACGTTGATGTCGAGTCGCAGCGACCGGTCCTGGTCGCGCCACTCGGCACACAATCCCCGCAACCAGATGGAGACATGGCCATGGCCGAAGAAGAAACCCCGATCCTGGACGCCCTCGCCGACATCACCGCGGTATCGGTTGAACGCTCGACCCTTGACCCTCGCGAGTTGATGCTGGCCCGGATCGCTGCCCTCGCCGCCGTCGACGCCCCGGCCGCGTCCTACTTTTTCAATGCCAGCACCGCGATGGATGTCGGCATCACCAGTGAGGACGTCCAAGGCATCCTGATCGCTGTTGCCCCCATCGTCGGCACCCCCCGAATCGTGGCGGCAACCGGCAACCTCGCCAGCGCGCTGGGCTTCGCCCTCGAATTGACCGAGGCTATGGCCGAGGCGGAAGCAGAGTCCGAGGGCTAAACCAGGCCGGACCGCGGCGCGGTGGCGCACGGGCTCGTGGACCTGAACAGGCGGCATAGCGCCTTCGCCACAGGGGTCACCGAAGTTGCGTTGGCCGATCAGGACGAAGCGGCTTCGATGATCTTCTCGTCGCCCTTGTTCACGGCCTTGACCGCTGCGTCGTCGTCACCACTGTCGATGGCTTTGCTGACCTTCTTGGCGCCCTTGCCGACCGCCTTGTCGACGCGGTCCAGGTAGAGGTCCTCGACGACGGCAACCATAGCCGAGGAGCCCGGCGGCAGCCACCCGTCCGCGTTGACGCCGGGGATGCCCCGGCTAGGTTGGCTCGGTGAGCAACTTTCTGATCTCGGTGAGCTTGGCTTCGGACTCTTCCAGGCGCAGGCGGAGTACTTCGACCGTCGCGCTGGTGTCGGCCGCGTCGACGGGCGGTGCGGGTTCCTTCTTGTGGGGAGCCAGGAAGAAGTTGGCCAGGTAACCGGTGAAGGTGCCGAAGATGCCGACACCGACGACGATGATGCCTGCCCCGATGCCACGTCCGGCGCCGGTCACCGGATATTGGTCACCGTATCCAACTGTCGATATCGTGACGATCGTGTACCAGATGGCGTCCGAGGCGGTCGTGATGTTGGCCCCCGGGGCGTACTGCTCGACACCGAGCATGACGAGGCTTCCGAATTCCAGCACGAGAATTCCCATGAGCAGCAGGACGTACAGGGAGCTGCCGGCCCGGTCCTTGCTCAGCGCGCGGCCGATTGTGCGGATGCCGATATCGCGGAGCAGGCGGTAGACCCGGATCAGCCGGAAGATGCGCAGGAACTTGAGTTGCGCAAAGGGCATGCTGGCCAGCAGGTCGGCCCAGCCGAAGTGCTTGAAGAAATAGGTGCCGGCCGAGGGCGCGGTGAGGATCCGGTAGAGGAAGTCGGCGAGGAAGATCACGCTGAAAATGGCGTTCATCACCTCGAGCACGGTGTCGAGCGACTGCTCCTGGGCGGCATACACGAGCACGAGATTGACGATCGACAGGAGCGAAAGGATACCGATGAAGATCTCGTATCCGATACTCTTCAGTTCATTGCGTTCCTTGGTCATGTGTGGATTCTGGCATATCAGCAGCTAAGTGGCCGGACACTTTTTCACCCCGGTCTGACCGGACTGCAGCCCCCGGTTCACTCAAATGAACCCGCAGGGAAGGGGTGCCTTCTGGTTGAATCCGTGTATTCACCGTTAATTATGAGACACATCGGAGCAACCCATGACCGGCGTCCGAGGCGATGACCTCTACGAACACCGCCAAAGAGCCAACCGAATCCGCGGAAGTACAGCCGGGTCCGCGGTCAGTCCTCCAGCGCCCCGTTGCAGAGCCGGTTCACTACCTCGGTGAGCATCGTCAGGCCGGCCACGATGTCCTCGTCCGTGGTGTATTCGTGCTCGTTGTGGGAGATCCCGTCCACGCTGGGCACAAACAGCATCACCGTCGGGACGAGGTCCTTCATATTGGTCGAATCGTGCCCGGCCAGGGTCATGACCTGCTTGTTCGCCAGGCCCAGGTCCGCCGCCACCTTGGCCGCGAGTTCCACGCCCTCGGGCTGGTAGGGGGTCACGGGCCAGGTGTGGGCGTGGTTGCGCTCCACCGTGACGTTCGCCAGCCGTTCGATCCCGGCGATCCGCTCGTCCAGCAGGGCGTCGGCCTCGGCAAGGACAGCTTCGTCGGCGCTGCGCAGGTCCAGCAGCAGGCTCACCCGGGACGGCACCACCACGGGCGAGTTGGGGTAGACGTTCAGTTGCCCCACGGAGGTGTGCAGCACACCGGGGAAGGTGTCGGCGAGTTCCCGGGCGGCGACCACCATCATGGACGCCCCCAGCAGTGCGTCCTTCCGGTCGGCAATCACGGTGGAGCCGGTGTGGGCCTGCTCGCCGTGGACCACGAACTCGTACTTGTTGGCCGCCCAGTTGGAGTTCACCAGGCCGATGGTGATGCCTTCGCGTTCCATGCTCCGGCCCTGTTCAATGTGGATTTCGGCGCAGTACGCGGCTTCGGGGCCCTCGTAGCTGCCCCGGCAGCCGACAGCGTCCAGGGCCTCGCGGACCGTGACTCCGGCCGCGTCCGTGGTGGCCAGCGCGGTTTCGAGTTCGAGCTTTCCGGTGTAGACGGAGGAGCCCATCATGGACGGCTTGAACCGCGAGCCCTCCTCGTTGAACCAGTTGACCACCGCGATGTTGAACCGGGGCTGCCCGGCGTCTCCGGCCGCGGCCCACTGCTCCACGAGCCGGAACGCCGCGTGGGCTGCCGCGAGCACGCCGTACGCGCCGTCGTAGCGTCCCGCCGTCGGCTGGGAATCCATGTGGGAACCCACCACGACGAACGGGGCACCCGGCACGGCCTCGTACAGGCCCCACTGGTTGCCGGCCCGGTCGAACCGGACGGTGAAGCCGTTGGCCTCCAGCAGGCCGGTGAGCCATTGCCGCTGCTGGCCGTCCGGCACGCTGGCGGCCTGGCGTTCCACGCCGCCGTTCTCGGTGGCGCCGAATTCGCTCATGATGTGGAAGTCCCGCACGAACGCGGCGTCGCGGGTGCTGAAAGAGGGCTGAGTGGTCACGGTGTTCCCCTATGAACGGTTGGTGGCTGTGCTGAAGAATGGACCGGTTGCGGCCGAATCGACCGCAACCGGGGACGTGAGGCCGGGGCTCCGGAACGTGAAGTTCCCCCCGACGGCGGTGGCCAGCACCTGGAGTTCGGCGATGCTGGCCGCGGTGAGCGGGGACCCGGACAGGACGGTGAAGTCGGCGAGCTTCCCGGCGGTCAGTGAACCCTTGGCGCCGGAGGCGCCAGTGGCTGCTGCGGCTCCGGTGGTGTAGGCCGCCAGGGCCTGGAGCGGGCCCAGCCGCTCGTCCGGGTTCCCGAACACGGCCCCGGAGGCGGTGCGCCGGTCCACGAAGGCCTGCATCCCGCGGAGCACGTTTCCGTCCGCCACGGGCCGGTCGGAGCTGCCGGCGAGGGTCACCCCCGCGGCGAGGAACGACGCCGCACGGTAGGCCCAGCCGAGCCGTTCCGGGCCGAGGGACAGCGTCATGCCGTCCCCGCCGTCGGCGAAGAAGCTCGCCTGCGGGGTGACGGCGATGTCCGCGGCGGCCAGCCGTTGAAGCTGTTCCGGCCGGGTCATCGAGGCGTGTTCGATCCTGTTGGGCACGGCCCGGGGGCCGTATTTGGCGGCGCAGGCGGTGATGATGTCGATCGCGAGGTCAACGGCGCGGTCGCCGATGGCGTGCGCCGCGATCGACCAGCCGGCCGCGTAGGCGGCCTCGATCTTTGTCCGCAGCGCGTCCGGCTCGGCCTGGAAGTAGCCGGTGTTCCCGGTGTTGTCCGTCCCGCCGTGGCTGCAGTAGTCCTGGCTGACCGCCGCTGTTTCGCCCAGCAGTGACCCGTCCAGGAACACCTTCGCCGGGCCCAGGGACAGGAAGTCGCCGCCGAAGCCGCTGGCGATGCCCAGGTCCAGTCCGGCCGGCGCCGCGTCCTGTGGGTGCCGCCCGCCGAGCGGGTGGAGCACATCAAGGACGGGCATCAGCTGGGCCCGGGCGTGGAGCCTGCCCGCGGCCGCCGCCCGCTGGTAGGCGGCCAGCTCGACGGGGCTGTGGCCGATCCAGCCGCCGCCGATCCCGGCCTCGGTGAAGCTCGTGATGCCCTCTGCGGCGTAGTGGCTGGTGGCCCGGTCCAGTGCGGCTTCGATCGCCTCGGACGAGTACGGCAGGATCAGCTGCTGGATCAGCTGTTGCGCGGTTTCCTGGACCAGCCCGGTGGGGCGGCCGTCGGCGTCGCGGACAATCACGCCGCCGTCGGGGTCCGGAAACGACGCCGGTTCGGCGCCGGCCAGCCGGAGCGCGGCAGTGTTGACCAAGGCCATGTGGCCGGAGTTGTGCCGCATGAACAGCGGCCGGCTCCCCGTGATCCGGTCCAGGACGGCGATGTCCGGAAACTCGCCGCCGTGCTGCTGCTGGCTGAAGCCGGTGGCCAGCAGCCAGCCCGGCGCCGGTCCGGTCCCGGGCTCCGACTCTGGCCCTGGCTCTGCATTGCTGTCTGCCGCCATGCCGGCCTCCAGCAGGGCGTAGAGCTGGTTCAGTCCGCGCGCGCCGGAGACGTCCAGTTCACCCAGGCCCGCCGAGGTCCAGGACCTCGGCGGCCTCCAGCCCGTCCAGGTCATCGTCGAGGCCCACAATCCGGCCCTGCCAGACCCCCAGTGACGTGGCATGCGGGCGGCGGGCGTCCATGGTGATGATGTACGCGTTGCGCAGCAGCAGATCGAGTTTCATTGGTTACCTAGCGTGGTTCTTTAGCGGTGGGAGGTGGTGACCGACTTGATCCGGGTGTAGTCCTCCAGGCCGAAGACTGAGAGGTCCTTGCCGGTGCCGGAGTGCTTGAAACCGCCGTGCGGGGCCTCGGCCGGGATCACTTGGTGGCAGTTGATCCAGACGGCGCCGAAGTCCAGTTCGTTGGAGACCCGGGTGACCACTCCGTGGTTGTTCGACCAGACGCTGGAGGCCAGCGCGTACTTGGTCCCGTTGGCGAGTTCCACGGCTTCGGTCTCGTCCCGGAAGGGCTGGATGGTGACGACGGGTCCGAAGATTTCCTCGCAGACCACCTCGTCGGCCTGGAACACGCCGTCGATCACGGTGGGTTCGAAGTGGAAGCCGGCGCCCGTCCGCTTGCCTCCGGCCAGGACCCTGGCGTTCGCGGGCAGCCGGGACATGAAGCCCTCCACCCGGTCCAGCTGGGCGGCGCTGTTCAGCGGACCCAGGTCCGCGGCGTCGCCGCCGACCTGCAGCGCTGCGGCCGCCGCGGCGAGCGTGGCACCGAATTCCTGGTGGATGGATTCCTCCACGAGCACACGGGTCACGGCGGTGCAGTCCTGCCCGGCGTTGAAGAACGCACCGAGCGCAATCTCCCTGGCGGCCAGGTCAATGTCCGTGTCGGCGAACACGATTGCCGGCGCCTTGCCGCCGAGTTCCAGGTGGACGTCCTTGAGGGTCTTCGACGCCGCGGACATCACCTGCGCCCCGGCCCGGGTGGAGCCGGTGATGGACACCATTTCCGGGATCTCGTGATCCACCATGGCGGCGCCGGTCCCCCGGCCGCCGCAGATGACGTTGACGACGCCGGCGGGGTAGGCCTCCTGCGCCAGTTCGCCCAGCACCAGGGTGGACCAAGGCGTGGTGTCGGCCGGTTTCAGGACCAGCGTGTTGCCGGCGGCGAGCGCCGGTCCGATCTTCCAGATGGCCATCATGAACGGGTAGTTCCACGGGGTGATCTGGGCGACCACGCCGAGGGGTTCGCGCCGGACCGTGGAGGAAAAGCCGCGGACGTATTCGGTTTGGGCGGTCCCGGACACCACGCGGCAGGCGCCGGCGAAGAAGCGCAGCTGGTCGGCGCCGCGGAGGATCTCGATCTCGCGGGTGATCTGGCGGGGCTTGCCGGTGCAGGCCACCTCGGCGTCCAGGAGCCTGTCGACGTTGGCCTCGATGAGGTCGGCGAGTTTGAGCATCATGGCCTGGCGTTCGGCCGGGGTGGTCCGCTTGTAGCTCTGGAAGGCGGTGTGGGCGGCCTGGAAGGCGCGGTCCACGGTGGCGGCGTCGCTGTCCGGGGCGGTGCCGAGCTGGACTCCGGTGGCGGGGTCGAAGAACGGCAGGGTGGCCGCGTCCGACCCGTCGGCGGCACTGCCGGGGACGATCTCACCGTTGATGATGTTGTGCAGGGTGATCATGACGGGCTCCGGTCAGTTGCTGGCGGTCTTGGGTGAGCGGGTGGCGGGGTCCTGCGGGAGGTGTAGGACTGCCGGCAGCCCGGAGTCGACGGCACGGCGGAAAGCGGCACCGAAGTCCTCTGCCTTCTCGACGCGTTCGCCGTAGCCGCCGTAGGACCGGGCCAGTGCGGCGAAGTCCGGGTTGGTCATGTGGGTGCCCGAGGGCCGGCCCGGGTAGTGGCCTTCCTGGTGCTCACGGATCGTGGCGAAGATGCCGTTGTCCACCACGAGGGCGATGAACTTCCCGCCGTGGCCCATGGCCGTGGCCATTTCCTGGCCGTTCATCATGAAGCAGCCGTCGCCGGCCACGGAAATCACCTGGCGGCCGGGGTAGGCCAGTGAGGCAGCCACCGCCGCCGGGATCCCCATGCCCATGGCCCCGTTGCGGGGTGCGGCGAGTGAGTTCGCGGTGTTGTGCTTCAGGTAGCGGGCCGGCCACAGCGAGTGGTTCCCGGCCCCGTAGGTGATGACGGCGTCGTCGTCCATTTCCTGTTTGAGGATTTCCATGACGACGTCGAGGTCCACATATTTTGAGTCCACTCCGTTGCCGCTGTCCGGCTGCGCGGTGGAAAACTTCTCGTAATCGGCGCGGGCCCCGGCCAGCCAGCCGGCCTCGGGATCCACCGCGGAATCGGCGGCGGCGAGTGCCGTGGCGAAGGACGCGACGTGGGCCGGGATGTGCTGGTCCAGCCGGCCGTAGTGGCCGAGCAGATCGGCGCCGGGGTGGACGACGACGGTGACGGCATCCAGTCCGCGCTTGTAGCCGTCGGAGAGCACGTCGGCGCGGACGCAGCCGACGAAGATCAGCAGGTCGGCCGCGTCGAGGCGGCGGGCGTTGGCGTCGCTGCGGGCGTAGCCGAGGTAGCCGGCGTAGGCGTCGCTGTTGTGCGGGACCGCGTCGTAGGCGCGGAAATCCGCGAGGACGGGGACGCCGTGGCGGGCGGCCCAGCCGGCCAGCGCGTCGGAGGATGCCTGGTCCCAGCCTTCGCCGCCCACCACGATCAGCGGCTTGCTGGCGGCGGCGAGCCGGGTTCCGAGTTCGGCCAGGGCCGCGGCCGCAGGTGCCGGTCGGGAGACGATGCGCGGTTCCACGGTGCCGGATTCAATGGCGTGGACCAGCACGTCCTCGGGGAGGCCGATCACCACGGGACCCGGCCGGCCGCTGAGGGCTGTGAAGATGGCGTCGTCCACCACGCGGGCGGCGGAGGCGGCGTCGTCGAGCGTCACGACCTTCTTGGCGGTGCTGCCGAACCAGGCGTTGATGTCGAATTCCTGGAACGACTCCCGGCCGCGGTCCGCGACCGGGATGAGGCCCACGAACAGGATCATCGGGGTGGCGTCCTGGTGCGCGGTGTGGATGGCGATGAAGGCGTTGGCCGCACCCGGGCCCCGGGTCACCATGGCCACGCCCGGAAGCTCCGTGAGCCGGCCTTCGGCGAGGGCCATGAATCCGGCGCCGCCCTCGTGGCGGGTCACCACCGTTTCAATTGAGGATCCGTGCAGGCCGTCCAGCACATCGAGGAAGCTCTCCCCGGGGACGCCGTAGACGCGCTGGATACCGGCTCGTTCCAGCTGGGCAACAATCAGGTGCCCGGCGGTGGTTGTGGTGCTCAATGCTTCATTCCCTTTTCTTCGATGCTCAGTGCGGGGAGGAATAGGCCGGACAGCGCGGTCAGTGCGGAGACCACCAGCAAGATGATGGCGCCGGGCCAGAACGAATTGCCGTTGGCGGCCACGAGGGCCGTCGCGATCAGCGGCACGAAACCGGAGATGACGCCGGCGCTGTTGGAGGTGATGGCGACGCCGGTGTACCGGACCTTAGTGGCGAAGAGTGCGGTCAGGGCCGTTCCGGAGACGGCGTACGGGACGGACAGGGTGGACACTCCGACGATCATGGCCAGGATGACCAGGACGGGGTTGGCGGTGTCGATGGCCAGGAAGACGGGCACGGCGATGACGGCGGAGGCGATGCCACCCCAGAGGATGACCTTGCTGGCGCCGAATTTCTCGCCCATGCGTCCGGCCCAGACCAGCGCGAAGATTTCCACGACGGCGGCCAGCAGCGAGCCGAGCAGCAGCGTTTCGTAGGGCATCTTGAGCACCTTGGTGCCGTAGAAGACCACGAAGCTGGTGATGAGGTAGAAACCGCCGATGCCGAGCAGCGCGGAGCACATGCCCACCAGGATCTGGCGCCAGCTCTTCGTCAGGACGCCGCGGATGGGGGCGTGCTCGGTCTCGCCGGACTCCATGAGGGCTTCGAACTCCGGGGACTCGCTGAGCTTGCTGCGGATCCACATCGAGACGGCCAGCAGCGGGATCGCCGCGATGAACGGTATGCGCCAGCCCCACGCGTCGAAGTTGGCCTGGCCCACCAGGTACAGCATTCCGAAGAACCCGCCGGAGGACAGGATGGTGCCGATCGGCGAGCCGAGCTGCGGGAGGGCAGCGTAGCGGGCGCGTTTGGCGACCGGGGCGTTTTCGACGGCGATAATCACCGCGCCGCTCCACTCGCCGCCGACGGCGAGGCCCTGCAGGATGCGCAGCGCGACCAGCAGGATGGGGGCTGCGACGCCGATCGTCATGTAGTTCGGCAGCAGGCCGATGAGACCGGTCACGAGGCCGATGCCCACGATGGTGACCATCAGGATCTTCTTGCGCCCCACCTTGTCGCCCAGGGCGCCGAAGATGAAGCCGCCGATCGGGCGGGCCACGAAGCCCACGGCCAGGGTGGCGAAGGAGCTCATGGCCGAGACGAAGGGGTCCTGGGACACGAAGTACTGGGCGTTGAACACGAGCGCCGCGGCGGTGGTGAACAGGAAGAAGTCGTACCACTCCAGTGCGGTCCCGACGAGGGCCGCGAGGGCGACTTTCTTGGCCACGCTCTCATCGACAACCCCGGGCAACTGCGGACTGGCGGTGGTAGTGGCGTTGCTTGCGCTGCTTGCCATGATTACTCCAAAGAAATGTGACTGGTCTTGACGGTGGCCCCTGTGCGGTCACCCCCATCCGGGGACAGTTCCGTTCGTGACGATTCGGGCCGAGACGATTCGGGAGCCGACGCTTCCGGCGGGTGTGAGTGGGCTCACGCCTGGTGCTTCATTCCATTCTGCCAGTAGCTTTTTCCAAAATAACTAGCAGTGCGCCACGCTTTGCAGACCCTAGAATGTGAGAATGCACAATTTTGAATCGCCGGACGACGCTTTCCGCTGGAGTGAGCTGGTGGACCAGCTCGAAGGCCGGCTGGACCTCCTGGCCCAGGCGTTCACCGCCCGGGTCCGGCAAATCCCGGAATACGGCGACAGCCAGGTGACTGTCCTGGAAATCCGGGACACTGCGCGGGAAACTTTCCGCCGGCTCATCCATGGGCTCCGGGGCGGCCCGGCGGACACTGCACGGGACGGGCTGCTCGCCTTTGCCTCGGATCTCGGGTCCAAACGGGCGAGGGCCGGGATACCGCCAGAGTCCCTGACGTCGGCCGTGCGGCTGGACTTCAGCATCCTGTGGGCAGACCTCTTGGAGATCGCCGCACCGGAGGATGCCGGGCTGCTGGCCTCCCGGGTGGACCAGGTCTGGCGGGTCGTCGACGAGTTCGCCACCCGCACCCACATGAGCTACCTGACCGAGCGCGTGCGGATGGCCCAGGAAGAGTCCAGCATCCAGCACGAATTCATCGCCCGGCTGTTCAACCAGAGCACGCCCTCGGCCGAGACGTCCGCGCAGGTTGGCTCCGCCCTGGGCATCGGGCCGGATGCCCGCTGCGGCCTCGTGGCTGCCAGCGGCGACGCCGGCGCACGCCTCCGTGCGGCCGCAACCCAGTTCGGCGCCGCCCAACGCCGCCAAAAGATCTTCCTGCACGAATCCGGCGGAAACACGTACCTGTTCTGGCCGCTCCTGTCGTGGACACCGTCGGGGAGGTCCGGAGAAGCGCGGAACGTGCCGCAGCCGCCGCCGCTCGTGGCGGATATTCCCTCCGGCTATGTCCCGGAGGTGCACGGGCTGCGCGGCCTGCCCGCCGCCGCCCGGACCGCAGAGAGCCTTGCGGCCCTGTTGCGCCCGAGCGACGCCGGCCCCCTGTCCGCGGATGCCGCGTGGGCCCGGTTTGCCCAGCAAAGCCTCCAGGACGCCGGGCTCGACCTCGCCGCCCAACTGGAGGATGCCATGGAGGAATGCCGCGGCGGGGAACGGGAGCGCCTCCGGGAAACGGTGCAGCACTATCTCTCCACCGGCAACATCACGGCCACGGCGGAACAGCTGTTCTGCCACCGGAACACCATCCTGAACCGGCTCAACCGCTTCCAGGAACTGACCGGGATCGACCTGACCATTCCGGCCCAGGCCGCGCGGCTGGTGGTCGCCTGGGCCTGATAGTTGTGTGAACACACACTGCGGGGCCATTTTTGGTGGGGTTTTCGCCATTGAGCTGTGATCCCGAACACAGAATAGTGGGCTACTACCTTGCACTGGACATTCGTCCCCGCACCCCCATCTGGAGATATTGATGGCTCAATCGGTAGAAACCACCTCACACGCGGCTGCCCGTCTGGACTTGGCCAAGATGCGTAAAATCGCCCTTGCCAGCGTCATCGGCACCACCGTCGAGTGGTACGACCTCTTTGTTTTCGGCACAGCGTCCGCGCTGGTGTTCAATAAGATCTTCTTCCCCAGCTTCGACCCCATCGTGGGCACCATGCTCGCCTTCGGAACCTTCGCCTCCGCGTACATTGCACGCATGGTCGGCGCCATCATCTTCGGCCACTTCGGGGACCGCCTGGGCCGAAAATCCATGCTCCTGATTTCACTGCTGACCATGGGCGCCGCCACCTTCGCCATCGGCCTGCTGCCGGACTACAACAGCATCGGGATCATGGCGCCGCTGCTGCTGCTCTTCCTGCGCGTCATCCAGGGCCTGGCCCTGGGCGGCGAATGGGGCGGCGCCGTCCTGATGACGGTGGAGCACGCTCCCGCGTCCAAGCGCGGGTTCTACGGCTCGCTGGTCCAGGTGGGCGTGCCCGCCGGAACCCTGATCGCCAACGTGGCGTTCCTCATTGTCGCCTCGACGGTCAGCACCGAAGAACTCCTCGCCTGGGGCTGGCGCATCCCGTTCCTGGCCTCCGCGCTGCTCGTGGCCGTGGGCATCTACATCCGGCTGCACATCGAAGAAACCCCGTCCTTCCAGGCGGTCAAGGACGCCGGCGCCAAGGCCAAGCTGCCGTTCGCCGCCCTCATGGCCAAGTACTGGAAGCAGGTCATCCTCGGCGGCGTTGCCACCCTGTCCACCGGCAGCACCTTCACCCTGCTCGTGGCATCCGGCGTCTCCTACGGCAAAAAGGAACTGGGCCACTCGGAGGCCCTGATGCTGTGGGTCGTGCTGGCCGCCTGCGCCCTGTGCTTTGTCCTGATCCCCTTCTTCGGCCGGCTCTCTGACAAGCACGGCCGCAAGCCGATCATCTACGCAGGTGTTGCCGCCGAGGCAGCCCTGGCGTTCCCGATGTTCTGGCTCATGGACACCAAGTCCGTGCCGCTGCTCTTCGTCGCGTACCTCGCCATGATGACAGCCTTCGCCGCGAACTACGGCCCGATCGCCACGTTCCTCGCCGAGCTCTTCGGTTCCAAGGTCCGCTACTCGGGACTGTCCGTGGCCTACATGCTCTCCGGGCTCCTCGGCAGCGCCGCGACGCCGTTCATCACCACCTGGCTGCTGGGCATGACCCACCAGAGTTCCTCCATCGCGTGGTACATCATGGCCGCCGCCCTCGTCTCGCTCGGTGCCTTGTTCGTCCTGACCGAGACCCGCCACGGCAACATCGACGCCGTCGACTCCGCCCCGACTGACGCAGTCACCGACGCGGCTACCGACGCTAGCACCGGCCCGTCCGCCGAAGCGGTGGCTGCCAAATGACAGCGCCGCAGGCCGTGCTCCCCACTGTCGATCCCACGGTTCATCCTGTAACCGGGGCGGTCCGCCGGATCGCTCAGATCCCGGGCGGCGCGGCCGCCGTCGGCCCCTTCTCCCAGGCGGTCGTCGCCAACGGGTTTGTGTTCACCGCCGGCCAGATCCCCGCGATCAGCGGGCTGGATGACCAGCCGGACACGTTCGAGGACCAAGTCCGCCAAACCATCATCAACCTCCGGTCCGTGCTTGAGGCGGCCGGGTCCGGCCTGGAGCACGTGGTCAAGGTCAACGGCTACCTCACGGATCCCAGCCAGCTCGAGGCTTACAACCGGGTCTACTCGGAGTTCTTTGGCGCGGCCAAGCCGGCGCGGACCACCGTCTGCGTGAGCCTGTGGGGCGTCGCACTGGAGATCGAGTGCGTGGCCGTGGTTGCCGGCGCCACGGCGCCGGACGCTCCGTGAACGCGGTGAACGCCGGGCTTGCCGGCGCGCTCCGCGAGCGGCTCGCCGCCGTCAGTTATCCCACGATCGGGCACTTCCTGGAGGACGGGTTCGTGGAGCCTGCCATCCGGTCGCTGCTCGACGGCGTCAAGGTGGCCGGACCCGCGGTCACGGTTCGCGTCGCGGACCACGACGCCTACGCCATGAACCGTGCCCTGCTGGAGCTGTACCCCGGCGCGGTGCTGGTGGTGGACATGTCCGGTGACCACCGGCACGCGCCGGTGGGCGCAGTCACCGCGGCAGCGGCCACCGCGCAAGGCGCCGCCGGCGTCGTCGTCGACGGCGTGGCCACCGACATCCTGGAGCTCCGCGCGACCGGCCTGCCGGTCTTTGCCCGCGGGACCTCGTGCCTGACCACCAAACGGGTCCGCAGCGCCGGCTCCGCCGTCAATGTCCCGGTGCGGTGCGGCGGCGTCCAGGTCAATCCGGGCGACTGGGTGCTCGGTGACGACAACGGCGTGATCGTCCTATCCGCGGAGGCGGCAGCCGCCGTCCTGGGCCTGGCCCTGGACTCGGACGCCGCCGAGCCGGCGCTGCTGGCACGGATTGCCGCCGGCGAACCGCTGGAATCGGTGCTGGCGATCTGAGTGACGGCGCGGGGTTCGGGGACGGGATGGGGTAGAACTTAACCATGAATGTGCGCACCCCTGACCCGAATCCCGGCTGGCTCTCCGACGACGACCTGTTCGAAGCGCGGGGCAGGCTGCCGATGGTCTACGTCGAGGCCGTTCCGGTCCGGCTGGACCCCCTCGGGTTCGTGAACGAGGTCGGCACCCTCCTGCAGGCCGACGAGGACGGCACCATGGTCCGGTCCCTGGTCTCCGGCCGCGTGCTCTACCGCGAGACCATCCGCGCCGCCCTGCTCCGCCACATGGAGAAGGACCTGGGCCCGCTCGCCTTCCCGCAGCTCCCGGTCAGCCCGGTCCCGTTCACCGTGGCCGAGTACTTCCCGTCTCCGTCCCATACCGGCTTCACGGACGACCGCCAGCACGCCGTTGCCCTGGCGTACATCATTCCTGTCACCGGCGAATGCTCCCCGCGGCAGGATGCCCTCGAGCTGACCTGGATGACCCCGCAGGAGGTCATGAGCACGGACGTGCAGCTGGAATTCAGCGGCGGCCGGGGGGCCCTGATCCGGCAGGCGCTGGCCTTCGCGGGAGTTGGCAACTAGCCGGTCCCCTTGGGCCAGGTTCCGGCCGGGGACTCTCGGGGCCTCCCCTGCGTCCCCGACTTCACGCAACCGATTTTGTAGACTGTTGGGCGGACCGCAAGAGAACTCTAAGGACTCCCGATGACCCACCCCCCAGCCTCCCGGAACTACAGTGAACAGCAGGCTGGATCTCTGCGGGCCGGCGACCACCTGATTCTGCCCGACGGAAACCGCTCCGCCGAGATCCATCGCGTGGATGTCGAAACCGACGATTTTGGTACTCCCGCCATGGTCCTGGCGACCCTCAGCGGCGGCGGTGTGCTGCGGATCGCGGCGGGGTCACTGGTCCGCGTCACCGACGACGCCGGGCCCGGCACTCCAGTTTCCGACGGCGGCGCGCCCGGCACGCCAACGCCTTCCGCCGCGGACGCCCCCGAACCCACGGCGCTTGGCGCCCCCGAACTTCCGGCCTCCGAACCGGACGAGGCCGCCCCCGAACCGGACGAGGCCGCCCCCGACGCAGCCAGGGCCGACGCACCCGGGCCCGACGCAACTGGGCCCGACACAACTGGGTCCGCAAAAACTGAGCCCGACAACACGGCGGCCGCCGCCGTCGTCGTCCCTCCCCAGCCTGTTGCGCCGCCCGCGGTGAGTGGACCCAGCGAAGCGGACCTGGCGCTCATCCCGGCACCCGACGGCACGCCGGAGTCTGTGGTGGAGGCCGCGGCCGAGGCTCATCCGGGCGCCGTCGGGGTGCTCCTGCTCAGTGAACGGCTCGCCAAGGGCATCAACACCAAGTCCGGGAGCTGCCTGAAGGATCTCAGCGACCTCGCACATGAACTCTTCGTCACCCTCAAGGACCCCGACAACGCCCTGGCGGTCGCGGACCTGCTCAACGTCCTGCCGTTCGACGGCAACCCAGACCGCTGGGCTTCGGTGGAGGCAGCCCTGGCGCTCTCCAGCTACATCTGCCGCCAGCTGGGGCAGGACCAGCGCGCCGGGATCTACGAGAAACTGCTGCGGGCGCCCGAGGCCATGGAAACGGACCCGTTCAAGGCCAGGATCAACGCCAAAGTGCGCCAGCGCTCGCTCAACGAGCCCAACCTGTACGACAAGGAAATCTTCCGCTCGATCGACAACGCGAACCCGGACGCGGAACGCGACTGGCGCCTGCTGCGGCTCGAGGCGCTCCTGTTCCTGCGCGCGCACGGCGGCTCCGAAACGATTGGTGCGGCCGAGCTGGAACGCCGGATCGGCAACGAACTCGAATCAGTCCGCGCCTGAGGTCTTGCGTTGGGCCCTACCCGTGGCGGGCACGGAGTTGTAGATTCACCCCATGACGAACAATCTGAGCGTTGTGATCAATTCCGACGCGCAGCAAGTTTGGACCATGCTGCGCGAACCCGCCAAGATCGCCCAATGGCACGGCTGGGTGGCCGATGACCAAGAGGCCGAAATCAACGAAATCTACTTCGGCCCCAATGTGGTCGAAGGCGCCGACCACACCTCCCTGGTGGTCGACGGCGGCGACGTCTTCACCTTGAAACCTGTCCCCACGGGCACCGAGGTCAGCGTCACCCGGGCGGCAATCGACCACAATTCCGAGTGGGCGGCCTGGGACGAGGACATCACCCAGGGCTGGCTGACGTTCCTCCACCAGTTGCGCTTCGCCCTGGAACGGCACCCGCACGGCAAGCGCCGGACCTTCTTCTTCTCCGTGCCCGGCTCCGGCGGGTCCGCGATAGAGAAACTGGGGCTCAGCGATGTCCCGTCGCAGGGGGACCCGTATTCGCTCACCCTGCCCACCGGCGAGGAAATCTCCGGCAAAGTGTGGTTCCGCAGCAACCACCAGGTGGGTCTGACGCTCCACAACTACGCCGAGCACGGGGACGGCCTGCTGATCGTGGCGGACCAGCCCGCCATCGCCGACGTCCGGCCCGACGGCGGATCACTTGCGATCGTCTCCACCTACGACCTCGGAGCCCACCAGCTGGAGGCAGTCCGCAATTACTGGGACAAGTGGCGGGCTGAGAACTACCCCACATCGGATCCCGTCCACTGAGTCTTGGGCAGCGTTAGCTGGCACACTTGAACCGTGCCAGCCAATCCTGACTTCGCGTCTTCGTCCCCCGCGCCTGCCCGGCAGTCCGAGTTCTCCTTCCGCGTGGGCAAACGCCTGAGCGAGGCGTGCCCGCCGTCGGCCGGGCAGATTGCCGCCAACGGCGGTGAGTTCCTGGGCCGGACCGGCACCATCGCCACCCCGCACGGTGAGATCCAGACCCCGGCGTTCATCGCCGTCGGCACCAAGGCCACGGTCAAATCCGTGCTGCCGGAATCCGTCGCCGAACTCGGTGCGCAGGCGGTGCTGGCCAACGCGTACCACCTGTACCTGCAGCCGGGCGCAGACATCCTGGACGAGGCCGGGGGCCTGGGTGCCTTCATGAACTGGCGCGGTCCCACGTTCACCGATTCCGGCGGTTTCCAGGTGATGAGCCTGGGCTCCGGGTTCAAGAAGGTCATCGACATGAAGTCGGTCGACAATTCGGGGCCGGACGACGCCGTCGCCCCCGGCAAAGAACGCCTGGCCCACGTGGACGAGGAAGGCGTGTGGTTCAAGAGCCACCTCAACGGCGACCGGCACCGCTTCAGCCCCGAGATCTCCATGAACGTCCAGCACCAGATCGGCGCGGACATCATGTTTGCGTTTGACGAACTCACCACACTGCAGAACTCCCGCGGTTACCAGGAGGAGTCCCTGGAGCGGACCCGGCGCTGGGCCGAACGGTGCATCACCGAGCACTTCCGGCTCACGGACGAGCGCGCCGGCAAGCCCTACCAGGCCCTGTTCGGGGTGATCCAGGGCGCCCAGTACGAGGACCTGCGTCGCAAGGCCTGCCGCGACCTCGGCGCCATGAACTTCGACGGCTTCGGCATCGGCGGAGCGCTGGAGAAAGAGAACCTCGGCACGATCGTGCGCTGGTGCAACGAGGAGCTGCCGGAGAACAAGCCGCGGCACCTGCTGGGCATCTCCGAACCGGACGACATCTTCACGGCCATTGAGAACGGCGCGGACACCTTCGACTGCGTCTCCCCCACCCGGGTGGCCCGGAACTCGGCGTTCTACCACCCCACCGGCCGGTACAACCTCTCCGGCGCCAAGTACAAACGCGACTTCGGCCCGCTGCAGGAAGGCTGCGACTGCTACGCCTGCTTGAACTATTCGCGGGCCTACATCCATCACCTGTTCAAGGCCAAGGAGATGGTCTCGGCCACCCTGATCTCGATCCACAACGAACGCTTCGTGGTGAAGATGGTCGACGACGCCCGGCTCGCCATCGACCCCCCCCCCCCCCACTTTTCCGGCGACCTCGAGTTTTCCAGAGTACGACGGCGCAGAAGTCGGTTGCCGGGCCGGCGGGCCGTCAGGTGGTGAGGTGCAGCGACGCCGCGAGTGCCGAATCGGCGTCGCGCAGGACCTTGGCCGCCACCTGGAGGCCCTCGATCCGGCCCAGGGAGACGTCCTCGTGCTCGATGTTGACCAGCATGTCCGGGTCCACCTCGTAGAGCGCGCGCAGGAACTCGGTCCAGTAGGCGGTGTCATGCCCTCGGCCCAGGGCCACAAAGTCCCAGGCGGAGTCCTTGGGCCATTCATTGGCCCACTCGTCGCCGCCGAGGTTCGTGCGGTTTTCGTCCGGGGAGAGCCGCCGGAAGCTGTTGTCGAGGACACCGTAGAGCGCTGCGTTCGCGGTGTTGACGCGGACGTCCTTCGCGGCCGCCTGGAAGACCAGCGGGCCGAGTTCGCGGACCACCGCGACCGGATCCATCTGCTGCCAGAACAGGTGCGAGGCGTCCAGCTCGACGCCGACGTGGGTCGCGCCGGTGAGCTCGATGAGCTTGCGGACATCGGCGGTGTTGAACACGATGTTCTGCGGGTGCAGCTCGAGGGCCACCTTCACGCCATGGTCGGCGGCCAGGCGGTCGGTCTCCTTCCAGAAGTCGGCCGCGATGCCCCACTGGTAGTCGAGTACGTCCAGGGCCGCCGAGTTCCAGGCGTTGACGACCCAGTTGACCGTGGTGGCCCCGGGTTCGCCGCCGGGCAGGCCGGACATGGTCACCACACGGTCCTGTCCCAGCCGCTGCGCCAGCCGGATGGAGCGGCGGATGTCCTCGGCATGCTTCTCGCCGATCTCACGCTTGGGGTGCAGCGGGTTGCCATTGCAGTTCAGGCCGGCAATCGAGACGCCGGTGCCCTCGAAAATCGCGAGGTAGTCATCGCGGGCCGCATCGCTTTCCAGGATCTGGTCCATGGTGGGGACGTGGACGGCCGGCAAGAACCCGCCCGTGTTGATTTCGATGCCGGTCAGTCCCAGGTTGGCGATGACCTTGAGGGCCTCGGGAAGGGGCCGGTCGTGCAGGATTGCGTTGTAGACGCCGAGTTTCATAGCGTGATTTTCTTTCCGTTGTTGAGGGCGGATTCGGTGACTGCGCCGAGCAGCTCCATGTTGCGCACGCCCTCGTCGAACGTGGCGCAGCGGGGCAGGGAGTCCGCCTCACTGAGGCCTGCAATTTCCTCGAGGAAGGCCCGGGCCTGGTAGCCGAAAGCGTCGTTCTGGCCGAAGCCGACGCTGGGCGCGTCCATGGCCAGCCCGCCCGCGATGTAAGGGTGTCCGGGGCCGAGGATGACCTGGCGGTAGCCGTTTTCGTTGGCCGGGCCGTCGTTGAGGAACAGCTCGATCTCCGCGGGGCGGCGCTGGTCGAACCGGGCGGCGCCGTTCTCGCAGAAGACCTCGAAGATGAGGCTGTTGGCGTGCCCTGCCGCGACCCGCGAGACCTCGAAGCCGCCGGCGCCGTTCTCGAATTCGGCGGAGAACACCGCGTAGTCGTCGTTTTCGACCGGCTCGAACGTGTCGCTGACCGCGGCGTGGTCGTGGCCCATGACGGCGCCCAGCGGCAGCGGGCGCTTGCCGATCACGGTGCTGAGCCGTCCGCCGCTGATGGACTTGATGTCGCCGCAGAGGAACTCGGCGACGTACGTCAGGTGGCTGCCGACGTCGGCCAGCGCACCGGAACCGGGGCCGCCCTTGTAGCGCCAGCTCATGGGCGCCGAGGGGCTGAATCCGTAGTCGGTCCAGTAGCGGCCACTGAAGTGCAGGACGTTGCCCAGGACCCCGGTACGGATGAGGTCGCGGATGTAGGCGATGCCCGGCGTGCGGCGGAAGGTGAACCCGATGCGGGCAATCGAGCTGGCGTTGCGGGCCGCCTCGGCCATGGCGCGGGCATCCTCGATCGAGTCGCTCAGCGGCTTCTCACACAGCACATGCTTGCCGGCGGCCAGCAGGCCTTCCACGACTTCGCGGTGGAGGGAGTTCGCGATCACGACGCTCACGACGTCGATGTCATCGGCCTCGGCGATCGCCTGCCACGAGGTGTCATTGCGTTCGTAGCCAAAACGCTTCGCGGCCAGGGAACCGAACTCGGCGTTGACGTCGCCGATGGAGACCAGCCGGATAGGAGGAAGAACCGGGCTGTAGAGCGCGGACGCCGTACGGTATGCGGCCGCATGCGCTTTTCCTGCCATTCCGGCGCCGATTACGGCAACTCCCAAACTGTCAGCCATCGATTTCTCCTTTGAAATTCGGCCAGGCCGACGGCCCGACGCTAGAAAATTGGAGCGCTACAAAAACTGGCGCTGAAGAAAAGCGTAGCTATGTGCATATGTCCTGTCAATGGTTGACCGGTTATCCTCGGATGAGACGTGAAAGGCTCTGCAGATGTCGTTGAATACCCCTCGAACCCGCCGCCCGACGATCTACGACGTCGCCAGGAGCGCCGGCGTCTCGCCGTCGCTGGTCTCGCTCGTGCTCCAAAACCCCTCAAAGGTCAGCGAGAAACGTCGGGAAGCCGTCCGGGCGGCAATGTCGGAGCTGGGGTACCGACCCAGCCGGGCGGCGACCACGCTTGCCAGCAGCCATACGAAAAGCATCGGGCTGGTCATTGACGACTTCCGGAACCCCTGGTTCGTGGACCTCCTGCGGGGCATGGAATCCGTGCTCGCGGCCCACGGTTACCAGGTCACCCTGGCCGATTCCCGCCCGGGCGAGAACCGCATCACGGAGGCCGTGGACGGCCTGCTGTCCATGCACGTGGAGGGCCTGGTCATCGCCGCCGAGCCGAGCGAGTCGATGATGGCCGGGACCTGGGTTCCCGCCGTCGTTGCAGGCTGGCGGAATGGGGTTCCCGCCGGCGCCGGGCTCATCACGAACGACGACGACGACGGCGGCCGCATGGCGGCGGAGCACCTGCTGGGGCTCGGCCACACGCGCATCGGACACCTCTCGGGCTCCGGCGGCGCCGCTGCCCACCGGCGGGAGGGCTTCCGCGGCCGCATCCTGGAGGCCGGCGTCGAGGTCCGGGTCGCCGGCGAGTCCCACGGGACCTCCGAGGAGGACGGCTACGCGGCAGCCTGCTGGGTCCTTGACCACCACCCCGACACGACCGCCCTGTTCGCCGCCAATGACACCATGGCCCTGGGTGCCTTAGCCGCAGCCAAGGCCCGGGGCCTGTCCGTCCCGGAAGAGTTCTCCGTGATCGGCTACGACAACTCCCCGCTGGCCAAGTCGCGATACCTGGACATGACCTCGGTGGACAACCGGAGCGACATTGTGGGGTCCGGCGTCGCAAGCGCCCTGCTGGCACGGATCCAGGACCCCACCCTCGAACCTGAGCGCAAGCTGATCGAGCCGGATCTCATCGTCCGCGGCACCACGGCCCGCGTTTCCGGCTGACGCCCCGCCCCCTCCTACCGTCGAAATCGCGGGAAACCACCGAGTTCGCCGTAAATTTGCGGCGCTTCCGCCGCGTTCCGGCGAAATGGGCGCTGTCCAGGGCAGCCGTCCCCCAAAAACCCAAGGTGCGGCCTCGTGTTTTCCACATAGCGACGGCGGGGCCTCCCGCCCGCTCCTACGGGGGCCGAAGCTGGTGGCATGACGCATAACCCCCTGCTGGATCTGCCGCCGACCGGCAACCTCTGGCGCACCGAACAGCTCCTGGATCTCGGCTTCGGCTCGCGCGCCATCCGCTCGCTCCTCGATTCAGGCACCCTCGTCCGGCTCCGGCACGGCTGCTACATCCGCGCCAGCCTCTGGAACGCCCAGTCCCCTCCTGTCCGGAGCAGGCAGCTCATCTACGCGCATGCCCACGGCACACTTACGACGTCGACAGGCGCCTTCCTGTACAGCCACACCTCCGCAGCGCGCCTCCGCCTCCTGTACCTGTGGGATGTGGATGACAGGATCCATGTCCGCCAGAAGGTGCGCCCGTCGAGCGAGCGTCACGGCAGGGACGTCCGCTGCCACACGCGTCCCTTCGCCGACCACGACGTCGCCGTGGTGAACGGTCTCCGGACCACTTCCCTGGAGCGCACGACGGCCGACTGCGCCATGCTGCTGCCCTACCGGCAGGCGTTGATCCTCACCGACCACGCGCTTCGACTCGGCGCGGACCCGGGCGCCCTGCAGGTCCTGGCAGATGGTCTGGACGGCCGCCGGGGCATTCGGACTTTCCGCCGCGTCCTTGCCGCGGCCGATCCGCGCTCCGAATCTCCCGGCGAGACCTTGGCACGCGACCTGATCCTGCGGCTGCGGATCCGACCCCCTGAGCCGCAGGTGGAGGTGTCGAGCCGCGCCGGGCGCCATCGCCTGGACTTTGCATGGAAGGAGGAGAAGGTCGCCCTCGAGTTCGACGGCAAAATCAAGTACTTCGACTACAGTCCCACGGCCGAGGTGCTCTTCGAGGAACGGCGCCGGGAGAAGGCCTTGGTTGAAGAGGGCTGGCGGTTCGTCCGCGTGGAGTGGAAGGACCTCTTCCGCGAGCAGGAATTCAAGAGCCGCCTGCTTCGTGCGCTGGCCGGCCGCCGGCACCCCTGAGCGTTGATTGCGCTGCGGCGGCCGGCACCCCGCACCCCACACCCCCGACCCCGCGCCTCCTGCGTCGAATTCGCCGGGAGGCTGCCACGTCGTCTGAAACTTACGGCGACCCCGCAGGTTTCCGGCGAATTGGGCGGCTGCTGGCTCCGAAGCCGACGGCGGCAGGAGGAGGCGGAGGAGGAGGAGTCCTAGGCGCCGTAGCTTGGTTCGCGCTTCTTGACCCAGCCGATGGCGAGCGTGGTCAGCGGCACGAAGGCGAACTCCACGAGGGTCTTGTAGAGGAAGCCGACGAGGACGTAGTTCACGAACATCGCGGCGTCGGTAATTCCGATCACGGATGCGGCGATGCTGCAGAAAATCAGGGTGTCCACGAACTCACCCGCCACGGAGGAGCCCATGATACGCGCCCACAGGGACCTTTCCCCGGTCCGCGCCTTCATCTTCACGAGGATCCACGAGTTGATGGTCTGGCCGGCGAGGAAGGCCAGCAGCGATGCCAGCACAATCTGCGGGACCGGTCCCAGTGCGCCTTCCAGGGCTGCCTGCTTGGAGGAACCGTATTCGTCATTGAATCCCGGCAGGGCGATGATGACCCAGTAGCAGAGCGACGCGAAGACGGACAGCGCAAAGCTAGTGATGATGGCCTTGCGGGCCACCCTGAAGCCGTAGACCTCGCTGATGACATCGCCCAGGATGTAGGCCAGCGGGAAGAGGAAGAAGCCGCCGTCGGTGATGACGGGGCCGATCGCCACGCCCTTGGACGCACCGATGTTGGACAGGATCAGCACCACGGCCATGACAGCGAGCATGATGCCGAAATATGGGGAGCCGATCGAGGCGAACCTCGGCGCGGCTGACGCCGGGAAGGTCTTGGCGGAAGTCATGGGCATTCCATTCATAGTGGTTCGCTCGGCGGCCCGCACGCGCAAGGGGAGCACGCTGGGCGGCCGGCTGTATTAGCACTGGACGGCCCCGGTGACACAAGCCGCCGGAACCGTCTCCATTCTCGCACCCGACGGTGCGGGCACGGCGGTCTGGGGTGGCGGCACGGGCTGAACGGAGGGGATGCCGGCCCGGCGGAGCGTGCCCGGCGGCCAGGAGCCGCGAGTTCGCGGCAAGCCCTCGAGCTCGCCGAAAATGTACGGCGACCCGGCGCGCTTCCGGCGAATTCGAAGTCGCAGGGCTTCCGCACTGCCCATCCTATGAAGCTTGCCCGCACCCTGTGAACGCTCCGGGCGTGGTGGCAGGATGGGGCCATGGTGGAGCACATGCCTGATACCGCGGTTTCCACGCGCGACCTCGTCAAGTTGTACCGCGACGTCACCGCCGTCGACTCGCTCAACCTCGACGTCCGCCGGGGCGAGATCTACGGGTTCCTCGGCAGGAACGGGGCGGGCAAAACGACCACCATCCGCATGATGCTCGGCCTGATCCGGCCGAGCAGCGGGGAGGTGACCGTCCTTGGCCGGCGCATCATCCCTGGCGAGACCGGTGTCTTCGCCCGCGTCGGGTTCCTCGTCGAGACCGCGACCGCATACCCCAATCTCACCGTGCGTGAGAATCTGGACATCCAGCGCCGGCTCACCGGTTCGCCGCCGCGGTCGGTCGCCGACTCGATCACGCTGCTGCGTCTGGATCCTTATGCCGATCGGCGTGCCGGGCAGCTCTCGCTCGGCAACAAGCAGCGCCTCGCCCTCGCCCGCGCACTGCTCCATTCCCCCGAACTGCTCGTGCTCGACGAGCCCGCCAACGGCCTTGATCCGGCCGGCATTGTCGAGATCCGCGAGCTGCTCCGTTCGCTCGCCGACGAGCGCGGCACCACCGTCTTCATGTCCAGCCACATCCTCGCCGAGGTGGCTCACCTGGCCGACCGCATCGGCATCGTCCACGACGGCCGGCTCATCGAGGAGTCGTCCCGCGACGAACTCGCTGCGAAGGCACGTGCGTTCGCGGCCGACGCCTACACCCCGGAAGAGCGCGAGCAGGCGCTGCTGACACTGGATCTGGAGCGCTACTTCCTGGCGCGCACAGGCGATGCGCGCAGTGGCGATGGCCGGACGAGCGACGCTTCGTCCGAGGGCGGCGCGGCTTGATGTTCGGTCAGGTCCTTGCCACCGAGTTCATGAAACTCCACCGTGCCAAGGCGACGTGGGCCACGCTGGCGGTGCTCGCGATCACGCCGCTCGGTATTGCGCTTTTCATGTGGATCGTGCGCGAACCGGGGCGGGCGGCCCAGCTGGGACTTCTGGGCACCAAAGCGAACCTCGCCGGGCTTGAGGCGACGTGGCCTCAATACTTTTACATGCTCACGCTGGTCTTCGGTGTCGGCGGGATGCTGCTGCTGGCGTTCATCGTCGCCTACCTGTTTGGCCGGGAATACGGTGATGCCACCGCCAAGAACATGCTCGCGCTGCCCGTGGCCCGTCATTGGTTCGCCGTCGCCAAGCTGGCGGTTGCAGCGGTGTGGTGGATGGCGCTCATCGTCATAGTCGTCCTCGAGGCCATGGCGATCGGACTAGCCTTGGGGCTGCCGGGGTTCTCGGCAGAGTTGGCCGCGACCGGAATCGCACATGTGCTGCTCGCCGCGACGATCTCGTTCCTGCTCGCGCCCGTGGTCGCCTGGATCGCCGTGTGGAGCCGTGGCGAAGTGGCCCCCATCGCCTTCTCGCTCGTGATGCTGGCCCTGGGCAATCTGTTCGGCAAGACCGGCTGGGCGGACTGGTTCCCTTATTCGATCGTCCCGCTGCTGATCGGCATGGTGGCCGATCCTGTCGGCTCGCTCCCGGCAGGCAGCTACGTGGTGCTCGCGGGAACGTTCGTAGCGGGCACCGCCGCCACGATCCTGCAACTGCGGTTCGCAGACAACGCCCAATAGCCCGGGCCCGGCGCCAGCGCCAGCAGCACCACCAGCCTTAACGACGACGGCGGGTCGCCGGCCCCGGAACGCACTTTCCCTAGCCGGCCACCCGCCGTCGCTCTCCTCCGCGGTATTCACCGCGGTGGCCCTACCGGCGCGAGGCGTCGATGAGGTCCTTGTCCTCGTCCCTGCCGGCGTCGCCCGGACGAGCAGCCGCGCCCGCATCCGGCGCCCAGGCGTGGCCCTGTTCGTGGTCCAGGTGCGTGGACTTCTTGTTCTTCAGGGCGAAGATGTAGACCAGCAGGGAGATGCCGATGGCCACGGTGACGTAGGTGAAGAACAGCTCTTCCTGCCCGGCCTTCTGCAGCGCCGCGCCGATGAGCGGGACGGTGCCGCCGAAGAGCGAGTTGGCGATCGCGTAGCCCAGGCCCACGCCGAGCGCGCGGATGGATGCGGGAAAGAGCTCGGCCTTCACCAGGGCGTTGATGGAGGTGTAGCCGCCCACGATCAGCAGACCGCCCATCATGAGCAGGAACGCGGTCATCGGATCCTTGGTCCCGGCAAGGGCGGAAAGGAGCGGCCAGGTGAACAGGACGCCGGTGATGCCGAACCACAGCAGCAATGGTTTGCGGCCCACCTTGTCCGAGATGATGCCGTAGACCGGCTGGAGCAGCATGAAGATGAACAGCGCCCAGAAGTTGATCACCGACGTGTCGGTCTTGGCGATGCCCGAGGTGTCATTCATGAACTTCAGGATGAAGTTGGTGTACGTGTAGAACGCCACCGTGCCGCCAAGGGTGATCCCGATGCAGATCATGAGCGGCTTCCAGTAACTGGTGAACAGCAACTTCATGGTCCCGGGCTGAGCCTGGCCCGCAACGGCAGGGGCCTTTGCGGCCTCGATCTGTTCGGTCGAGACGGTTTCTTCCATGGAACGACGCAGCCACAGGACCACAAGGGCCGCGACGCCGCCGATCGCGAACGGGATCCGCCAGCCCCATTCGCCCAGGTCTGCCTTGGGCATGACGTTCTGCAGGATGACCAGGACCAGCAGCGCCAGCATCTGGCCGCCGATCAGCGTGACGTACTGGAAGCTGGAGAAGAAGCCGCGGCGCTTGGTGGTGGCAGCCTCGGACATGTAGGTGGCGCTTGTGCCGTACTCGCCGCCCACCGAGAAACCCTGGATCACGCGGATGAGCACCAGCAGGATCATCGCCCACAGGCCGATCACGTCCTGGGTGGGGAGCACCGCAATGGCGAAGGAACCGGCGGACATCATGGTCACGCTCAGCGTCAGCGCGGCCTTGCGGCCCTTGCGGTCCGCGTAACGGCCGAAGAACCAGGCGCCGATCGGGCGCATCAGGAACGAGGTCGAGAAGACTGCCATCGCCTCAAGGCCGGCCTGGAGCTCGTCCTTGGAGTTGAAGAAGTGCGCCTGGAAATACGCCGCGAAGACGGTGTAGACGTAGAGGTCGTACCACTCGACAAGGTTGCCGGCCGAGCCTTTGAGGATGTTGCCGACGGCTTTCCGGGTCTGGGCCGCTTCGGTCAGTTGGGTGCTCATCAATGAACCTTCCTGGATCCGGCGCCGCCTGTAAGCAACACCGTCCGCCACCCTAGTCCGCGTGATCCGGAACACTCAGGTTTTGTTCATACTGTTCATGGAATGCTTGTTCACGAGCACAATGCGGGCGGTTTCGACGGAATGGCAGGATGGGACCATGACTTCTACCGCATTCGATTCCGCCGCCTTGATTGCTTCCGATACAGTTGCCGACCCCGCCTCCGACGCCGTCTCCTCCCCCGCCGTCGCGCTGACCATCGCAGGCTCCGAAGCGACCGGCGGCGCCGGCGCGCAGGCTGACCTGAAGACGTTCCAGGAACTCGGCGTCTTCGGGATCGCGAACCTGACCTGCATCGTGTCCTTCGACCCCAAGGACAACTGGAACCACCGTTTCGTCCCGGTGGCCCAGCAGGTTATCGCGGACCAGCTGGAAGCAACGACGGCGGCCTACGGTGCCGCGTCCGGCGCGGCCGCTGTGCTGGACACCGTCAAGATCGGCATGCTGGGCAGCCCCGCGACGATTTCGACCGTGGCCGCGGCGCTGGCGGACGGGCAGTTCGCCAACGTGGTGCTGGATCCGGTGCTGATCTGCAAGGGCCAGGAGCCGGGCCACGCCCTGGACACCGACCAGGCGCTGAAGGCCCACATCCTGCCGTTGGCCACCTTCGTCACGCCGAACCACTTCGAGGCCGAGTCGCTCTCCGGGCTGGAGATCACCGACGTCGAGTCCCTCAAGGCGGCCGCGGTCCGCATCCATGAGATCAGCGGCGCCGCGGTGCTCGCCAAGGGCGGCGTGCGCCTGGTTGGCCCCGACGCCGTCGACGTCTACTACGACGGCGAAACCCTGGAAGTCCTCTCAGCCCCGAAGGTGGGCGAGGTGGCCGTCTCGGGCGCCGGGTGCTCGCTGGCCGCGGCGGTGACGGCCGAACTCGCCAAGGGTGCGACGCCGCTGGCCGCCGCCCGGACAGCGAAGGCGTTTGTGACCGCCGGCATCCGGAACCGCGTGGCCTCGGGCGCCCCGTTCGATGCCCTGTGGCAGGGCGGCCCGCGCTAACTCGTTGCTGGGATCGTTGGAGGGAAAAGCAATGGCACAGCACTTTGAGTCCGTGGAGGAATACATCGCCTCGTTTCCTGCTGACGTGCAGGAGGCGCTGCAAGAGATCCGGCGGCATTGCCATGCCGCGGTACCCGGATCAGGGGAGATGATCAGTTACGGCATCCCGACGATCACGCTCGGGGGCAAATACGTCGTATATTTTGCCGGCTGGGCGCACCACATCTCCGTCTACCCCGTGCCCGACGGCGACGAATCGCTGAGCACGGAACTCGCCCCCTACCGTGCAGCGAAGGGCACCCTGAAGTTCCCGTTGCGGAAGCCTGTCCCGTACGAGCTGATTGGAAAAGTGGCGGCGGCCCTGGCCCGGGAACGCAGGGCTTCCTGACCTCAAGGTCGCCGGAGCGGCACGCTAAGGCGCCGAGTTCGCCGGAGTCCCTCCAATTCGCCGGAATATTGCGGCGAGTTGGAGGGCTTCCGGCGATGTGGATCCCGGTGGGCCACCCGTCAGCGCGGGTCCGAGACCTTCCCCATGAAGAGCGGGAGCCCGGTCTCGGTGTGCACGATCTGATAGTGGAACGGCCGGTCGAAGTCGATGGTCTGTTCCGGGAGCGGCGGTGCGCCGGTCACGGCACCGTTAATCTGCGTCACTGCCGCGGCCACCGTTCCCTTCTCCGCAACGGTGATGTTGGCGGCCTGCGCGGCCTGGGTGATTCTGAGCCTGCTCTGGATGGCGTCGAAGTCTTGGGTGGTGTCCAGGGTCTTGGCCAGCGCCAGCGATTCGAATACCTTCCGAAGCTCGAAGCTGCTCGTGTGGTCCCATCTGGGCAAGGAGATCGATGCGGAGACCTCCGGGGCCGTGTCCAGGGCCGCCGCAATCTCCGCCAGCTGTGCGGCTGTCAGGGTCTCCGGCCCTTCGCCGGGCGCGGGCAGCACCAGCCGCATGGCAAAACCTTCTGCGTACGGCAGCTCCACCGCCCGCCAGCCGGTACCCTCCGCATAGGCCAGCTCCAGCATCTGGTGCATCGTTGGCACGCTGATTTCCTCGCCGCCTGGCGTGGAGAAGGGTCCGTCCGAGGTGTTGTTCGGATCGAAGGGCGACTGCCACGCCGCGGCGAAGTACAGGGCGTTGAGGAGGCTGAACGTGTTGTCGCGATCGTACTTCGCGGGTGCTTTCTTGATCCGGCCGCCGGTGTTCCTGTCCACCCAGGCATCCAGGGCAGGCCGCGTGGCGTCCTCATCCCGGAAGTCCACGGGGTACACGCCGGTGCCATAGTGCCTGGCCAGGGTTTCCAGGTACCCCTTCCCCGTCGTTACGTCCTTGTCCACAAACAAGCCGTTGGCCGCATGCATGACCGGCTTCCGGGGCGGATTGCTTTCGTCGACCGAGCCGGGATCACCGTCGTACGCCGCCAGCGACTCGAGCAGGGCGTTCATGGCCTCGTCTCTGTTGCGGTCCGGGAGACCCAGCACCTGGTCCATTTCGACGGCGGTCTCCCCGGAGGCCCCCGCCCGCAGCATGGCGAGCGCGATCAGCAGGCTGCCGGGGGATGAAACCACGTTCCCTTCGGAACCTTCGCCGCCGTCGGCCAGCAGGGCGGAGCCCAGCGTCAGGGCGGATGCCCGGAATGCCCTCAGTTCGGCAGCGTAAGCGGCGCGGTCCACCGCGACCCGTTCAACGCCGTCGGCCTTCAAGAGCCCTGGTTCCGGGGGCGAACAGGCCGTGAGCGCCACGATGGTCCCCGCCGCCACGATTTTCGCCATGCGGTGATTTTTCATGGCCACTCCCTTCGCCTCATTTGGTGTGCAGTTCGCCGGAATGTCTCCGGTTCGCCGGAAATGTCCGGCGAACCGGGAAGCTTCCGGAGACTTCGCCGGGTTTCAGCGCCAGCCCCTAGCGCCGGGGGACGTTCCGCAGGTTGCTCCGTGCCATGCTGACGGCCTCGCCGGCGCCCCGGTTCAGGACCACTTTGGACATGGCCGTGGCGAAGCCCAGGACCTGGGCGCCCTTGATCTTCGGCGGCAGGGACAGCGCCTTGGGGTCCGTGATGAGTTCCACGAGCGACGGGCCGGGGTGGGCGAAGGCTTCCCGGTACGCGGCCTCGATGCGGGACGGATCCGTGACGCGCTCGGCGTGGAAGCCCAAGGCCCGGGCAACGTCCGCGTAGTTGGCGTCCGGGACGTCGACGCCGAAGTCGGGGAGCCCGTCCACCAGCATTTCGAGTTTCACCATGCCCAGGGTGGAGTTGTTGAAGACCACCACGTTTACGGGCAGCCGGTGCGCGGCGACGGTGATGAGCTCGCCCAGCAGCATGGACAGGCCGCCGTCGCCGGAGACCGAGACCACCTGCCGGCCGGGGTAGGCCAGTTGGGCGCCGATCGCGTGCGGCAGCGCGTTGGCCATGGACCCGTGCAGGTATGAGCCGATCAGCCGGCGGGTGCCCAGCGGGTTGATGTACCGGGCGGTCCAGACATTGCACATGCCGGTGTCCGCCGTGAAGATCGCGTCCCTCGCCGCCACCTGGTCCAGCAGCGAGGCCGCGTATTCCGGGTGGATCGGCTGTTTCGTCCCGACGTTGCGGGTGTACGCCCCCACGGCCTTGTTCATGAGCCGGTCGTGCTTCTTCAGCATGGCATCCAGGAAACGGCGGCTCTTCTTGGCCTTGACCAACGGCATGAGGGCGGAAAGGGTGGGGAGGACGTCGCCGTGCACGGCAATGTCGACGTCGGTCCGCCGCCCGAGTTTGTGCGCGGCCCGGTCCACCTGCGCCGTCCGGGTTCCGGGGAGGAACTGGTCGTACGGGAAGTCGGTGCCCAACAGGATCAGCAGGTCCGCGTCCTCGATGCCCTCGGCCGCGGCGCCGTAGCCCAGCAGCCCGGTCATGCCGATGTCGTAGGCGTTGTCGTATTGCATGAAGTCTTTGCCGCGGAGGCTGTGGCCGATCGGCGCCGCGATCAGCCCGGCGAGCGCAATCACCTCGTCGTGCGCGCCCTCGACGCCGGCACCGGCAAAGATGGCCACCTTGCCGGCGGCGTTGATGGCGTCGGCCAGTTCCTGCACACTCGCGGGGTCCGGCATCAGAGTCGCCGGCCGGAAGGTAGCCGGGGCCGGCGTTGCCGCCGTCGCCTCCAGGCCCGCGATGTCGCCCGGAAGGGTCACGACGGCGACTCCGCGGAGTCCGACGGCGTGCTGGATGGCGCTGTGCATGACCCGGGGCGCCTGCTCCGCCGTGCTGATCAGCTCGGAATAGACCGAGCATTCATTGAAGAGCCGGTCCGGGTGGGTTTCCTGGAAGAAACTGCTGCCGATCTGCTTGCTGGGGATGTGCGAGGCGATGGCCAGCACCGGCGCCCCGGAACGGTTGGCGTCGTACAGGCCGTTGATCAGGTGAAGGTTGCCCGGCCCGCAGGATCCGGCGCACACCGCGAGCCGGCCGGTCAGCTGGGCTTCCGCCGCCGCGGCAAACGCGGCCGCCTCCTCATGCCGGACATGGATCCAGTCAATACCGCCCTGTTGCGAGCCGCCGGTCTTGCGGACGGCGTCGACGATCGGGTTGAGGCTGTCCCCCACAATCCCGTAGATCCGCTGCACGCCGGCAGCCTGGAGTTGTTCGATGAGCTGGGTGGCAAGTTCCTTGGCCATGGGCGCACGCTCCCGCGAGATGGATCGATGAGCTGACACAGGCCAATATAGTCCGCCCTGCGCTCAGCCACGCCCATGGAACGCCCAGGGAACGCCGCCTCAACTCCGGCAACGGATCCCGGGCAGGCCCTAAGGGAGGTCAGTTCCCCGAGTGCGCCTGCAGGAAGGAGTAGACCTCGGTCTCGTCCACGCCCGGGAAAGCGCCCGGCGGCATGGCGGCCAGCAGGTGGGAGTGTGCCCGGGCCGAGGGCCAGGCGTTCCCGGCCCATTCGGCGGTCAGCGACGCCGGCGGCCGGCGGCAGCAGCTTTCGTCCGGGCAGGTGGACTTGGACCGCTCCGTCGTGTCCCGGCCGCGGAACCACTTCACATGCGCATACGGGACACCCACGGAGAGCGAGAACTCCCCGTTCGCGGAGCGTTCCGTCCGGGCCGTGCACCAGTACGTCCCGGCCGGGGTATCGGTGTACTGGTTGTAGGCGCTGAACTTGTCCGCCACGTCGAACACCACCCGGGACGTCCAGTTCCGGCACGAGAACTGGCCCTCGATCGCGCCGGTGTGGTCCTGCGGGAACGTCACGCCATCGTTCTCGTAGGCCTTGTAGATGATGCCGCTCTTGTGCGTCTTCTGGAAGTGGGTGCGGATGCCCAGATGCTGCGTGGCGAGGTTGGTGAACCGGTGGGCGGCGGTCTCGTAGGACACGGCAAAGGCGTCCCGGATGTCCTCGACCGCGATTTGCTTGGCCTGCTTGGCCTCCTGCAGGAATGCCACGGTGGCCTGCTCGGGCAGCATCAGTGCCGCGGCGAAGTAGTTTGTGGCCACCCGCTGCATCAGGAAGTCCCCGTAGTTGTTGGGGGTCTGGTGGCCCAGGACGTAGTGGCCCAGCGCCTGCAGCAGCACCGAACGGGGGTCGTGGTCGCTGCGTGCGTTCTGCGTGAGATAAATTCGGCGGTTCTTAAGATCCGTCACCGAACGCGTGGAATGGGGGAGGTCACCCACATGGTGGAGGCTGAATCCGAGGTGCCCGGCAATGTCCGAGATGACATGATGCGACAGCGGACCGCTCGTGTGGCCCACCGAGGCCAGGACCTTCTGCGCTTCAGCCTCGTACTCAGGGAAATAGTTGTTCCGCTCACGCATCATCGCCCGCAGTTCACCGTTCGCGCGGCGGGCCTCCTCCGGCGTCGCCACCTGCTCGTTGAGCCGGCGTTCAAGCTCATGCTGCAGCCCCACCATCGACTCCAGCACATCCATCGGAAGCCGCGAGCTGATGCGGATTTTCGGCAGGTTCAGGGACTCGTAAATGGGGCTGCGCTGGTACCGTTCCAGCTCGATTTCCAGCGCCGCGCGGCGGTTGGGCGGCTCGGCGCCGAGGAGCTCGTCGATGCTGACCCCAAGGGCCGCGGCGAGCTGCTGGAGCAGACCGAGCTTGGGCTCCCGCTTGCCGTTTTCGATCAGGCTCAGCTGGCTCGGGGCGGTCCCGACGGCGGCGCTCAGGTCATCGAGGGTGAGGCCTGCCGCCTTGCGCAGGTGGCGGACGCGGCGGCCCATGCTGATGACATCCACCTCCGGCGCTGCGGGCGCGGACGGAGAGAGAGCTTGGCGGTTCCAGCTGGTTGAGTGCATTTCTTGAGAATACGCGAAGAAGTGCGTTTCTTTCCATAGCTTTGGTCTAGTAACCCCTTGGAAAGTGAAGAAAAGTAGATCTCACGGAAAGATTCACCATCCGGGAACAACCGGCCAGGCTCTGCAGAGACGCAGACTGGCCGGGCCCGGCCCCCACCAAGGAGACAAAGATGACTGCAGCATTTGAGCCCACCCAGCAGACGCCCGAGCAGCAGGCCGCCGCACTGGAGCTCGAGTGGGCCGCCAACCCGCGCTGGGAAGGTGTGACCCGGGACTACAAAGCAACGGATGTCATCCGCCTCCGCGGCCGCGTCTCCGAAGAACACACCCTCGCCCGCCGAGGCTCCGAAAAGCTGTGGAAGCAGCTCACCGAAGAGCACAAGACCGGCGGCTACACCAACGCCCTGGGCGCCCTGACCGGCAACCAGGCCGTGCAGCAGGTCAAGGCCGGTCTCCGCGCCATCTACCTCTCCGGCTGGCAGGTCGCCGCCGACGCCAACAACTCCGGCCACACCTACCCGGACCAGTCGCTCTACCCCGCTAACTCGGTCCCCACCGTGGTCCGCCGCATCAACAACGCCCTGCTCCGCGCCGACCAGATCGAGTTCTCCGAGGGCATCCAGACGGTCGAGGACTGGATGGTTCCGATCGTGGCCGACGCCGAGGCTGGCTTCGGCGGCCCGCTGAACGCCTACGAGCTGATGAAGTCCATGATCCAGGCCGGCGCCGCGGGCGTGCACTGGGAGGACCAGCTCGCTTCGGAAAAGAAGTGCGGCCACCTCGGCGGCAAGGTCCTGATCCCCACCCAGCAGCACGTCCGGACGCTGAACGCCGCCCGGCTCGCCGCCGACGTCGCCGGTACCCCGTCCGTCATCATCGCCCGGACCGACGCCGAGGCCGCCACCCTGATCACCTCCGACGTCGATGAGCGTGACCAGGAATTCATCCTCCGCGAAGGCGGCCAGCCGGTCCGCACTCCGGAAGGCTTCTACAAGGTCCGCAACGGGATCGAACCCTGCATCGCCCGCGCCAAGGCCTACGCCCCGTACTCCGACCTCATCTGGATGGAGACCGGCACCCCGGACCTCGAGCTGGCCCGCAAGTTCGCCGAATCCGTCAAGGCCGAGTTCCCGGACCAGATGCTCTCCTACAACTGCTCGCCGTCGTTCAACTGGCGCAAGCACCTGGACGACGCCACGATCGCGAAGTTCCAGCGCGAACTCGGCGCCATGGGCTTCACGTTCCAGTTCATCACCCTGGCCGGCTTCCACGCCCTGAACTACTCGATGTTCGACCTCGCCCACGGCTACGCCCGGGAAGGCATGAGCGCGTACGTCGAGCTGCAGGAGAAGGAATTCGCCTCCGAGTCCCGCGGCTACACCGCAACCAAGCACCAGCGCGAAGTCGGCACCGGCTACTTCGACGACATCGCCACCGCGCTCAACCCGAACGCGTCCACCCTGGCCCTGGTGGGATCCACCGAAGAAGGCCAGTTCCACTAGACATCCGACGCCGGCAACTCCGCCAGCGGACCGAACACTCCTCCGCGTGCTAATCCCCATTGCCGCCTTCGCCGCTACCCATCTCAGCGAGGCGGCAATGGGGCCCCTTTTACGCACGCTTCCGGAGCATCCGTCCCGCCGTCTCCAGCGCACGTCGCCAACCGCCGTCGAACCCGCTTCTTCCTGATTAGGAGAGATTGAAATGAACAGCTTCACTGACAACTTCACTATCAACGGGATCACGTTGACCGCGCAGCCGATTTGCCGGCAGAGCGAGGTCCTGACGCCGGACGCGCTGGCGTTTATTGCCAAGCTGCACAAGGCCACGGCCGGGCGCCGTCGGGAACTGCTGCAGGCACGGCAGGAACGCCGCCAGCAGATCTCCAAGGGCCAGGACCCTCGGTTCCTGCGCGAGACCGAGTCCGTCCGCAACGACCCGAACTGGCGCGTCGCTCCCCCGGCCCCGGGTCTGGAGGACCGCCGCGTGGAAATCACCGGGCCGGTCGATAAGAAGATGACCATCAACGCGCTGAACTCAGGCGCCAAGGTGTGGCTCGCGGACATGGAGGACTCCTCCACCCCGTCCTGGCGCAACGTGATCCAGGGCCAGCTGAACCTGACGGACGCGCTGGAACGCCGGATCGACTTCACTTCACCGGAGGGCAAGGAGTACAAGCTGCGCGCCGCAGAAGACCTTCCGACGATTGTGGTCCGCCCGCGCGGCTGGCACCTGCCGGAAAAGCACATGCTCATCGACGGCACGCCCGTTGCCGGCGGGATCGTGGACTTCGGGCTGTACTTCTTCCACAACGCCCGCCGGCTGATCGCCCAGGGCAAGGGACCGTACTTCTACCTGCCGAAGATCGAGAACCACCTCGAGGCCCGGCTGTGGAACGACATCTTCATCCTGGCCCAGGACCTGCTGGGCATCCCGCAGGGCACCATCCGCGCCACCGTGCTGATCGAGACCATCACCGCGGCGTTCGAGATGGAGGAGATCCTCTACGAACTCCGCGACCACGCCGCGGGCCTGAACGCCGGCCGCTGGGACTACATCTTCTCCCTGATCAAGAACTTCCGCACCCGGGGACCGCGCTTCGTGCTCCCGGACCGCGGCCAGGTGACCATGACCCAGCCGTTCATGCGCGCCTACACCGAACAGCTCGTCCGGGCCTGCCACAAGCGCGGTGCCATGGCGATCGGCGGCATGGCCGCGGCTGTCCCCAACCGCAAAGACCAGGCTGCCAACGCGATCGCCTTCGAGAAGGTCCGCGCGGATAAGACCCGCGAGGCCGGCGACGGCTTCGACGGCTCCTGGGTGGCGCACCCGGACCTGGTGCCGGTCTGCCGCGAGGTGTTCGACGCCGTCCTCGGCGAGCGTCCGAACCAGCTCGAGCGCCTCCGCGAGGACGTCACGCCGGACGACCGCGCGCTCCTGGACATCTCCGCTACCACCGGAACCATCACCGAACAGGGCATCCGGAACAACATCGAAGTGGGGATCCGCTACATCGAGTCGTGGCTGCGCGGGAACGGCGCGGTGGCCATCCACAATCTGATGGAGGACGCCGCCACCGCGGAGATCTCCCGCTCGCAGCTGTGGCAGTGGATCTTCGCCCGGGCCATCACGGACCACGGCGATGTGGTCACCCGGGAGTGGGTGGAGGACATGCTGGACGAGGAATTCGCCAAGCTGGAGCGCTTCGAGGGGGACCGTTTCGCCGACGCGCGGGACATCTTCGAGGAAGTTACCCTCAGCAGCGAGTTCCCGGCGTTCCTGACGCTGCCGGCCTACGACCGCTTCCTGCATGAAGGGCGCGACGGCGCCGACGTCGCCGCTGGGGACACCGCGCTGGTTCCGGCGTAGGACTCCGCGTCCCGGGCAACCGGGTCCGCAAAGATTTCCGTTGGCTGGGCTGCCAGGCCCTTCGCAACAGGCACCCCGAAATCCGGGTGGCAGCCCAGCAACGGAAAACCCCCACGTACTCGACAACGGCGTCGAGACGACAGGTAAGGCCCATGTTCCTCGCGAACATGGGCCTTACCTGTCGTCTCGATTGAAATCATCCCGACGCGCGCGACAGCGAATCAATGTGGCTTCGGTACCCGGCGCAGGGACAGCGCGGTGCCCAGGATGAACGCGGCCACGGAGCACAGGATCATCAGCAGCGGTCCGGTCCAGGCACCGGTGGTCCCGTGGACGTAGCCCAGCAGGGTCGGTGCCACTGCCCCGAAGGAGTATCCCGTGCCCTGGACGACCGCGGACATCCGGGCCGCCGAGGCCTGGTCCCGCGCCAGCCGGATAATGGCCAGGAAGATCAGGGTGATGCCGCCGCCCTGGGCCACACCTCCGAAGGAGCACCACAGCCACCACAGCTCCGGTGCGAGCAGCAGGCCCACGGGTACGGTGAGCCACAGCAGCCCAAGGGTGAGGCCCACCGCCGTCGTACTGGCGAACCGGGCCGCCAGCGGCACGCCCAGTCCGCCCACGATGGCCAGGATCTGGAAGAGCGATGACCCTGCCCCGGCGGCCGCGGGCGCCATGCCGAGTTCGTCCGAGAGCAGGCTCGGCAGCCAGGCGGTCACTCCGTAGTAGGAGAACGCCTGCCCGGCGAACCCGAAGGTCAGCGCCGCCGTGATCCACCGGGAGGTGAGCTTGCCGGGACGCCGCGGGTCCGCCGCGGGGACGGCGGCAGGAATGAAGGCCCGCCGGCCAACCGCGATCACCCAGACGGCGGCGGCCGCCACCGCGAAGAGGCCACTCGCGGCAATCGCGGGCCGCCAGCCCAGGAGTTCAGCCAGCGGCGCCGACACCATGGAGGTCAGGAACGAGCCGATATTCAGCGCCGCAGTGTAGGTGCCCATTGCCGCGCCCTGCCGGGCGGGGGTGAAGTCACGCCGGATGATCAGCGGGACCACGATGTTGCCGATCGTGATGGCGACGCCGAGGATCACGGTGCCCAGCATGACCAGGGCTCCCCCGCCGGCCGAGCGGACCACGACGCCGAAAAGCACGCCGAGCAGGGTCAGGGTGATGGCGAACTCGGGCCCCAGCTTGCGCCCGGCCAGCGAGGCCAGCGGCGCGGCCAGGGCAAAGCACAGCACCGGGATGCCGGTCAGGAATCCCAATTCCACCGGGGTGAACCCGAGATCGTCCTCCAGTTGGGCGATCACCGGGGCGACGGCCACCAACGGGCCGCGCATGTTCAGCGCGATCAGCCCGATCGCGAGCATGAGGAGCCAGCCGCGCGGCGCCCGGGTCACGCCACTCACGGGATGGGCCGTCGCTCGGCGGGCGGGCTGAAATATGATTTCATCAGTCCCATTGCTATCACGGGCCCCCGCCGCGGCCGCGGAATGTGACGCTGCCGGGGCGGCTATTGGCGTGGTTATTGGCCCGTGAAATAGATCTTGCGCAGCGTCTCGGTGACGGTCCACGACGTCCGTTGCCCCTGGCGCAGCCGTACGACGTCGCCAGTGGCGACGTCCAAGGTGCTTCCGTCGTCGAGGAACACGATCCGGGCCTTCCCGCTCAGGACTACAAAGACCTCCTCGGTCTCCGTATCAATGGCAGTGCCCGGGGTCATTTCCCATACACCGACGCCGCATCCCGCCAGGTCCTCCAGCTCGTGAACCGCGGTGCGGGGATTCCCCAGGACAACCTGGTCGGCGGGTAGCGGCTGGTGCTTCAGGTCGAGGCCGAGTGCCGCGGTGTGTGCCGATGTGTCCGTCATTGATGCTGCGCCTCCTCTGTTGGGGTGAACCGGGGTGTCTAGGAGTCGAAACCCAGCCCCACGGCGTCGAGCGTTTTGAGGATCAGGTTCCGTTTGCCCGCGTTGTGATCGGCCCGGTCCATCGACCAGCGGGTCAGGTTGATCCCAATCGAGGCGAAGGGCTCGGGCGGGAACGGGAGCGGGCGTTTGCGCACCATCTCAAGGCGCGTGCGCTCGGTTTCCTGGCCGGCCAGCAGATCCAGCATGACGTCCGCGGCAAAGCGGGTGGATCCGACACCCAGACCCGTGAAGCCTGCGGCATAGGCCACCCGGCCCTTTCGTGCCGTACCGAAAAAGGTGCAGAACTGCGTGCTGGAGTCGATGGCGCCGCCCCACTTGTGGCTGAACCTCAAGCCCTCCAGCTGGGGAAAGGTCGTGAAGAAGTGGCTGGCCAGCTTCCTGAACGTTTCCTCGCGGTCCTCGTACGCCTCCTTGACCTCCCGCCCTGCGTAATAGATGGCGTCGTAGCCGCCGAACAGAATGCGGTTGTCCTTGCTGAGGCGGTAGTAGTGGAATTGGTTGGCCATGTCGCCGATGCCTTGGCGTTCCTTCCAGCCAATGGCTTCGAGCTGTTCGTCCGTGAGCGGCTCGGTCATGAGTGCGTAGTCGTAGACCGGCACGGTCATGAAGCTGTTCCGTTTCAGGAGGGAGGGGAAGACGTTGGTGGCCAGGGCTACTCGCTTGGCACGCACGCCGCCCGATCCCGTGTGCACGCGGACGCCGTCGGATAGCTCCTCCAGCCCGCTGACGCGGGACTCTTCAAAGATTTGCACGCCCAGCTCTGTCACTGCACGGGCCAGTCCCGCGGCCAGTTTGGCGGGATGGAGCATCGCGGCCCCGTCCTTGTGCCACCGGCCGGCGAGGTAGGTTGGCGAATTCACCGACGCGCGCATGGCATCCGTGTCGAGGAACACCCCACCCCCGCCTTCGCCCTTGAGCCATTCAACGTGGTGCGGCTCCACGGCCACGTTGAACTCGCCTGTGCGCTCGAAGTCGCAATCGATCTGATAGCGCTCCACGGTCTCTTGGATCCCGTCCAGGTTTTCCATTCCCAGTCGCTCCAACTGGTCCAGTTCCTTGGGCCAGCGGTTTTTGCCGTTCTCATAGCCATGCGTCAGACTCGCAACGCAGAACCCGCCATTGCGGCCGGACGCCGCCCAGCCAACGCGTTGCGCCTCGACGACGATCACGTCCAGTTCCGGGTTGCGTTCTTTGGCCCGCAGGGCCGTCCACAGGCCGGTGTAGCCCGCGCCCACTACTACCAGATCGGCCTGAAGCTCACCATCAAGCTGGGGGTACCGGACTACGTCAGCGCCCAGGTCGTCGATCCAGAATGGTCGGTGCACGGTGTCCGCCAAAGCCTGCTCAACAATTGCCGAACCCGGGAAGTTCCGCTCAAAAACGGTTGTATGCACTTGAATCTCTCCTATATGTGGGTGCCCGGGGCACCCTGTTGTGGGTGCCCCGGGCACCGCCTGCGGCGCAGGGCGCCGGGCATTGATGTCGAATTAAACGGGTTGCTCTTCCCAGAGGGCCCGCGGCCTTGAGCCGATGAGCGTGCGGGTGTAGTCGTGGGCGGGCGCCGACAAGATCTTCGCCGTGGACCCTTGCTCCACGATCTGACCTTGCTGCAGCACGAGAAGCTCCGCGCACAGCCTGGAGACCACGGCAAGATCATGGGTCACGAAGAGAATGGTCAGGCCCAGCTGCGCACGCACCTCCTCCACGAGCTCCAGCACTTGCGCCTGGACCGAGACGTCCAGGGCACTGGTGGCCTCGTCCAGGACCAGCAGCTTGGGCCGCGCAGCGAGGGCCTTGGCAATCGCCACGCGCTGCCGCTGCCCGCCCGAAAGTGCCCGCGGTTTGGAGTCGAAGCGCTCCGGGCCGATGCCCACGCGTTCGAGAAGCTCCCGGGCGCTCTGCACGGCGTCTGCCCGCCCCTGTCCCTGGTGGAGCCGGAAAACATCCGCCACCGCCTTACCCACGGCAATCCTCGGATCCAGGGAAAGGTAGGGATCCTGGAAGACAATCTGAACGTCTTTGGCCAGGAGCTTGCGTTCACCCGCCCGGAGGGGGCGTTGCGGACGGACCCGGCCGTTGATCACGAGTTCGCCCTCATCGGCCGTCTCGAGCGCAACAATCATCCGAGCCAACGTGGATTTGCCCGAACCTGACTCGCCCACAACGCCCACGGAACCGCCACGGGCAAGGGTGAACGTGGCATCGTTCAGGGCGGTCAGCATTTCACCGCCCGGCAACTCATAGTGCCGGCCCAGGCCCTTGACCGAGAGCAGCGGCATGGTGCCGTCGGCCGCGGGCGCTGTCGGGACCTTGTCGATCTCGATGCGCGGCGTGGCGCCGACCAACTGGCGGGTGTAGTCCGCCTGCGGGCTCAAGAACACGTCGCATGCCGCGCCATGCTCCACAACTTCGCCCTTGCGCAACACGTAGACCCGATCGCACAGGGAGGCGGCGAGGTTCAGGTCGTGCGTGATGAACAGCATGCCCATGCCCCGCGCCTGTTGCTGTTCGCGCAGCAATTCGAGAATCCCGGCCTGAGTGGTGACGTCCAGGGCCGTGGTCGGCTCGTCGCACAAGAGCAGTTCGGGCGAATCGAGCAGCGCGGCCGCAATCATGACACGCTGGAGCATGCCCCCGGACAGCTGGTGCGGATACTGCCGCATCATCTCTTTGGTCCGCCGCAGGCCCACCTGTTCCAGCTGCGTGATGGCCCGCTCGACCGATTCTTCCCGGCTCAGGCCACGCCATCTCACCAGCGTCTCGGTGAGGAAATCCCCCACCGTGCGTACCGGGTTGATGCCGGCGCGCGGGTCCTGGAAGATCATGGAGGCGTGGTTGCGGCGCAGTTGCAGCAACTTGGCCGCCGGGGCACTCGTCGTGTCCAGGCCCTGTACCTTCACGGACCCGGAAAGCCTGGAGGTTTCCGGAAAGAGCCCCAGAGCGGCCCGGGTGGTGAGCGATTTCCCGGAACCAGATTCGCCCACCAGGGCGACGGCCTCGCCGTCGTCGACGTGCAGTGAGACCTCGTTCAGGAGCGCCCCGCGGCCGGGGAAGTGCAGCGTGAACTGGTCAATTTCAAGGAGCTTGCTCATGAAAGCTTGCCTCCAATCCGGTCGGAGAGTTCCTCACCGATGACGTTGATGGACACGACAATAAGAACGACGACGAGCGCGGGCAGAAGGGCCGGCAGCACATGGCCGCCGAGCAGTGCGCCCCGGGCCTCCTCGATCATGGCTCCCCAGTCGGAGGTTGGCGGCTGGATGCCGAGGCCAATAAAGGACAGTGCCGCGAGGTCGGCGAGCACATAGCCGAAGTTGAGCGTGGACTGGGCGCCAACGGTGGGCACCAGGTTTGGCATCACCCGTCCCAGCACCACCCAGGGAGTCCGGAATCCCAGCACCCGGTAGGCCTGGACATATGGCCGGCTCCGTTCGGCGACCACCAACTGCTGCGTCAAACGCGCTACGTACGGGATGTAGCTGATGGTCATGGCCAGGATCGGCGCCATGAGGCCCTTGCCGAAGATGGCAATGGCCAGCATGGCGAGCAGCAGTGCGGGGAAGGCGAAGAGCAGGTCGAAGACGCGGGTCAGGATCCTGCTGATCCAGCCGTCCGTCCATCCGGCTGCCAGGCCCAAGAGCAGGCCCAGGACCGTGGACGCTGCCACCACAATCAACGGGCCGACGAGCGAGGTACGCCCCCCGAACATGAGGCGGCTGAGCAGGTCGCGGCCCAGGGCATCGGTGCCGAGCAAGTGGGCGCTGCTCGGCCCGCTCAGCACGCTGGAAAGATCGACGAAGTCCGGATCGTACGGGGCCAGGACCGGGGCGAGCAGGGAGAGAAGCACGACGACGAGCGTTACCGTCACTGCCACCCAACCCGTGACCGACAGGAGGCTTCCGTAGCGGCGGGTCCTCAGGAGGGGAAGCGTTCCTGTGAGAGTCATCGGGACTCCGTTCCTGCGGCGATCCGCGGGTCAATGAGGGGTTGGATGAGATCGACTACCGTGTTGGCCAGGACGAATGCCGTGACAATGATCATGACGATCGCCTGAACCACCGCGAAGTCGAGCCGGTCGATCGACTGGACCAGAAGCTGGCCGATCCCGGTCAGGCCGAATGTCTGTTCCACGATGGCGCTGGAGACCAGAAGGCCGGCGATCAGTACACCGCTCACTGTCAGGATGGGGCCGAGGGCGTTGCGGAGCACGTGCCGGAACACCACGGAACTGCGTGTGAGGCCGCGGCTGGTGGCCACCTCCACGTGTTCGCGGGTGAGTTGTTCGTTCATTGAGGAACGCGTCACCCGGGCCATGAAGGCAATGAAGGTCACGCCCAGCGCCAGGGCAGGGAGTGTCAGGTGCCAAAGCCGGCTCGGCCCTTCATCACCGCTGCCGAAGGAAGGAAACCACCCCAACTGGACCGCGAAGAGGGCGGTCAGGGCAATCGCCGCAACGAACGGGGGTATGGCACCGGCTGCCGTGACCGTGATGAGGATGAAGCGGTCCCAGCCGCCCTTGTTCAAGCTTGCGAGCATGCCGGCAATGAGGCCCAGGACTGTGATGAAGACGGCGGCCAGGGCCACGAGTTCCAGCGTCACAGGCAGGCGGTTGAGCAGCACATCGCTCACGCTCTGGCGGTAGGTCAGCGAGCGGCCCCAGTCACCGTGGAGGATGCCTCCGATCCACGTGAAATACTGCTCGATCGGAGGCTTGTCCAGGCCGAACTGCTTGGTGATCTCCGCGAGGGCCTCCGGTTTGGGGCTCCGGCCGCGCAGGAGGAAGCGCGCCGGGTCGCCCGGCAGGACAAAGCGTGAGAAGAACACGATCAGTGAGGCGAAGAACATGGTGATCAGCAGCGTTCCTACCTTGCGGAGCACCAGGGCTAATGGTGCCGCCGTCGGGCTTTTCTTCGTTGCGGGGGTCGGCGGGGCGGGTGGTGCTGCCAGTTGGGTCACAGCCACGGCTACCGGCCTCCAATCGTTGCTGCCCAGGGGTAGTACATGTAGTTGATCGACGGCGTCACGCCCGTGATGCGCTTGCCGAGCCACAGTGCGGTGACGGTCTCATAGAGCGGGGACCAGACCACGTCCTGGCTGGCGATTTTCGCCGCCTGGGCCGTGAGCCGGTTTCGCTCGGCGTCGTCTTCGGTGCCGACCGCGCTGTTGATGAGTTGGTCATACTCGGCGTTGGACCAGCCACCGTAATTGCTGAAATCGCCGGTACGCAGCACGGAGTACATTTCAAGGGGTTCGGCGCTGGAGAGGTACCAGGACGTCTCGAAGAGATCGACACCCTTGCGGGCCTCGGGGTCGGAGAACAGCGTCGTGTACTTGTCATTTGACATGGTCTGAATCTCCGGTGCCAGGCCGATTTCCCGGGCAGCCGAAGCAACGGCACGCGAGGTGATGTCGAAGGCCGCGGTGAGGGACGCCGTCGCGTAGACGAACTTCTTGCCTGTAGCGCCGGCTTCCTTGATGAGGCGCCTGGCCTCATCAAGGTTGTATTCCTGTTTGTCGAGCGATTCGAAGGCCGAATTGACCGTGGAAGGCTGGGCACCCACCCATACGTTCTTGGTGGTCAGCGCATCGGTCGTCGTTCCGTAGCCCTGTTCTGCCGCCTGTAGGAGCGCTTCACGGTTGATGGCCATCATGAGGGCCTTGCGGACCCGGACGTCACCGAAGACGCCGTTGAGATTTGATGTGACCAGGCTTTGCACCGAAGTGTCGTTGCCAAAGTAGACGTTTCCGGCGTCTGTGTTGGCTTTGAGGATGTCCAGTGCGTTGGAGGGAACCTGCCAACTGCCATCGATCTCGCCGGTCTGCAGGGCGTTAACCCGTGCGTTGGCGTCGGGGAGGATCTTAAAGGTCATCTCCTTCGCCTTGGCCCTGAGGCTTTGGTCCCAGTAGTCGTCGAAGCGCTTGAGCGTGATGCCCTCCCCGGCGTCCCAGTGGTCAAATTCAAAGGGGCCCGTGCAATTCACGCCTGTGGTGGCGTTGCCGTAGTCCGCGCCGTCCTTGGCGAGGGTCTTGGCGGATTCCACGACGCCGGGCGCCCCGACCAGCGCGGAGTTCAAGGCGTAATCCGGGACACTGGTGGTGATGGTGACCTCGTAGTCGCCGGTCTTCTGGATGTCGGCCACTCGTTCAAAGGAGGAAGCCCAGAAGGAACCGACCTTCTCATCGACATGCCGCTTGAGCGAGGCCACCACGTCCGCGGCCGTCAGGAGGCTGCCGTCGTGGAAGTGGACTCCCTGCCGGATGGTGTACACCCAAGTCAGGTCGTCAGGGTGCTCAAATTTGGTTGCCAGCCCCGGCGCAGAGGTCAGGTCGGGGTTCCAACGGAAGAGCGATTCGCACATGTTTGCGAGGACCTGGTTGTCCGGGTAGTCGAACGCGTAGGCGTAGTCGAGCGAAAACGGCTCGGCGTAGAGCGCCCAGCTGAACTGGTCAATTTCCTTGTTGGGTTTGGGCGTCGAATTGCTCAGGGTGAATTTGGCGGCGACGGTGCCGCCCGCAGTTGTGCCGCACCCGCTGAGCATGAGGCCAATGGCCGAGCAACCAGCGACGACGGCGCCCAGCCGTCGACGCGATGTGCGTGTGGGAGCCATGCGCTTCCTTCCTCTAATCATGAATGGCGTCCCGGTTCTATGACGGATCCAGCCGGGCAAAGACGCGCTCGCCGGCAATCCAGGTTTCGTCCACTTGGGCGGTGTGCAGTTCCTCCGCGGGGATGTCGAAGAGGTTCCGGTCAAGGATCGCCAGGTCGGCGAGGGCCCCGGGGCGGATGATGCCGGTGTCGGAGTCCAGGTGGTTGATCCATGCGGTGCCCTGGGTGTAGGCATCAAGGATCTGCTTGAGGGAGAGTTTGTGGTGTTCCGGGCCGAGCGGTTGCTGCGCGCCACCTGGCTCCACTCTGTTTACGGCAACGTGGATGGCCAGGACGGGGTTGGGCGACGAGACTGCCCAATCACTTCCCGCGGCAAGATGTGCCCCTGCCGCCGCGAGTTCGCCGAAGGGGTAGTGCCTTTCCTCAGCATCGGCCTCCAGGAAAGGCAGCGTCAGTACGTCCAATTGTTCTTCGTGGCAGGCCCAGAGTGCTTGGAGGTTGGCTGCTGCCCCGAGGGCCGCGAAACGCGGCACGTCCGCCGTGCGGACCACCTGAAGGTGGGCGAGATGGTGGCGGTTAGTGCCGGGGCCATTGACAGTGCGTGCCTGCTCGACGGCGTCGAGCGCATTGGTGACGGCGCGGTCGCCCAGTGCGTGGAAGTGGACCTGGAACCCGTTGGCGTCGAGGTCTGTGACGAACTCCCGCAACTGCGCAGGGTCAAAGAACTCGATGCCGTGGTTGTCCGTGTGGTGTCCGTGGCGATCGCGGTACGGCGTGTGCATGGCGGCTGTGAAGTTCTCCGCCACCCCATCCACCATGACCTTCACCGTTGCCGCGGACAACCGCAGCGGATCGCAGGCGTCGGCGACACGATCGCGGCGCGCCAGGATTTCCGCGAGCTGTCCCCGGCCGGCTGAGCGATCCCACCACTGCGCTGCCCGGACGCGGACCCGGAGATCATCGGCGTCGAGCGCCTTGAGGTAAGTCTCCAGGGTGTCCCCGAATGGGCTCTGGGAGGTACCCACCCAGGCATCCTGCCACGCCGTGATGCCATAGGAGAGCATGAGCTCCTGCGCCCAGAGCAACCCTTCGTAGGCCTGTTCCGGGGAGATGCCCGGGTGCACGTGGTCAAAGAGTCCCATCGCACCCTCATGGATGGTGCCTGCGGGGTAGCCGTCGGCCTCACGTTCGAGACGGCCGCCGTCGGGGTCCGGCGTCCCGGCGTCGATCCCCGCCAGTTCGAAGGCCTTTGTGTTGGCCCAGGCCCCGTGGTGGTCCCGGTTCTGGACCAGCACCGGGCGGTCAGATACCACCGCGTCCAGCATCTGCCGGGTGGGCGTCCCACCGGGAAAGCAGTCCATCGACCAGCCCGCGCCGATGATCCACGGCTCGTCTGGATGTGACTCGGCGTAGCGGCGCACCGCGGCCACTGCGTCCTCGGCACTGGTGGTCTGGGTGAGGTCGCACTGCAGGTGTTCGACGCCGGCCATGATCGGGTGGACGTGGGCATCTTGAAACCCGGGGACGAGGAGGCGTCCGCGCAGGTCCACGCGGTTTGTGGCGCTGGTGACCAGCGAGGCTAATTCCGCGCCGTCCCCTACTGCCAGTACACGCCCGCCGGCAACAGCCAGGGCGGCGCGGACAGGGCGCTCGTCCTCGCCCGTGTATATCCAACCGTTCTCAAAAATCGTCTCAGCGCAGGCCATGGGTTCCCTTCCTCGCAAACGTCTGGTGTCCTGCGTCACACTATGTGGCTAAAAACAGTATGTCAACGGCGTTGACAACGGCAATGACAATACCTTTGACTAGGAGTGCCGGGACTCGTGTACCGTGGGGATCGCACGCAGGGAAGAGAACTTCAGGAGAGGCGGTGATACGTGGCCCAGCCCAGGCCCGGTCGAGTCGAGGAACAACCCACGGACCGTCGAGTACGTCTCGATGCAGACATGATCGTCGACGCCGTGCTGGAACTTGCACGGGACGAACCCCAGTCCCGCTTCACGTTCAAAAGCCTCGGCGAGGCACTCGATGTGAACCCCACCGCCATGTACCGCCACTTCCGCAACCGGGACGCGATCCTGCGCGCGGCGCTGGACAGGCTCTTCTCCATGGCGCTTGAAGAAGCAACCGCTTCAGACGCGCCCCTGGACTGGCGGCCCCGCCTGGAGCGCTACCTCCACACCCTGATCGAAGTCTTCATCAAGTACCCGTCGATTGGCTGCGATGCCTTTGCCACCGACACCTTCGGCCAGGGCGAACTTCACTGCATCGAATTCGTCCTCGGTTGCCTGCGGGACGCCGGTCTATCCGGGGACCGGCTGGTGCACTACTACGGCGCGCTGGAGAGCTACACCCTGGGGCACGGATCCGGCATCGCCCAGGAAGTGCTGGCCAAACCGAGCTCGGACGGCCACGAGCCCTGGCTCCAGGCGGTTGCAGTCGCTTCGGTCAGCGGCTTCCCGCTGATCGAGGAACACCGCGATCGCCTCCTGGGGCTTGACGGCCTGAACGTCTTCTCCGCGGGCCTCAGCGCCATTCTCGATTCCGCCGAGCGCGAGGGCACCCGCTAGCCGGGAACCCGCCAACAGGGGGTCCGGTAGTAGGGAGCCGCGTCACGGGCGTCGCCCCGGCATCAACTACCCATCCATCCCCCGAGGGAGCATCATGTACCAATTCATCAACGGCCGCACCGAGCAGGGCACTTCCACCCACACGCACGACGTCGTGAACCCCGCCACCGGCGGGGTTGTGGCCACCGTGGACCTTGCCAGTGCGGCCGACGTTGACCGCGCTGTCGCGGCAGCCCGCGCGGCCTTCGCCACGTGGGCCCGCACGACACCGGGCGAACGGTCCGCGATACTGCACCGTTTCGCGTCGATCCTGACGGAGCGGGCCGAGGAATTCGCCCGTGTGGAGAGCAGCCAGACCGGCAAACCCCTGCGGTTGACCAGGGGTTTTGACGTCCCGGGCACGATCGACAACATTGAGTTCTTCGCTGGCGCCGCGCGCCACCTTGAAGGCAAGGCAACGGCCGAGTATTCGCCCGGGCACACGTCCAGCATTCGTCGCGAACCCATCGGCGTGGTGGGCTCAATTGCACCCTGGAACTATCCGCTGCAGATGGCGGCATGGAAGATTCTTCCGGCCATCGCTGCGGGCAACACGATCGTCCTCAAGCCGGCCGAGATCACGCCCCTGACATCGGTAATGTTCGCCCAAGTGCTCAGCGACGCCGGGCTGCCGCCCGGCGTCGTCAACGTCCTGGTGGGCACCGGTCCCGAAGTGGGCGCGGCACTGATGCGCCACGAAGGCGTAGACATGGTTTCCTTCACCGGATCCACCGCGATCGGCCGCACCGTGCTGGAAGCCGCGGCCCTCAACACCAAGCGGGTTCATCTCGAGCTGGGCGGCAAGGCGCCGTTCGTGGTCTTCGAGGACGCCGACGTGGACGCCGCAGTGCACGGCGCGGTCGCCGGGAGCCTGATCAACTCGGGCCAGGACTGCACGGCGGCCACACGGGCCATTGTGCACCGTTCCATCTATCAGGAATTCGTGGACAAGCTCGCGACGCGTTTCCGGGACATCCGCCTGGGCTTGCAGGACGACGAGGGCGCGGACCTCGGTTCTTTGGTCTCGCTCAAGCACCGCGAGCACGTCGCCGGAATGGTTGAGCGTGCCCGCGGCTATGCGAAGGTGCTCACCGGCGGCGAAATCCCCAGCGAAGGCGTCTTGGCCCGGGGTGCCTTCTACCCGCCAACGCTCATCATTGACGCCGCCCCGGACAGCGAGATCGTCAAGGATGAAGTGTTCGGCCCGGTGCTGGTGGTATTGCCTTTCGACGACGATGACGAGGCCATCCGCCTGGCCAACGACACTGTCTACGGGCTGGCGGCCTCCGCTTGGACCAGCAATGTGCACCGGGCCATGCGCGCGACCCGGGAGATCAACGCGGGCTGCGTGTGGGTCAATGACCACATCCCGATCATCTCCGAGATGCCCCACGGCGGCTTCAAGCAGTCCGGCTTCGGCAAGGACATGTCCGCCTACTCCTTCGAGGAGTACACCCAGGTCAAGCACGTGATGTTCGAGCTGAGCGGCAGCGCGGAAAAGGACTGGCACCGCACCATTTTCAAGCTGCGCTGAAAATTCCGGGCGAGGGCCGGGGCCGGCGGACCCTAGCCCGTGGCCTGCAGGGTCGCCTCAATGACGGCGGGTGAGAGCACGTGCTGCGTGACCATCTGGCTGGCGCCGAGGATGGCGGCCTGGTCGCCGGCCCGGGACACGCCGATCCGCAGATGCGTCGTGGCCAGCGGCAGCGAGCGCCGGTAAACCACTTCGCGGACGCCGGCCATCAGATGCTCTCCGGCTTGGCCGAGGCTGCCGCCGATCACAATCACCGAGGGGTTCAGGAGGTTCACGACCGTGGAGAGGACGTCGCCGAGGTCCCGGCCGGCCTGCCGCAGCGCCTGGATGGCCTGCAGGTTGCCCTCCGCGACGAGGCGCAGCACGTCGCCGCCGTCGTGCGCCGGCAAGCCCTGCTGCGTCAGCGTCTTGGCGACGGCGGGCCCGGACGCCAGTGCTTCGAGGCACCCGTAGTTCCCGCAACGGCACAGCACGTCATCGCCACGCGGAACCCGGACGTGTCCGAGGTCGCCGGCCGTCCCGTTGGCTCCGCGCTGGAGCTGGCCGCTGCTGATGATGCCCGCCCCAATGCCGGTGGCCACCTTGATGAACAGGAAGTTTTCGTCGTCGGGCCAGTGCGCCGTGCGCTCCCCCAGCGCCATGATGTTCACGTCGTTGTCCACCAGGACCGGCACCGGAAGGGACCGCTGGACATGGCGGACGACGTCGAACCCGTCCCAGCCGGGCATGATCGGCGGCTTCACCGGCATGCCGGTGGCGTGTTCCACGGGTCCGGGCAGCCCGATCCCGGCGCCGGCCAGGTCCGCGGTGCCGCGGCCGGCCCCGCCGAGCAGCCGTAGCCCTTCCTCGATCACTCGGTCCAAGACAACCACCGGGCCGTCGGCGACGTCCTGTGCCAGGCGGCGCTCCGCGAGCACTTTTCCGTTGAGATCGGTGACGGCGATGATCACATGGGTGGCGCCGACGTCGACCGCCAGGACGACGCGGGCGGCGGGGTTGAAGGCAAAGCGCGACGGCGGGCGGCCGCCGCTGGAGCTCGCCTCCCCAGCGGGGCCAACCAGCCCGGAGACCATCAGCGCGTCGATACGGGACGCAACAGTGGACCGGGCCAGCCCGGTGGTCAGGGCCAGTTCCGCGCGGGTCCGGGCCTTGCCGTCGCGCAGGAGTTGGAAGAGGTCTCCGGCGCGGGACAGGCTGCCGCCGGCTTCGGGGGCTGGGGGTTCGGTGCCGGGGGGCGTACTCATGAGTAAGTGATAGCACGAAGACCTTCTGCATGTCACGCTTCACAAAGTTTGACACGTAGTTTCCAACTTTTGCTTGACGTCCGGCAAAAGTGTCTCTAGCTTTGGCTGTGAGCCAGATCACCGGCCTGGGCAGCCTGGCTGTCAGTGGACGGTTCCGGGACTACGAAGGGGTATGAACGAACTTGTCGAGCCAAGAACATGCGTCGCCGGCGCCGCTGGGCGTGGGGATCCTGGGTGCCGGCCCCGTCACGCAGGCGATCCACCTCCCGTCCCTCGCCAGGCTGCGGGACATCCTGGAAGTCCGTCACATCATGGACGTCGACCCGGCGGTCGCCGAATCCGTGGCCGCCCGGGTCGGGGCCCGCTTCAGTACCAGCACGGAGGAGCTTCTGGCGGATCCCGCGGTCGAAATCGTCGCGATCTGCAGCCCGCACCAGTTCCACGCCGTCCAGGTGATCGCCGCCTGCCGCGCCGGCAAGAAGGCTGTCCTGTGTGAAAAGCCCTTTGCCATGAACGGCGAGGAAGCCGCGGCCATCGCCGCCGTGTCCGCCGAAACGGGGGTGCCGATCGTCGTCGGCGCCATGCACACCTTTGACCCGGGCTGGCTGGCGGCGGAAGCTGCCTGGGGCAGCCTGCCGGAACAGGTCCACACCGTCCGGTCCTCGATCGTCCTGCCGCCCAACCCCCGCTTCGAGGACTTTGCGACCGAGATCGTGGGCCGCGCCCCCGCCGCGCCCTCCGCCGCCGCCGGCAAGGCTTCCGGCCCTGATTTCGCCGCCGTGAAAGCCATGCTCACCGGCGGCGTCATGGGCCTGGCCATCCACGACCTGCCTCTGGTCCGCCGGTTCGCCCCGGATTTCCGGGATGTCGAGGTCCTGCACGCGCAGACCGTCCTGCCATTCGGCTACGTCATCTCGCTGCGGGCAGGCGCGGTGACCATCGAACTCCGCGCCGCGATGAACGGTACCTGGGAGCCGTCCTGGACGTTCGAGGCCATCGGCGACGACGCCTCCCTGTCTATCGATTTCACTCCGTCCTACGTCCACGCCGGGTCGGCGACCGCCCGGATCCGGACCGCCGCCAGCACGACGGTCCTGGGCCCCTTCGGCCACAACGGTTACGAGGGCGAATGGCGCAAACTCGCCGAAATCGCCAACGGCACCGGAACGGCCCCCCGCCCGGAGACGCTGATCCACGATCTGGAATTCGCCCTCGCGATCGCCGACGCCGCCGCCGCTTGCGTCGATGCCGGCGACGCCGCCTACGAGGAGGCCCGCGCATGAGCACCCCGCTCTTGGTCCAGGCCAACCCGGACGCCGAACAGGGCGGCACCGTCGGCGCCGTCGTCGCATCCCTGCCGGTTTCCTTCGCCCCGGCCGACGGCGGGCCGGACGTCGTCGCCCTCGCCGGCACAGCCGGCTGGACCGCTGCCGCCACCGAAGCGGTCCGCAGCGGAGTCCGCGGCGTCGTCGTCGTTGATCCTGTGGCGGAAGACCCCGCGGCGCTGGCCGCGGCAGCCGCCAGGGCGGGCACCGCGGTGGTCCTTGACCAGACATGGGCGTCAAACCCCATCCTCGCGGAGTCCCAGGCCGCGGTCCGGACGGCCATCGCCGACGCCCTGGCCGACGCCGTGCTGCTGGACTCCGTGGCGTGGGGCGTCCCCGGAACCGACCCGGAGGTGCTGCTCACCCGGCATCTTGGCACGGTCCTGGCCGTCGGTGTGGAGCTGAAAGACCTTCGGGTCATCCAGCGCAACGCCAACGGCTACACCGTGATCGGCAGCCTCCCGGGCGGGGCGCCGGCGGCCCTGCAGGGCATCACCACGTCCTCGCTCCCCGCAACGGCCACAGTTTCGGTCCTGACCTCGACCGGAAGGGCGGACATCACCCTCCCGGACGCCTCTGCAGGCTGGCCGGCGGAGGTCCGGTCGGTCACCGCCGCCGGGGCCGCCACGTTCCCCACCATCTACGAATCGGCCCACCGGCACAGCTGGAGGCGGCTCCGCGCCGCCGTCGACTCCGGCGCCCCGGAGGCCGACCTGGAACGGTTTGCCGCCTTGACGGAACTCGTCGGGCAGCTCCACGACTCACCGCGTTCACCGCAACAACCGCACTAACTCCCTTATCTGTCTTATCTGTCTTATCTGCCCTAACTGCACTGCCAGCAAGTCCTTCCGCATCAACTCACTGTCGAGAAGACCGTCCGCGACGCCGCGGCCCGGTCATGAAAGGAAATCATCGTGACGATCAAGTCCTCTGTTACCTCCACCGCATTCTCCCGCCGGGGATTCCTGGGCTTTGCCGCAGCCGCGGCCAGCGCACCGCTCCTCGCAGCGTGCGGCGGCGGCTCCGCATCCCAGTCCGGGGGCGGCAGCGGCGTCATCAAGTTCTGGGACATGCCGTGGGCCACGCCGGCCTACAACGACGCCGCCAAGAAGATCGCAGAGGGCTACGCGCCGGCCTCGGGCAACCTCAAGGCCAGCTACCAGACCATCCAGTGGAACAACTTCTACCAGACGTTCTCCTCGGCCATCGCCTCCAAGACCGGACCGGCGGTGTCCACCGGCGGCGGCTTCCAGGCCTTCCAGTTTGAGCAGCAGGGCCAGATCGCCTACGCGGACAAGGTAGTGGAGGAACTGAAGAAGAACGGCATGTACGACGACTTCCTGCCGGGCGTCCTGGATCCCTTCAAGTCGGACAAGGGCTACGTGGCAGTCCCATGGCAGCTGGACATGCGCGTGTTCTGGTACCGGAAGTCGCTGTTCGAGAAGGCCGGAGTGGCCCTCCCCACCGACTGGCCGACCCTGCTGGAGGCGGGCAAGGCACTGAAGAAGATCGGCGCCTTCGGCTTCACCACCGGCTCCGGTGCCGGCAACAATTACGGCAACCACTCCATGATCATGATGATGGTGAACAACGGCGGCGGTGTGTTCAATAAGGACGGCGAACTGGACGTCATGAACGACCGCAACGTCGAGGCCATCGAGTTCGTCTCGGAACTCGTCTCCAACGGCATCGTGGACCCCGCCGCGGTCAGCTACACCACCGACAACATGTCCGCCCAGTGGAAGGACAAAAAGGCAGGCTTCGGCCTGTTCCAGGTCAACGTCCCGCAGCGCGTCGGCGACACCTCGGGAGACCTTCTTGTCGCGGACCCCATCACGGGCCCGCACGGGGACAAGGCCACGATTGTCTTCCCCAACAACATCATGATGTACACAAACACGCCCTCGCAGGCATCGTCCGAGGCCTTCCTGGTCGCCTACCTGGGGCAGTTGAAGCAGCTGTGGCAGCAGAAGCTGATGTCCGCCCTGCCTGTGTTCAAGTCCATCACCGAGCTCCCCGAGTTTGCCAACGACCCCAACAACGTCAAGATCGTCAAGGAATGGCAGCCCATCGCCAAGACGTTCGCCTCGCAGGGCAACACGCTCAATGCCAACCTTGCCGTGCTCGACGGCGGCCAGGCCCTTAACCAGTTCACGCAGACCATCCTCACGGGCAAGACCGACGCCAAGTCCGCACTGCAGACGTTCCAGTCCGGACTGCAATCCGTCCTGAAGAAGTAAGCGGACCTTCCATGGCATTGACCACAGCCCAGACCGGCCTGAGCCGGGGCCCCCCCGGCGGGCCCGGCAAGCCCGCAAACCGCAAGAGCAAGCTCAGCTCGCAGACCCGCAAGACCTTCTTCTGGCTCCTGCTGCCCTCCGTCATCCTGCTCGTGCTGATCCACGGCTACCCGCTCGTGTACGCCGGGGTGCAGGCCACGCATGACGGGTCCCTGATCGAGACCGGCGAATTCGTCGGCCTGGAAAACTTCGCCAACGTCCTGGCCTCCGACGCCTTCTGGAAGGCCGCCCGCTTCACGCTCCTGTTCACGATCGTGGGAGTCTTCGGCTCCTGGCTCCTCGGTCTGGGCCTGGCCCTGCTGCTGCGCACCAAGATCCCGGCCGGCGGACTCTTCAAGATCCTCCTGCTCCTGCCGTGGGTGGTCCCGATCGTGGTGTCCTCCACCGCCTGGAACTGGCTGGTGGGCACACCGGACAGCCTCGTCCCGAGCATTTTCCGGAACCTCGGCCTGGGAACCCCGCTGTTCCTGGCGGATCCGACCCTCGCGGCCATCACCGTCATGGTGTTCAAGGTCTGGATCAGCTTCCCGTTCATGATGATGATGACCTCGGCGGCCCTGGCGTCCGTGGACACCACCGTCTACGAGGCCGCCAGCATGGACGGCGCCAGCCGCTGGCAGCAGTTCAGCCAGATCACGCTGCCCCTGATCGCCCGGTCCACGTACATCAGCTGGATCCTCATGACGATCTTCTGTGTGAACGACTTCCCCACCATCTATCTGCTCACCGGCGGCGGACCCGTGGACGCCACCACTTCCCTCGTGGTGCTGGCCTACCGGACCGTGTTCCAGGACTTCCAGACCGGACCCGGCGTCGCGATCGCCTTCCTTATGACAATTACCCTCGTGGTGGTCTCGGTCATGCTGTACCGCCAGATCCGAAAGTCGAGCGTCGAATAATGAGCGCAGTAGTCCACGCCCACCCCCAGTCCGGCCCTGTCCTCGGCGTCGCCGACACCGGCAAGCCCAACCGTTCCTTGTCCGACGCCGGCCTGCGCGGCCGCTGGTGGCGCTTCGCCCTGATCCTGGCCATCACCGCCGTCGTGCTCGTTCCCATCATGGTCACGGTCGTACTCGCCTTCACCCCCGGACCCACCAGCACAGCCACAGGCTTCACGCTGGAGAACTTCGGCTCCGTATTCTCCGAGACGCTCGCCTCGACCTGGCTGCAGAACAGCCTCATCACCACGCTCAGCACGGTGGTGGTCGCGGTAGCCGTCGCTGCCCCGGCAGGCTATGTCCTCTCCCGCGGCCGCAGCAAGGCAGTCTCCGGCTACTCGCTGCTCCTGTTCGTCATGCAGTCGCTGCCCATCATCACCTCGGTGGTGCCGCTGTTCATCCTGTTCGCCGGGATGGGCCTGGTGGACAACCTGATGGGCCTGACCATCATCTACGTCGGTTCGACCATGACCGTGGCCACCTGGATGATGGCCGCCTACTTCGATTCCATCCCCATCAGCCTGGAGGAAGCCTCCTGGATCGACGGCTGCTCGGTCTTCGGCAGCTTCACGAAGGTGGTGCTGCGGAACTCGCTCCCGGGCGTTCTCTCCACCGCGATCTTCGCCTTCCTGCTGGCCTGGAACGACTACCTGGTTGCCATCGTGTTCCTGCGCTCCACAGAAATCTTCACCCTGCCCATGGGCGTGCAGTCCTTCTTCCAGCAGAATCAAACTGACTGGACATCCGTAATGGCCTTGGCTGTGATCATGATGCTCCCGCCCATCATCGTCTTCGCCGCCCTGAACAAGTACTTCAGCGTCGGCGGCATCGGCGGATCCCTCGCCGGCCGCTAGGCACTGAACCCCGACGCCGGCCGGCTAACCGCCGGGCGGCCCACCTCCTTGAGAACCACCGACTCCCCGCAAAGGAACGCAATTTCCTACTCAATCCAGCTGTACACCCTCCGCAACGCCCTCCAGGAAGACTTGCCCGGCACCATCAGGCGAGTCGCCGAGCTCGGCTTCACCCAGGTTGAGCCCTACAACTTCGTGGCCACGACCGCTGAGCTCGGCGCCGCGCTGAAGGAGAACGGCCTGACCGCGCCGTCCGGCCACGCCCCGCTGCTGAGCCAGGACCAGGACGAAATCTTCGCCGCGGCCAAGGAGCTGGGCATCACCACGGTGATCGATCCCTACCTCCCGGCCGAGCACTGGCAGTCGGCCGAGGACATCCAGGCCACCGCCGCGAAGCTCAACGCCGCCGCCAAGAAGGGCGCCGGGTACGGCATCCGCGTCGGCTACCACAACCACGCCTGGGAGCTGGAGTCCAGCATCGAGGGCCAGACGGCGCTGGAGTACTTCGCCGGGCTGCTGGACCCGGAACTCGTCCTGGAAGTGGACACCTACTGGGCAGCAGTCGGCGGCCAGGACCCGGTGCAGCTGCTGCAGCGCCTGGGCGACCGGGTCAGGTTCATCCACATCAAGGACGGCCCCGTCTCCACGGACACCAAGGCGCAGCAGCCGGCCGGGCAGGGCAAGATCGCCGTGTGGGACGTCATCGCCGCGGCGCAGTCCCTCGAAGTCGGCGTCGTGGAATTCGACGACTACTCCGGCGACATCTTCGAGGGCATCGCCCAGTCCCTGGGCTACCTGCAGAGCGGTTCCGCCAGCGCGCAGGGCGTGAACGCATGAGCGCCGCAGCGAACCGTGTACCGGCAACCCGTGTGACCGGCCGCGGTCCGGTGGGCGTCGCCGTCATCGGCGCCGGCAACATCAGCAAGCAGTACCTGGACAACCTGACCGTCTTCCCCGACCTTAAGGTCCACGTGATCGCCGATCTCTTCGAAGAGGCGGCCGAGGCGCGGGCCAAGGAATACGGCATTGCCGAATGGGGCGGGGTGGACGCCGCCCTGAACCACCCCGACGTCGAAATCATCGTCAACCTGACCATCCCTGCCGCGCACGTGGAAGTGGCCACGGCCGCCGTCAATGCCGGCAAACACGTCTGGACGGAAAAGCCGTTCTCGCTGGACCGCGAATCGGGCCTGGGCCTGCTGAAAACGGCCGACGCCGCCGGGCTGCGGCTGGGCTGCGCCCCGGACACGTTCCTGGGCTCCGGGCTGCAGACCGCGCGGCGGCTGATCGAACGCGGCGACATCGGCACCCCGCTGACGGCCATGACCACGTTCCAGACGCCCGGGCCGGAATCCTGGCACCCCAACCCCGCGTTCCTCTTCCAGCACGGCGCCGGGCCCCTGTTCGACATGGGCCCGTACTACCTCACGGCCCTGGTGCAGACGTTCGGCTCTGTGCGCCGCGTGGCCGCGACCGGTTCCAAGGCCAAGGCGGTCCGGGTCATCGGTACCGGGCCCAAGGCGGGCGAGGAATTCACGGTCGAGGTCCCCACCCACGTCTCCGCCATGGCCCAGTTCGAGTCCGGCGCGTCCTCCCACAGCGTGTTCAGCTTCGAGTCCCCGCGGCTGCGGATGGGCTTCGTGGAGATCACCGGGACCGAGGCCACCATTTCGCTGCCGGATCCGAACTACTTCGACGGCGACATCAGGCTTTGGCGCGCCGGCGACGAGGAATGGACCGTTATTCCGGCCTCCGGCCCCAGCCAGGGCCGCGGCATGGGCGTGCTGGACATGGCCCGCTCCATCCGCGCCGGCGTCCCGCACCGCGCCACCGGCAACCTCGCCTACCACGTCCTGGACACCATGGTCTCGATCTCCGAGTCGGTCGATTCCGGCACGTTCATCGATGTGGAAAGCTCCGCCCCCACCTCCGCAGCCCTCCCCGAGGACTGGGACCCCACCGCTTCCACACTCTAGGAACCAGCAATGAACTCCCAAGAAACCAGCCCCGGCCCTCCCCCTTTGGGCGTGGCCATGATCGGGTACGCGTTCATGGGCAAAGCCCACTCCAACGCCTGGCGCAATGTTGCCAGCTACTTCGATGTCCCGGCCTTCGAACGGCGCGTCCTGGTCGGCCGCGACCGGGACGGCGTCGCCGAGGCGGCCGCAAAGTACGGCTGGGCCGAGTCCGCCACGGACTGGCGCGCGGTGATCGCCCGCGATGACATCCAGATCGTGGACATCTGCGCGCCGGGGTTCATGCACGCGGAAATCGCCATCGCAGCGCTGGCCGCCGGCAAGCACGTCCTCGTCGAAAAGCCGCTGGCGAATACCCTGGCCGAGGCCGAGGCCATGGCGGCGGCGGCCCGTGCTGCACGGGACATCGGGGTGCAGTCCATGATCGGCTTCAACTACCGGCGGGTCCCGGCCCTGGCGCTGGCCCGGGAGCTGATCGCGGAGGGCCGGCTCGGCACCGTCCGGCACGTCCGCGCGGCCTACCTGCAGGACTGGCTCGTGGACCCGAACTCGCCCATGACCTGGCGGCTGAACAAGGAAACCGCCGGGTCCGGGGCCCTCGGGGACATCGCCTCCCACGCGATCGATCAGGTGCTGTTCCTCCTGGGCGAGCAGGTCACCGAGGTCTCCGGACGCCTGCACACCTTCACCCCTCAGCGTCCCGGCGCTGCCGGGCTGGAGGACGTGACGGTCGACGACGCCGCCTGGGCCACGCTGACCCTCGCCTCCGGGGCCATCGCCTCCGTCGAGGTCTCCCGGGTGGCCACCGGGCGGAAGAACTCGCTCACGCTGGAGATCTATGGCGACAAGGGAGCTCTGCTGTTCGACCTGGAGGATCTGAACGAGCTCGGCTTCCTGGACGCCACACTGCCGGTCCGCGAACAGGGCTTCCGCCGGATCCTCGTCAACGAACCCGAGCACCCCTACCTGGAAGCATGGTGGCCGCAGGGCCACGTGATCGGCTGGGAACACACGTTCACGCACGAGATCCGCGACTTCCTCGTCGCGGTGGGCACCGGGACCCAGCCCTCGCCGTCGTTCGAGGACGGCCTGGCCGTCCAGCGGATCCTCGCCGCCGTGGAGGAAAGCGCCGCGGCCAAAAGTTCGCTCATCCAGCTCACCCCGTCTGCACGGACTTCCCAAACGATTACCGAAGGAGCCTGACATGCCCCGCCCGTACACCCTGTTCACCGGCCAGTGGGCCGACCTGCCCTTCGAGGAAGTCGCCCGCCTGGCCTCCGGCTGGGGCTACGACGGCCTGGAAATCGCCGTCTCCGGCGACCACCTGGATGCCTGGCGCTGGGACGAACCCGGCTACGTCGAGTCCAAGCTGGCCGTCCTGGAGAAGTACAACCTCAAGGTCTGGGCCATCTCCAACCACCTCAAGGGCCAGGCCGTGTGCGATGACCCGATCGACTTCCGGCACGAGGCCATCGTCGGGGCGCGCGTGTGGGGCGACGGCGAGCCTGAGGGCGTCCGCCAGCGCGCGGCTGAGGAAATGAAACACACCGCCCGGCTCGCCAAGGCCCTCGGCGTGGACACCGTGGTCGGGTTCACCGGATCCTCCATCTGGCAGTACGTCGCGATGTTCCCGCCCGTGCCGGAGAAGGTCATCGAAGCCGGCTACCAGGACTTCGCGGACCGCTGGAACCCCATCCTGGACGTCTTCGACGAAAACGGTGTCCGCTTCGCCCACGAGGTCCACCCCTCCGAGATCGCCTACGACTACTGGACCACCGTCCGGACCCTCGAGGCGATCGGGCACCGCGAGGCCTTCGGGCTGAACTGGGACCCGTCCCACTTCATGTGGCAGGGCATCGACCCGGTCTCCTTCATCTGGGACTTCAAGGACCGGATCTACCACGTGGACTGCAAGGACACCAAGCTCCGCCCCACCGGCCGGAACACCGTCATGGGCTCGCACCTGCCCTGGGGCGACCCGCGCCGCGGCTGGGACTTCGTCTCGGCCGGCCGCGGGGACGTGCCCTGGGAATCGTCCTTCCGCGCCCTGACCGCAATCGGCTACGACGGCCCCATCTCGATCGAATGGGAGGACGCGGGCATGGACCGGCTCCACGGCGCCCCCGAAGCCCTCGCCGCGCTCAAGAAGTTCGACTTCCCGGCCTCGAACACCTCCTTCGACGCCGCCTTCAAGCAGTAGCGGGGCGCCGCAGGTCAGGATTCGCTACGTTTCCGGACAGCCGCGGCGAAACCGGTCCGGTGCGCCGCGGATCCGCGCTGCGCCGGACCGATTGCGTGGCCCTGGTCCGATGTCGTAGCGAAAACTCAACCGTCCACAAAGTTGTCATCGTCAGGAGCTTCGAGTGCCGGAAATCCCGGAAAACACCAACGCACCGCGGGAACTGCGGCCGGGCCAGCGCTGCGAGGTGTGGATCGCGTCCGTCACAGGTGAGCGCGAGCTCGTGTTCACCACCCGGGACGTGCTCCTGGAGGCGCCGAACTGGACACGTGACGGCGCGGCATTCATCCTGAACGGCGCCGGGAAGCTGTGGCGCTTCGACGTCGGGAGCCGGGCGATCAGTCAGGTGCCCCTCACCGGGGTCCCTGACCTGAACAACGACCACGTGCTGACGCCGGACGGCACCGGCATCTACCTCTCGGCGAACGATGGCCACATTTACCGTGCGGCGCTTGGCGGCGGCGCGGCAACCCGCCTTACCGCAGACGACGGGTACTTCCACTTCCTCCACGGTGTGAGCCCGGACGGCGACGAACTGGCCTACGTGGGCATCGAGGCCGGCGATTTCACGCAGCCAGGCAGGCTCATGACCATCCCGGCCGGCGGTGGCGCCGCCACCCTGCTGAACGTGGACGGTCATTGCGACGGGCCGGAGTACGCTCCGGACGGCGACTGGCTCTACTTCAACACCGAAGCCTTCACCGGTTCATCCGGCCACGCCCAACTTGCCCGTGTGCGCGTTGACGGAAGCGCCATCGAGCGCTTGGCCGAGAGCGACACCGTCGACTGGTTCCCGCACCTGTCACCCAACGGGCGCTTGGCCAGCTACATCCGGTTCCCCGGCGGCGCGGTGGGCCACCCCGCGGACCTGCCGGTCGACGTCGTGCTGGTCTCAACCGGAGACTGGACCACACCGCTGCACTGCTGGCCCCTGTTTGGCGGCCAGGGCACCCGCAACGTCAACAGCTGGTCCCCGGACTCCACCCGGTTCGCCTACGTCGCCTACCCGTTTAACTGACCTCCCGGCGCCGAACACCTCCCTAGTGCAAGTTCCGCCGACTGTTGACATGGGACTCCGAGCGGTCGGATGCTGAGCTGATCCGGTATTGCTGACCCCTCGGTGCGGCTCTGCGCATCGAGCAGGTGCAGGAAAATTCCCCCTCCTCGTGCGACCGAGCGGAGAGATAGTAAAAAGGAGCACCCCCATGCACATCGATATGCCGACCCGGGACGACGTGGAACGGCTGGCCGCCGCGCGCGATCCACACAGCGTCACCGTGTATCTTTCGACGAGCAGCGTCCCGGCCCATTCGGAGGACAATCAGTCCCGAGCCCGGTCCTTGTTCAGTTCCGCCGTCGAACAGCTCCGCGAAGCGGGAAGCAACGACGCGGTCGTCGCGATAGAAACGTTTCTCGACGAGCTGCTGGGATCCCCGGAATTCTGGTTTGAGATGGGGCGGAGCCTGGCCATCTTCGTGACGCCGACTTCGATTCTCGAGTTCCGTTTGCCCAACGATCTCGAAGACCACGTGAGCGTCGCCGATCGCTTCGCCATCACACCGCTGCTCCGTGCCCTCACCTTCCCCAACGCGGCGCTCGTGCTCGCCATCTCACAGAACGGGGCACGGCTCATCGAGGTCACGGCGGACCGACCGGCCGAAGAGGTCACGGTACCGGGCATGCCACAGGATGCAGCCAGTGCCGTCGGGCTCGAATCGATCGGCGGCCGCTCCCACTTCGGGCGGCTGCATGGCGACGAGGGACGAAAGGTACGGCTGGCCCAGTACGCCCGTTCCGTCGACCACGTGCTTCGTCCCTTGTTGAACGGGCAGTCCCTGCCGCTGGTGATCGCTGCGACGGAGCCGCTCGCGAGCATCTACCGCAACCTCGCAGGATACGCCCACCTCGCGTCCGAGGGCATCGAGGGGAACCCCGATGAACTGACCCCGGCCCAATTGGCGGAAGCGGCGCGTGGCGTACTCGACCGGATCTATGCGGCCGATCTTATTGCCCTGCAAACGACGTTTGAAGAGCGCCGCCCCAGCGGCCGCGGCACCGCCGACCTCAGCGACTTGGCGCGGGCCGCCGCCTTCGGCGCCATTGCGACGCTCGCCGTGGACATGGATGCCAGAGTCAACGGTGCTGTCGGAGACGACGGCGCGCTCACCCTGGACGGGGACACCGGACAGGACGTGGTCGAGGAAATCGCCCGCCGGGCCCTCGGCTCGGGCGCCCGGGTCCTCGCTGTGCGCCGATCCGACATGCCGGAAAATGTGGAGGCCGTCGGAATCCTCCGCTACGCCATCTGATATGTAGCCCTGCCCCCCCAAACCACGCCATTCCTTATTGATGCCCGGGCCCCGCCGCGGACTAGGGTTTTAGCTATGACGCACCAGATCCGGACAGCCACCGCGGACGACGCCGGGAGGCTGGCTGCGCTCGCGGCCGTCACCTTCCCGCTGGCGTGCCCGCCGGAGTCCCGACCGGAGGACATCGCGGCCCACCTGGCCAGCACCCTGAGCGAGGCCAATTTCCGTGCCTATCTGGCCGATCCCGAGGTAACCGTGCTGGTGATCGACGCCGACGGCGAGCTCCGCGGCTACAGCCTGCTGGTGGCCCGCCCCGCCCAGGACCCGGAGGTGGCCGCTGTCCTGAGCGAACTGCCGTGCACCGAGCTCAGCAAGTGCTACGTCCACCCGGAGCACCACGGGCTCGGCGCCTCGGCCGAACTGATGCACGCCAGCATCGGCTCGGCAGCGGCGGCCGGCGCCCGCGGGATCTGGCTCGGCGTGAACAGCCAAAACGCCCGGGCCATCCGGTTCTACGAGAAGTCCGGTTTCCGCAAGGTCGGCACCAAGTCCTTCCGGCTGGGCGACACCGTCGAACACGACTTCGTGATGGAGCGCCCGGTCACACCGTGACGAAGCCGACAGCCCGCCGGGGAATGGACCCGGCGGCGGCGCGGTTGTCGCGGGCATGAAGATTGAGATCTGGTCCGACGTCGCCTGCCCCTGGTGCTACATCGGCAAACGCCGATTCGAAACCGCCCTCGCGGCCTTCCCGCACCGCGATTCCGTGGAGGTGCAGTGGCGCAGCTACCAGCTGGACCCCACGCTCCCGGAGCATTACGACGGCACCGAACTGGACTACCTCAGCACCCGCAAGGGGATGGCTCCGGCGCAGGTATCGCAGATGTTCGAGCACGTGGCGGCCCAGGCCAAGGGCGAGGGGCTGAACTACCGGTTCGACGCCGTCGTGGTGGCCAACAGCTTCACGGCCCACCGGCTGATCCACCTCGCCGCCGCCCACGGCCAGCAGGACGCCGCGAAGGAACGCCTGCTCAGCGACCACTTCGAGCACGGCCAAGACATCGGCAGCCAGGACTACCTGACCGCCTTGGGCCTGGACCTCGGACTCGACGCCGGCGACCTGGCGGAACTGTTCAGCACCGACGCCTACGCCGACGACGTCCGCCACGACATCGCCGAGGCCCGCGCCCTGGGCATCAGCGGCGTCCCGTTCTTCGTGATTGACCGGAAGTTCGGGCTCTCCGGCGCCCAGCCCGCGGAGACCTTCAGCGCGGCCCTCGAGCAGGCGTGGCAGGACAGCCACCCGCTGGTCATGGTGAGCGCCGCCGGGGGATCCGATGCGGGTGCCGCCGGCGCGGATGCCGCCGGAACGGATAGTGCCGCGGGTGCGTGCGGCCCGGACGGCTGCCCCATCTGAGCCCGGCATCGTCGAAGTCGCCGGAAACTCCCGGATTCGCCGGAAATTTCCGGCGACTCGGGGCGATTCCGGCGAACTCCCGGCACTGGCGGCATCCTGCGGCTTCGGGCGGCCCGGCCTAGAGTGAATCATGAACACTTCGGCCGGACCGGACGGGCCCCGGACCTCCCTGTTTACGGACCACTATGAGCTGACGATGTTCCAGGCGGCGCTGCACTCCGGTGCGGCACACCGCCGGTCCGTGTTCCAGGCCTTCGCCCGGGGGCTGCCGGACGGGCGCAGGTACGGGATCGTGGCCGGCACCGGCCGGCTCCTGGAGGGTATCGCGGGCTTCCGTTTCGACCAGGACGACCTCGATTTTCTGGCCGGAACCGGGGTGGTCCATGAGGACACGCTGGAGCACCTGGCCGCCTTCCGGTTCTCCGGCGACATCTGGGGCTATCCGGAAGGGGAAGCCTTTTTCCCGCACTCCCCCGTCCTGATCGTCGAATCGACGTTCGCCGAGGCCTGCGTCCTGGAGACCTACGTTCTGTCGGTGCTGAACCATGACAGCGCCATCGCCTCGGCCGCTTCCCGGATGATCAGTGCCGCCGGCGGCAGGCCCTGCATTGAGATGGGCTCCCGTCGCACGCATGAGGAAGCGGCCGCCGCGGCGGCCCGCGCGGCCGTGATCGCCGGCTTTTCCGGCACGTCCAACCTGGCCGCCGGGCGGCGCTACGGCCTGCGGACCATCGGCACCGCGGCCCATTCCTTTACGCTGGTCCACGATTCCGAGCGCGAGGCCTTCGCAGCGCAGCTGGCCTCCCTTGGGGCCGGCACCACGTTTCTCGTGGACACGTACGACGTCGAAGCGGCGGTCCGCACCGCCGTCGACCTCGCCGGAGACAAACTCGGCGCCATCCGGCTGGACTCCGGAGACCTCTTGGCCCAGGCGCGGTGGGTCCGCGAACTCCTGGACAGCCTCGGCAACGTACACACCAGAATCGTGGTGACCTCGGACCTGGACGAATTCTCCGTCGCCGCGCTCCGCTCTGCCCCGGCCGATTCTTATGGCATCGGCACGTCGCTGGTGACCGGATCCGGGGCGCCCACGGCCGGGATGGTCTACAAGCTGGTGAGCCGGGCCGGGGACTCCGGTGAGCTGACTGCCGTGGCGAAGACCTCGAAGGACAAGATCAACGTGGGCGGGCGCAAGTTTGCCGTGCGCCGCCTCGACGACCGCGGGACCGCCACCCACGAGGTCCTCGGTGTGGGCCACCCGCCGGCCGCAGGAAGAAAGGGACGTCCCCTCCTGCAGCAGTTCATGAAAGACGGCGAAATCCTGCCCGGCTGGACCGGCCCGGACGCGGTGGGGCGGGCGCGGGACCGGCACACGGCCTCCATGGCGGAGCTGCCCCGGGTGGTGGACAGACTGCAGCCCGGCGAGCCGGCCATCCCCACCGTCTACGAATAAAGCCCGCCAAGGCGACGCAATACCCGCGTCTCCTTCTTGGGGGCCGAAACCTAGTCTGACGTCCGGTGCAGGACAAAGATGCCGCCGTATGCGGGCTGGTCCGATCGCTGCCGATCGCTGCCGGTGTATTCGCTCAGCACAGCGTGGATACGCGTGGTGAGGTCTTCAACATCTTCCTCGGAGAGGTGCAGGACGAAGCGTGAGAGGCTGGCGAGTGCATCCGGCCCTGCTTCCGTCAGCTCTTCCCGGAACGCCTCGAGCGGTGCCAGCGGACCGGCGGGACCGGCTTCACCCAGTGCGGTGTCCAGCTTCCAAGACCGCCCCGTGGAACGATACGGCTTCTCCAGCGCGCCGCTCTCTCCCGTGCGGACCCCGGCGGGTTCAAGGAATCCCGTTGAGAGCAACTGCCGCACGTGATAGAGCACCGTCCCCGGATCCTGGCCCAGCCGGTCTGCGAGTTGTTTGTTGGTCAGTTCGTGAAGCCCGCACAGGCGCAGGATCCTCAGGCGCAGCGGATGGGCCAACGCCTTGATCTCCCGGGCGCTCGCGACGGGTCTTTGCTGGTCCGCGCTCGCCTGCTCTGCGTCCGTCATGCCCCAATCCTACAATCCGATGTACTAGATTCAACCACCTTGAATTTTCTCAATCGCTATGGAATGGTCCACCTATGACCAATCACGCTGTGCAGGAACGGCATCGTGCGCCGCTGGGTGCGTCCTACTGGAAGCTGTGGACCTCATCCGGGCTCTCCAACCTCGCGGACGGCGTCTTTAAGATCGCGCTGCCGCTGCTGGCCATTCAGTTCACCCAGTCACCCACCCTCGTTGCCGGACTGAGCGTCGCAGCGACGCTTCCCTGGCTCCTCTTCGCCCTCACTGCCGGCGCGCTGGCCGACCGGCTGGACCGGCGCAAGCTCATGTTGTGGGCCAACCTCAGCCGGGCGATGCTGCCCGCCTTGCTGGCCGCCGTCGTTGTGCTGGATTTGGGCTCCATGTGGGCTCTGTACGTTGTCGCACTGATGGTGGGTGTGGCTGAAACGCTCTACGACACCTCCGCGCAGTCGATCATGCCCCAGCTGGTGCACAGGGATCAGCTGTCGCGCGCCAACGGCCGGCTCTACGCCGTCGAGCTCACCACCAACCAGTTCATTGGTCCCCCGCTGGGCGGGCTGCTGGTGGCCGTCGGCGTCGTTGCGGGCGTCGCCGTGCCGGCGGCATTGTGGCTTGCCGCTCTCGGCGGACTGCTCCTAGTCCCGGGGGCTTTTCGCACAGAACGTGAGCGGAAGACGACACTGCGATTCGACATTGGTGAGGGTCTGCGGTTCCTCTGGAACCAGAAGATCCTGCGCACACTCGCGGTGATGACCGGGGTGTTCAACTTCGCATCCAGCGCGGCATTCGCGGTCTTGGTGCTGTTTGCCGTGGGCCCGGCTTCACAGATGGGGCTGTCCGAAGTGGGGTTCGGCCTGCTCTTGACCACCTCCGCGCTCGGCGCCTTCGTTGGCTCGTTCATCTCCGAACGGGTGGAGGCCAGGCTGGGCCGGTCGAAGTCCCTGATGCTCACGATCTTCGGGGCCGCGCTGTTCGTTGGTGCGCCCGCCATGACCGACAATCCCTATGTTCTTGGCTCAATTTTCTTTGTGGGCGGCATGCTGATCGTGCTTTGGAACGTCATCACGGTATCCCTGCGCCAGCGCATTACTCCCAACCGCTTGCTGGGCAGAGTCAACAGCGCCTACCGCTTGCTGGCCTGGGGCACCATGCCGCTCGGTGCAGCAGCCGGCGGCGTCCTGGCCCAATGGCTGGGCCTGCAGGTCATGTTCGGCATCATGGGAGTGCTGACCCTAGCGCTGCTGGGGATGATGCCCGTCCTCACGGACAAGGCAATTGCCGCGGCCGACGTCGAATCCTAGGTTACTGCCTTCCGGAGAGGTCTGGGGCAGGACGGTTCCTGCCCCAGCAGCTTGTGAAGGCGAGTTGCGGGTGGTGTTTCGAAGTGGTGTTTCGAAGTGTTGTTGCGATGATGATCGACCCGACGACGAAGGCGAGGCCGACCAGGGGGATGGTGGCGACGCCGAAGGAGTCAAGGGTGACGCCTCCGACGGTCGCACCGGCGGCGAAGCCGGCCTGGGCGAGGAGCACGCCGATGCTGGTTGCTGTTTGGGGGGAGCGGCGGGATCGGTGAGGGGCGCGGCGGATTTGGTCATGGTCTTCCTGCTTCTTGGGAAGGGGGCGGGACTCCGGCCCGGAGGCGGACGGGGAGGGGCGCGGGTCGGGCATCCGCGCCCCTTGCTCGGTGTTGAGTCGCTGTCAGCTGTCGATCGATGCCATGTTGGCCTCGTCGTGGCGTTCCCCCGCAGCGGGCCGGAGCGTGTCCAGCCGCTCGAGCTGGTCACGGGTGAGTTCGATGCCGTCGGCCGCGGTGTTCTCCTCGACCCGGGAGACCCGGCGGGTGCCGGGGATCGGGGCGATGTCGATCCCGCGGGTCAGCAGCCACGCGAGGGCGGTCTGCGCGGGGGTCGCGCCGATCTCGGCGCCGATGGCCTTTACCTCGTCGACGATCGCGAGGTTGCGGCGGAAGTTCTCGCCCGTGAACCGCGGGTTGGTTTTGCGCCAGTCGTCATCGGCGAAGTCGTCGACGGAGCGGATCTGGCCGGTCAGCAGCCCGTGTCCGAGCGGCGAATACGGCACGAAACCAATTCCGAGGTCGCGCAGCAGCGGCAGGATCTCCGCCTCCACGTCCCGGGTCCACAGCGAGTACTCCGTCTGCAATGCCGAGACCGGCTGCACGGCGTGTGCCCGGCGGATGGTCTCCGGCGAGGCCTCGGACAGCCCGAAGTGCAGCACCTTGCCCTCGGCGATCAGGTCCGAAACCGCGCCGGCAGTCTCCTCGATCGGGGTGTTCCGGTCGATCCGGTGCTGGTAGTACAGGTCGATGTGGTCGGTGCCGAGGCGCCTGAGGGAGCCATCGACGGCGGCCTTCACGTTCGCCGCGCTGCTGTCGACCACGCCGGGGCCGCCGCCGGCATGGGAGACCAGGCCGAACTTCGTTGCGATCTTGACCTGGTCGCGGCGTCCCTTGACGGCCTGGCCGACGATCTCCTCGCTCAGGAACGGCCCGTAGATCTCCGCGGTGTCGATGTGGGTGACCCCGAGGTCGAGGGCCCGGTGGACGGTGCGGATCGACTCCGCGTTATCCAGGGCGCCCTCGCTGGTGTAGGTGCCGGCCATGGTCATGGCGCCGAGCCCGATGCGGGAGACTTCCAGGCCTCCGAGGCGTGCGTTCTTCATGTTGTGCTTCCTTTGGGTGTGGTTCCCGAGACTGGGACGTGGGCATGGCCCACAGCCCGGCAAGGGGTTTTGGGCAGCCGGCAGCCATTGGCGTCCAGCGGGTATGTGCGGACCTGGTGGACGACGGCGGGAGGCTCCCGCCGTCGTCCGCTTGCGTAGGTGTCAGGCGTCGGTGTCAGGCGTCGTTGTGGGCGAGGTTGCCGGAGAGTTCGCGGTGGGCGTCGGCCTGGGCCTGGAGGTCCTTGGCCCGGGTCTCGAAGAGTCCGACGGCGTCGGCGCCGGCGGCGAAGCGCAGCGGCGGTTCATCCAGTTCGGCCAGTTGAATGAGGGCGTTGGCGAGTTTGGCCGGGTCCCCGCCCTGCTGGCCGTTCATGCCTTTCCACGCGGTGACCGTCTGCTCGGTCCTTTCGGCGTAGTCCTCGATGGTGGATGCTGCGTAGCTGGTGGATTCGGGGGTGAGGAGCTCGGTGCGGAAGAATCCCGGTTCCACGATCATGGTGCGGATCCCGAACGGGGCGACTTCGGGGGCGAGGGACTCGGCCCAGCCTTCGACGCCGAACTTCGAGGCGGCGTAGGCAGAAAGGAACTCCCCGCCGGCGATGCCGGCGGTGGAGGAGATCGTGACGACCAGCCCGGAGCGCTGGGCCCGCAGGACGGGCAGGGCCGCGCGGGTGACGTTCATGGGCCCGAACATGGTGGTTTCGATCTGTTTCCGGAAGTCTTCCGGGGTGATTTCTTCGAAGAACCCGGCGTAGAAGTTGCCGGCGTTGTTCACGAGGACGTCGATCCGGCCGAACCGGTCGACGGCGGCCTGGATGGCTGCGGTGGCGTCGGCGGGGTCGGTGACGTCGAGTTTCACGGCCAGCAGGTCCTCGCTGTCGCCGATGGCCCGGATCACCTTGTCGGGGTTGCGGCCGGTGGCGACCACCGCGTGGCCGGCGGCCAGGGCCGCCTTGGCGATGTCGGTGCCCATACCGCGACCTGCCCCGGTGATGAACCAGACCTTCTGCTCGGTTTTGGCGTCGTTTTGCTCAGTCATGTTCTGTCTTTCCTGGGTTAAGAGTTCCGGGCCGCGCGGGGGAGCGCAGATCCGGAACGGAAGAGTCGCTGGTGGTGGTTGGCGATGCCGCCCAGCTGGCAAGGAACGCCAGCGCGTTTTCGGACGCGGAGCCGGGCTCCGCGGTGAAGGTGAACAGGGTCTGTCCCTCATCGCCGGGAAGGTGAAGCGTCTCAAACTGCAGCGACACGTCCCCTGCGACCGGATGGTGGAAGCGCTTGGTTCCCGTGGTGTGGATCCGTACGTCATGGCCGGCCCACAATGCGGCGAAGTGCCCGCTGCGTGTGCTCAGCTCGCCGACCAGCTCGTTCAATGCGCGGTCATGGGGATTCCGGCCCGCTTCCGAGCGGAGCATCGCCACTGTGGTGGCGGCGATTGCGCGCCAATCGGGGTAAAAGTCCCCGGCGCCCGGATCGAGGAAGAGATAACGTGCCTGGTTCGGCAACTGGCCCGGGACCTCCGGACGGGCGGCTGCTGTGGACGCGAACACCGGCCCGTACAGCGCGCGGCCCAAGGCATTGGCGGCCAGCACGTCCGAGCGTCCGTTTTGCACCAGGGCGACCGCGCCGGTCATCCCCTCCAGCAAACGCAGAACTCCCGGACGGACCCGCTGCTGCGGTGGCCGGCGCGCCGGACGCCGCGATGATGGCGTGTTGGCCGTCCTGGCCAGGTCCATCAGATGCGTCCGCTCCGCCTCATCCAGCTGAAGGGCGGAGGCCACAGCGTCGAGGACCGAGTCCGAGACGCCGCGGATGCTGCCGCGTTCCAGCCGCGTGTAGTAGTCCGTGCTTACCCCGGCGAGCTGTGCCACTTCCTCCCGACGCAGTCCCGGCACGCGGCGCAGCTCGCTGTAGTTGGGCAGGCCGGCCAGCTCTGGGGTGATCTTCGCCCGTCGCGAGATCAGGAAGTCTCGGATTTCGTCTTTTCTTTCCACATCCACCACGCTACGCAGGCCGGACGGGCGGTGGCAGTGTCTGTCAGACACCCCCAGTTGAGGTGGTGGATACAGACGTGGCCCCTCGGAATCGGCCGATGTTTGTAGCTGGCCGTGTCATAGTCCGCCACCCGGCTGCTTTGGTGACAGATCGCGCTAAAGTGTCCGTATGCCTAGGATTTCGGCCGCGAGCAACGCCGCCCAACGTGCCGAGACCCAGCGCCGCATTCTGACCGCATTCGGGGAACTCCTTTTCACCCACGGGCTCCCCGGCCTGACCATGACGGACGTCGCGCGCCACGCCCAGATCGGCCGGACCGCCGTCTACAACTACTATGCGGACATCGAAGAGCTCCTCATCGCCTACGCCCTGGATGAGACCGAGCGGTTCCTGCTCGATCTGCGCGAATCCCTCGATGCACTGGAGAACCCGGTGGAGCGCCTGGCCGTCTACGTCCGTGCCCAGGTGGAGGACCTGAGCCGGCGCCACCTGCCGCCGGGGCCGGCCATGGCGGCGGTGCTCTCGCCGTCGTCGTTCGCCAAACTCGCCGACCACGTGGGTGAGCTCAGCGTGCTCCTGCGGGGCATCCTGCGCGACGGCATGGCCCAGGGGTACCTGCCCGAGTCGGACATTGCCCAGCTGGCCCAGCTCATCCACGGCACGCTCTCCTCCAGCGCGGCGCGGGGCGACGGTGCGGGCCAGGACGCCGAGGCCGAGGCACGGCTCGCCCGGACGGTGCGGTTTGTCCAGCTGGGAGCCGGGGCCAGGTTCGACGACGCCGGCCGGCCGGTCCGCACCATCCGCTAGGCTGCGGCGCCGGGAGTGCGCCCGCTGCGTGGCCTGGACGGCGTGACCCGGACTGCGCCCGCGGCGCCCGAAGTCCGTGCCTAGCCCGTGCCGGGCGTCGCAGTGGGTACGGCGGGCAACGTGGCCTCATCCACGATGCGCCGGTTCTCGCGGGGGCAGCTGAGCTGGCCCGGCGTCTGGTCCACGAGTTCCGGCTTGGCCAGTTCCTTGAAGTCGCCCGTAATGATCACGTCCACGCTCGGGTCCGCGCGGCCGTCCTGGACATAGTCCGAGCCGGGCACGTGGCGCTGGACACTGAAGGCGGCCGACTGGCCGGCAGCACCGGAGACCACCAGCGCCACGCCGCGGTAGCTCGACGTCGTGTTCCCCACGGCACCCACCAGGAATTTCCGGGCGGCAAGCTGGTCGGCCACGTTTCGGGCCAGTCCCGGCCGGCTCGTGGAATTGTAGATGTTGACGTGGACCTTCTCCGGCGGCGTGTAGTCGTAGGTGGCCGCCGGGCATACCGACACAGCCGCCTTGCTCCGCTCCGCCCCGGGGATCTTGATCTGGCCATTCATGATGGCCAGGGCCACCACGATCGCGGCCACGATCAGGCCGACAAGCATCACCAGGACAACGCCGTGCAGGATCCTGCGCCGCAGCCGAATGGGGTTCTCTGCCGTATTGTCCTGCTCCACGAACGTGGCCCGCAGCTCGGAGCCACTGATGACGCGGTGCCCGTGCAGGACTTTGACGTCTGGCGGCTTCCTAGCCATTTATCACGAGGACCCGCGCGTGGATTGCGGTGCGCTGGTGCAACGCGGTGCGGACTGCCCGGTGCAGGCCGTCTTCAAGGTAGAGGACGCCACGGTATTCCACGACGTGCGGAAAGAGGTCACCGAAAAACGTGGAGTCCTCGGCCAGCAGGGCTTCAAGGTCCAGTGTGCGCTTCGTGGTCACCAGCTCATCAAGCCGCACAGGACGCGGCGGCAGGGCCGCCCAGTCCTTGGGCGTGGTGTAACCATGGTCGGGGTAAGGGCGTCCCTCGCCCACAGCTTTGAATATCACCATGCCAGCCTAGGGAACTTCGACGCCCGAAGGAATGAATGTCCCCGGGCGGCGTGAGGTTGTGGCCAAACGGTAACCATTTGTCACACGACGCATTGACACGACAGCGCCTGCCGCCTCTCACATCCGGCGCCGGGCCGTCGATCTGCTGCACGGTTCACCCAAACGTCCCGTACGGCTGACAGAATGGCCGTATGACTTCACCCGAGACTGTCCCTGTTCCGTCGCCGTCGGCCCCCGTGCTGGCGCTGCTGCTCGACGTCGACGGTCCGGTCGCGAGCCCGGTCACCCGCGAGGTGCAGCCCGGCATCATCGCCGACCTGGTGGCCCTGGCCGCCGCCGGCGTGCCGGTCATCTTCAACACCGGCCGGTCGGACGCGTTCATCCGCGAGCAGGTCATGGAACCGATGATCGCCGCGGGGATGCCCGCCGGCACCCTGATCCACGCCATTTGCGAGAAGGGCGCCGTCTGGTTCAGCTACACCGCGGAAGGACCCGGCCCCGTCCACGTGGACCACGAGCTCGCCATTCCGCAGGCCTTCGGCGACGACGTCCGCCGCCTGGTGGCCGAGGACTACTCCGCCCACATGTTCTACGACGAAACCAAGCGGGCCATGGTCTCCGTGGAGCAGCACATTGCCGTCGCCAACCCGGACTACCGGGCCGAGCAGGAACTCTTCGACGCCGACGCCATGGGCATCATGGCCCGGCACGGGCTCGGCGTGGTGCGGCTGGACCACCACGTCCCCGATTCGGATGACCAGATCGACTTCCGCGTCGATCCGACCATCATTTCCACCGACATCGAATCGGTCCGGCTGGGCAAGGACCTGGGCGCGAGCCGGGCCGTGGAGTTCCTGGCCGCGCAGGGCATCACGCCGCAGGCATGGCGCACGGTGGGCGATTCCCGTACGGACTACGCCATGGCCGACTGGCTGCACCATAACGACCACGCCGTGAAGCACGTCGACGTCCGGCCCGCGGACGGCATCCCGGTCAAACCCTACGAGGTTCTCACCGCCGCCGATCTGGGGCTCGGCGAAGACGTGATCCACGACGACGCCGGTGCCGCCTTCCTCCACCATTGGCTGGCCGTCGTCACCGGCTGAGGCCCCGATCCGCCGTTTGGCCCGTCGCGCTTCGCCGGCACGTCCGCCGCGTGGCGGCCGGTTTTCCGCGGCAATTTTGAGGCCCGCGTTATCATGCAAGTAGACACCAACGCACTGATAGAAGCGGGAGCTCAGACATTACCGAAGCAGCGATCCAAGACGAGATTTACTATGGCAGCCAGGCATCTGTGGACGCCCACGCCGAGGTCACGTCGGCGGCCGCGGTCGCCAGATTCCGGACCCGCTCCGACGTTGTCCGCCACCGCGGCCGCTATGCGCTGATCAACGAAAACCGCACGCCGTACCAGGCCATGGTCGAGGACCTGATGTTCCTGCGTTCCGTCCTGGCCGGCGCCGGCATCGGCTACCTGCTGGTCCGCGGCAACAACCACCGCCCGGTCGTCGCCGTCGACTGGAAAGACCGCAAGGAACTCCGCGACGCCCTCGTGGAGGCGTGCCGCGACGAGCCGTTGTATTCCATGAGCGTGGACGCCAAGAAGAAGTCCTCCGTGCTCGTGGCCGACGGCGAGCTGTCGCCGAACCGCCAGGCCCGGATCTTCCGGCTCTACCGGCCCCGGGTGGAACCCGAAGGCGGTTTTGAATTCGGGGCGTCCGCCGGCGTCCAGCTGGAGCTGTGGAGCTTCGAAGGCGATCAGCTGATCCTGCCGATCGAGAACTCCCTGACGCGCCGCACCATGCTGGCCCAGGACGCAGTGCGCGGCACCGTGGAACGCTACGGCCACACGTGGCCCACCATCGAGAACATGTTCGCCGACCACGCCAGCGACATCAGCTTCGACATCGACCTGGTGTTCTCATGGGTGGACGGCAGCTCCCCCGAGTACATCGCGGCCCGCCGCGCCCGCATGGCCGGCGTGGTGGTGGGCGAGGGGGATGACCACGAGGCCCGCTTCCGCCAGATCGATGAGCTCAAGTACGCCCTGCGCTCGGTGTACATGTTTGCGCCGTGGATCCGCCGGATCTTCATCGCCACGGACTCCCCCGCACCGTCATGGCTGGCCGACCACCCGAGTGTGACGATCGTCCGGAGCGAAGAGTTTTTCGCCGACACGTCGGTTCTGCCCACGCACAATTCGCAGGCCGTGGAGTGTCAGCTGCACCACATCGAGGGGCTCTCCGAGCACTTCCTCTATTCGAACGACGACATGTTCTTCGGCCGTGCCGTGGGCCCGGACATGTTCTTCACCCCGGGCGGCATCACGAAGTTCATCGAGGCCGAGACCCGGATCGGGCTGGGCGACAACGACGCCGAACGCAGCGGCTTTGAGAACGCCGCCCGGGTGAACCGCAAGCTGCTCTGGAACCGCTTCGGCCGCATCACCACACGTCACCTGGAGCACACGGCGGCCCCGCTGCGCCGCAGCGTGGTCGAGCAGATGGAGCAGGAGTTCCCGGCCGAGTTTGCCAAGACCGCCGCGAGCACCTTCCGGGCAGCGGACAACATCTCCGTGACCAACTCGTTCTACCACTACTACGCGCTGCTCACTGGCCGGGCCGTGACCCAGACGGCCGCCAAGGTGAGATATGTGGACACGACGGCGCGGGCCGGCCTGAACTACCTGCCCAAGCTCCTGGCCAAGCGGAACATGGACTTCTTCTGCCTCAACGACGGCAGTTTCCCCGAGGTCCCGGCGGAAGAGCGGGCCGAACTGGTCACGGACTTCCTGGAGAAGTACTACCCCATCAAGGCACCCTGGGAGAAGTAACGAACCGTGACCAAAGCGGGCGCCGCGTCAGCCAGTGAGTGAATCAGTTCAGGGTGGTGTACCTGCGGTGCGCCGGCGTCCGGGACGGGGCCTCGAGCTTGGCCTTCTCAGGAATATCGATCCCTGCGGCCGCGAGCCGGCGCTGGACTTCCTCGGGAGAGACCAGCTCCCCCACCGCCGGGGTGTCGCCGAGCAGCACCACGGAGTGCACGATCGTGTGTTCGTAGACGTGGACCAGGTTGAACGCCTGCCCGCCGTCGCGGCCTCGGGTGCCGCCGACAGGAACGTTCAGGTCCTGGGTGTAGCAGGTGGCTGAAGCCACGGACACGGGGATGCCCGCGAACGTTGCCGTGGTCGAATAGTGCAGGTGGCCGCCCAGGATGGCGCGGACATCGGAGTTGCGCAGGACTCCGGCAAGCGCCGACTGGCCCCGGAGCTCCACGAGCACGGCAAGATCCAGCACGGACGGTACCGGCGGGTGGTGCAGGGCAAGGATGGTCCCGTCCGGGGCCGGCGTGGCCAGCTCAGCAGCGAGCCAGTCCAGCTGGTCGTGGCTCAATTCGCCATGGTGGAAGCCGGGCACCGAGGTGTCCAGGGTGATGATGCGCAGCCCGTTGACGAAGTAGCTGTGGTCCAGTGGCGCGTCATTGTCGGCCTGGTCCAGGAGCCCGGCCCGGAAATTGGCCCGGTCGTCGTGGTTGCCCATCGCCCAAATGACCTTGGCCCCCAAGGCCTCGCACGCCGGATCCACGATGGCGCGGAGCTTGGCATACGCTTCGGGTTCCCCCAGGTCAGCCAGGTCGCCCGTGAAGATCACGGCTTCGGGGCGTGCCCCCGAGGCGTGGACCTCCTCGAAGAGTTGCCTGAGCAGGGCTTCGCTGTCCACGACGCCGTGCAGGGGTTGCGGACCCCCCAGCAAGTGGGGGTCGCTCAGGTGAAGTAGGAAATGACGTGGCCGGGGGTGCTCGGCCTCGATGCGCTCCATTGCTGCCTTCTTGGTTGGGTGGAAGCGGTGCCTCCAGTGTCCCTCTCAGTAACAACTATCCAACCAGACATTAGGCAAACAATGTAAAAACTGCGACAGGCATATTGGAAAAGTGGGCGTTAACAGGTGGCCCACCCTCACATGCACTTGCCGGCATATACGAGGCGCGGCCGCCCGGCGGCACTCCCCATTCCCCGGGTCAACGGGGCGGGACGGACAGTGCCGCAGGGTTCACGGTTTCCGCTAGCTCAGGTACCCGTTGGGGTTAAGCACGAACTTCGTCGCCGCGCCGGCGTCGAATTCCGCGTAGCCCTTCGGCGCGTCCTCCAGGGAAATCGCCTTCGCGTTGACGTTCTTGGCGATGTGCACCTTGTCGTGCAGGATCGCCATCATCAGCTGCCGGTTGTATTTCATGACCGGACACTGTCCCGTAGTGAAGCTGAGCGACTTTGCCCAGCCCGTTCCGAGGCTGAGCGAGAGCGAGCCCTTCTTCGCGGCCTCGTCCACGCCGCCCGGGTCGCCGGTGACGTAGAGCCCGGGGATGCCCAGGGCACCGCCGGCGGCCGTTACTTCCATCAGCGAGTTCAGGACAGTAGCGGGGGCTTCGTGGGCTCCGGCCCCGTGGCCCTTGGCCTCAAATCCCACCGCGTCCACGCCGCAATCGACTTCCGGGACGCCGAGGAGCTGCTCGATTTGCTCGGCAGGGCCGCCCTTACTCAGGTCGATGGTCTCGCAGCCGAAGCTGCGTGCCTGCGCCAGGCGGTCCGCGTTCATGTCACCCACAATCACGACGGCGGCACCCAGGAGCTGGGCACTGGTCGCCGCGGCCAGGCCCACAGGCCCTGCCCCTGCCACGTAGACGGTGGACCCGACGCCGACGCCTGCGGTGACCGCACCATGGAATCCGGTCGGGAAGATGTCCGAGAGCATCGTCAGGTCCATCATCTTTTCGAGGGCCTGGTCTTTGTCCGGGAACTTCAACAGGTTCCAGTCGGCATACGGCACCAGGACGTAGTTGGCCTGGCCGCCTACCCAGCCGCCCATGTCCACATAGCCGTAGGCGCTGCCCGGCCGGTCGGGGTTGACGTTCAGGCAGATGCCGGTCTTGCGCTCCTTGCAGTTCCGGCAGCGCCCGCAGGCGATATTGAAGGGGACGGAACAGATGTCCCCCACTTTGATGAATTCAACATCCGGGCCCACTTCGACCACCTCGCCGGTGATCTCGTGGCCGAGCACCAGGTCGGCGGGAGCCGTGGTGCGCCCCCGGACCATGTGCTGGTCCGAGCCGCAAATATTCGTGGCCACGGTTTTGAGGATTACGCCGTGGCGCACCTGCCGGCCCACGTTGGCGGGGTTGACCCCCGGACCGTCCTTGAGTTCGAAGGTGGGGTAGTCAATGTCGATCAGTTCGACCTTGCCCGGCCCCTTGTAGGCAACGGCTTTGTTCCCTGTCATCTATTTCCTCCTGCTTTCACGGGCCCCGTGGTGGGCGCCCTAGTGTGATTCACGAAGTTCTTTGATGCGCCCTCCGCAGGAACACCCGGCCACACTGCCGACGGCTGCCAGAGTTGATTGCGCCGTGGGGATGCCCGGAATGTTTGGAGGGTCCGGCCAGTCTAGGCGCTAAGCATGCTTAGGGATAGGGCTGAGTTCCTCTGGACCCCGGGCCGGTCGAGTCAGTCGAGGGCGGACTGAACAGCTTCGATGATCTCCGGCGCGTCTGGCTCAACGGTGGGCGCAAAGCGGGCGATGACCTCGCCGTCGCGGTTCACGAGGAACTTCTCGAAGTTCCACTTCACCAGGCCGGGCAGGATGCCGGTCTTGAACTTGGTGAGCTCGGTGTAGAGCGGGTGCTGGTTCTTTCCCCGGACGTTGGCCTTGACCGTCAGCGGGAAGGTCACGCCGAAATTGCGCTGGCAGAACTCGGCAATCTCGGCGTCGCCGCCGGGCTCCTGCCCGGCGAACTGGTTGCAGGGGACGCCGAGGACCTGGAAGCCTTGGCCTCGGAACTTGTTGTGCAGCGCCTCGAGTCCAGCGTACTGGGGTGTGAAACCGCACTCGGACGCCACGTTGACCACCAGAACCACCTCGCCCTTGAAACGGCCAAAATCGGTCTCGGTCCCGTCGATGAGGGTCAGGGGAATGGAATGCAGAGCTGTCATGGGGCGCGTCCTTGCGGTGTCGATGGTCCGGAGCAGGGAATCTGAACTGGTCCCTCCATTATTCGGCACCGGGGCGTGCGGGTATGGGTGTGCCTCCCGGACAAGGCGCCGGAATGGCGGCCTGGGGCGCGGCGGGGGCTAGCCGCTGGGCGTCGTCGAGGGCGTCGCTGAGGGTTTTGTTGTCACTGCCGTGGTGGCCGACTGCGTGGCCGTCTTTGGCGTCGGCGTTTCGGCCGGCGCGGTGACCGGGTCCGGCTCCACAGTGATCGGGGCCGGCACCGGGGTGGCCGTCTTGGCGGCAGCCTCCGTCGCGGTTGCGGAGGCCGACGCAGGCGCGGAGGGCGGCGGTGCCACCGGCGGCGGGACCGACAACGGTGCTGATGGCTTGGCGGAGGCCGTTCCCGTCGGCGTTGGCGTCGGGGTGGCGGTTGCCGTTGGCGTCGGGGTGGCGGTTGCCGTTGGCGTCGGGGTGGCGGTTGCCGACGGCGTCGGGGCGGGTGCGGCGGGTGTCGTCGGTGTGCTCCCGGTCGGCGGGGCAGGTGTCGTCGTCGTGGCAGTCCCGGTCGGCGTCGGGGTTGGGGTCGGGGTTGGGGACGCAGTCGCCGGCGGCGTCGGGGTCGCGGATGCACTCCCGGTCGGCGTCGGGGTCGGGGTGGCGGAAGGCGTCGCCGACGGTTTGTCGGCGGCGGCTTCGGTAGCCGCAGGTGAGGCACTCGCCGGTGGCTTGGCGGCCACCGCGGCAGGCTGTTCCTGAACACCGCCGGCCACCACGTGGGTCAGGTCCTCCCGGACAGGAATCGCCCAGCCAATCCCCGCATTGGTTGCCTTACCGGCGTCGGGTGCGTAGCTGGTCATTTGGATGGGGCCGAGTTGATCCACCTGCTTGATGGGGAGCAATGTCCAATCGCGCGGATCAGTGTGGGAGCCGTTGAGGATGGTTTCGAAGTGAAGGTGGCAGCCGGTGGAGGATCCGGTGGTACCTACCCGGGCAATAATTTCCCCCACCCGTACGGAGTCGCCCTTCTTGACCGCGATCGCCTCCAGATGGTTGTACGTGGTGATGAGACCGTTGCCGTGGTCGATTTCCACCCGGTTTCCGCCGCCCCACGGGTGCCACCCAACGGCCCGCACCACACCGGCGTCGGCGGAGTAGACGCGGGTGCCGCAGGGGGCCGCGAAGTCCTGGCCCCAGTGGAATTCGCCCGCGAATCCCGTCAGGGGGCTGGTGCGCAGCCCGAACGGGGACGATGGCACCAGCGATTCCAGCGGAGCCATGAGGAAACCCGGCGCGGGCCGGCTCAGGGCCGCCGAGGCCACATTGAGCTCGCCACGCACCCCTTCCCGGGTGGCCGTGTCCACCGTGCTCCGGCTGAAGGCCACGAGCGCCTGGGCGTCGGCGGTGACGGTGCCGGGAGTCCCCGCAGGCGCGGTCACCGCGGAGTGGGCCAGAGGGTCCAGGGCTTCCGGTCCCACGTCCCCGACGGGCGGCATGGCGGCCGTCGGGACGGCGGTGGGCGCACCGTAGGACGCAAAGGCGCTCAGTCCCTGAAAGCCACCGAATGCCAGTACGGCCAGGGACAGGCACAGGCCTCCGGACACGCAGCGCACGGCAATGGTCCGTGCCCTCGCTGACTGCTCACTCGATGAGTTTCCCCAGTGTTTTCCCACGACGTGACTCCCGCAATATGTCCGCCAGACCCCAATCTTCACGGACTTACCTCCCTATGTGACCACAGACGGCCGGGTCTGTGAACCGTCAGCGCGTTCCTTTTGCGGGACCAATCGGCGATCCGCGGATGTCCCCAGTAGCTTGCCGGTGGCGGCCCAGTAGTTCTCCGCACCATTGCAGGTGCCGCGCGCCGCCGGGCCGGGTAAGAATAGAGGATGCGCAATGTCCTCAGGGAATGGCAGGCCGAACTCAAGCAAACGTTCACGGGGACGCGCGATTCCGTGCCCGAGTGGGTGCCAAGCCTGGCCGAGAGGGACGACGCCGGTTACCACTTACCCGGCTCTGCCGTCTGGGCCGTGCACGGGGACATGCCCACCATTGTGGCGGGAATCCGGGCACTGCTGATGCAGGCGCTCCATCCCGGCGCGCTGGCCGGAGTCCACGATCACTCCCGATTCCGCGAAGACCCGCTGGGCCGGCTGGCCGGCACGATCCGCTGGATTTTCACCGTGACCTATGGCTCCACCGATACGGCCAAGGCGGCGTCGGACTGGGTCCTTCGGCTGCACCGGACGGTACGGGGAGAATTCGTGGACGGCCACGGCATCAGGCGCAGTTACGCGGCCAACGATCCCGAACTGCTCCGGTGGGTTCACATTGCCTTCACGGACGCTTTCCTCTCTGCCCACAAGCTGTGGGGGCGGCCGATTCCTGGCGGACCGGATGCCTACGTCCGTGAGTGGGCCCAGGCCGGCCGGCTGATGGGCGTCGAGACCCCGCCGCTAAGCGAAGCGGAAATGCGGCAGCAGTTGGACCGCTGGTACGACGACGGCGAGCTCCGCTGTGACGAACGGGTCACCGAGACGGTGGCGTTCATTCGCGACCCACCCCTGCACCCCGCGCTCAGGCCTGGCTACCGGGTGCTGTTCGCGGCCGCCGTGGCAAGCCTCGAGCCCAAGTACCGCGAGCTTCTGGGCCTGCGGACCGCGCGGCTGGGCCCGATTCCGCTGCCGGTAACCCTGGCCACCCGGGTCACGCTCGGCGTGGTGCATGTGGCGCTGGGCCGGATGGGTCCGAGCGAGCAAGCTGCCCGGGCCCGGCTCCGCCGGCTGGGCTACCGGGCCTGAGCCTGCTGCGGGAAGCGACTCCGGTGGTCCGGTAGCGCGGGCGGCAGGTGCGTTGGGCGGTAGGTGCACTGGGCGGGCTCCAAAGCCGACTTCCCCGGCCGGGCCGGGGCATGGCTGGGGCTGCCTAGAGGACCGGGGCCGCCGCGCCGGGCCTGCCACGAGGGCCGGGGCTGCCGCGAGGACCGGGGCCGCCGCGCCGGGGCCGCCTGGCCAACCTCACGAGGAAACAAATGCAGGGGGAAACGAAAAGGCCCGGGAACGCAAAAAGGCCCCGGTCCGAGGACCGGGGCCAACCGCGGAGAATGGGGGATTTGAACCCCCGAGGGCGTTAACCCAACACGCGTTCCAGGCGTGCGCCATAGGCCGCTAGGCGAATTCTCCAGTTGCTTCTGAATCAAAAGCAGATACTAGAATACCTGAACTTTCCAGCTTCGCCCAATTGGCCCTCCCCGCCCCGGCCTGCGGCTCCTCCACGGGACATGCCCCACGGCCCGTTCGAGGGCTGGACATAGCCCCAACCAGCCCACTCCTTCGCGCGAAAAATGGGCATGCCCCGCGCTTGCCCCCTCCCGCCACTGGACATGCCCCACAGCTCCCTCCAGGGCTGGACATGGCCCCAACCAGCCCACACCTGCCCGCCCTGCCCTGTCCCATCCCCGTTCCTGCCCGCCAAGAATGGGCATGCCCCTCGCTGCCCACTCCTAACCACCTGACATGCCCCACAGCTCCCTCCAGCGCTGGACATAGCCCCAACCAGCCCACTCCTGCCCACAAAAAATGGGCATGCCCTGCGCTGCCCACTCCTCACCACCGGACATGCCCCACAGCTCCCTCGAGGGCTGGACATGGCCCCAACCAGCCCACTCCTGCCCACGAAAAATGGGCATGCCCTGCGCTGCCCACTCCTCACCACCGGACATGTCCACCGGCCAGCCCGAGCGCTGGACATGGCACCAACCAGCCCACTCCTGCCCGCGAAAATTGGGCATGTCCCGCCGGGATGGGGGGCCAAACCGGGCCAATTCGGGGCACACCCAATCGTCAGGTAATATTGCTGACGGCCCCTCATGTGGCGTCATCCTGTTGAACTCCCCCAGGACCGGAAGGTAGCAAGGGTAAACGGGCTCTGGCGGGTGCATGAGGGGTCTTTTATGTCTGTGCCGATTGGTAGGGTTTATCTGTGACTGTTACTACCGCCCTCTACCGTCGATACCGCCCCGATTCGTTCGCGGACGTTATCGGGCAGGAGCACGTCACTGACCCCCTCATGACGGCCCTGCGCAAGAACCGCGTCAACCACGCCTACCTCTTTTCCGGCCCCCGCGGCTGTGGCAAAACCACCTCGGCCCGCATCCTGGCCCGCTGCCTGAACTGCGCCGAGGGCCCCACGGACACCCCCTGCGGCAAGTGCCCCAGCTGCGTGGAACTCGCCCGCGGCGGCTCGGGCTCCCTGGACGTCATCGAGATCGACGCCGCCAGCCACGGCGGCGTGGACGACGCCCGCGACCTCCGGGAACGGGCCACCTACGCCCCCGTCCGGGACCGCTACAAGATCTTCATCATTGACGAAGCCCACATGGTCACGTCGGCCGGATTCAACGCCCTGCTCAAGATCGTCGAAGAACCGCCGGAACACATCAAGTTCATCTTCGCCACCACGGAGCCGGACAAGGTCATCGGCACCATCCGCTCCCGCACGCACCACTACCCCTTCCGGCTGGTGCCGCCGGAGCCACTCATGGCATATCTGGAGCTGCTCTGCACCCAGGAGAACGTCCCCGTGGCGCCCGGCGTGCTCTCGCTCGTCATCCGCGCGGGCGGCGGTTCGGTTCGCGACTCCCTCTCCGTGCTGGACCAGCTCATGGCCGGCGCCGGACCAAACGGACTGGACTACGAACTTGCGGTCGCCCTCCTGGGCTACACGCACGCCTCCTTGCTGGATGACGTCGTGGAGGCCGTCGCCGCGTCGGATTCCGCCACGGTGTTCCGCGCCGTGGACCGCGTCATCCAGACCGGGCACGATCCGCGGCGCTTCGTCGAGGACCTGCTGGAACGCTTCCGCGACCTCATCATCGTCCAGGCCATGCCCGAGAGCGCCCAGTCCATCCTCCGCGGCATGCCCGCGGACCAGATCGCCCGGCTGCAGAACCAGGCGCACAACCTCGGGGCGGCCGAACTCTCCCGCGCCGCGGACGTCACCAATACCGCTCTCACTGACATGACCGGGGCCACCTCACCGCGCCTGCACCTGGAACTGCTGTGCGCCCGCATCCTGCTGCCCAGCTCCGAACAGACCGAGCGTGGCATCGCGGCCCGGATCGACCGCGTCGAGCGTCGTTTGAACTACGCCGGGAACGACGTCGGAGCTCCCCTCGCCGGCGCCCCCGCACCTGCCGCCGTTTCGCCTGCACGCACGGAGCAGGCGGCCGCTCCACAGCGGCCGGCAGCGCACCTGGCCGCCGCGCCGTCACACGCGGCACCGGCTGCCGCAACCACCAACGCCCCACCCGCCCCGCCCCAGGGCGAGCAGACGCCGGCCGCAGCCACCGCGCCCGCTCGGCGGGACGAGCCCGTCCGTGAACCGCTGACGGCACCACGGGTCAGCACCAGCGACTGGCCGGTGGACGAACCCGCGGCGGCCAGCCGACTCACCCCCGCTGCAGGTCCCGCAGCCGCGGCTCCGTCCCTGCCCGCGTCAGTGACTGCCCCGGTGGCTGCCGCCCCGGCAGCCGAACCCGCACGTACGGCTCCGCCCGAGGCGGCCCCGTCCGCCGCAGCACCTTCCGCCGCTACGGCATCTACCCCCATGCCCTCCGTCCCTGCGCGGCCCGAACCTGCCGAGCCGGGCAGGGCGCCTGCCGCTGTTCCCAGCCCTGCGCCCGGCCCTGCCGCCGGCCCCGGAGCCGACGTGGAGGTTTTGCGCCGTGCCTGGCCCGAAATCCTGCAAACGCTCACCAAGATCAAACGCAGCACCTGGGCGCTGGTGGAACCCAACGCCCAGGTGGGCCATTTCGAAGACCACGTCCTGACCCTCGCGTTCACCACCACGGGACTGGCGGGGGCCTTCGGCCGGGCCGACCACGCCGAGAACCTCCGGCAGGCGATCCACAAGACGATCGGCATCGATTGCCAGATCCGGGCCGTGGCCGGCGGCAGCAACAGCCCAGCGAGCTCTGAGCCAAACCCAAAAGCGCCGGCTAGCCCGGAGACCCCGGCATCGTCTGCGACGCAGGCGACATCGGCCGACGTCGCCTGGGGCCTGAGCCCGGCTCCCCAGCAGCCGGCAGCTCCGGCCAACGACACTGCTGAAGCCGTCGCCTCGGGGGTTGCCCAGGCCCACGTTCCCGCCGCCCCAATGCCATCGGCGCAACCCACTCCGGCCCCCACGGGAGCCGAGCCGGCGGTGGAACCGCAGGCGCCCGCCCCCGCGGCCCCGGTCCGCGCAGCCGGGCCAGCATCGGAACCGCACGCGCCCGGCCCCGCGGCCCCGGTCCGCGCGGCCGCGCCGGCAGCCGAATCGGACGGCCCTTCGGAGCCTTCCGGGTCCTATGCCGACCCTGATGACGACTGGGGACCGCCCCGCGACGAGGACGCCCCTCCGCTCGACGAAGAACCGCCGCTGGATTGGGACCCGTCGCCCGCCGCCGCCGCGCCGCGCCGCGCCGAGTCCGCGGCTGCGCCCGCGGCTCCAGCCCGCAAGTCCCCGGCCGCGCAGGCATCCAACCCTGCCCGCTCCCTGGCCGGGACCTCGTCCGCAGGCCCTGACGCGTCGGCTGACGCGTGGGCCCGCGCCGTCGAGCAGTCACCCGGCATCTGGACGGTCGGCACAGATTCGAACCTCGGCCGGTACCCGACGCCGGAAGTCGAGCCCGCGGCGCCCGAGCCCGAACCGGCTCCAGTGCACTACGAGCCGGCGGCGGCACAGATCCCGGAGTATGCCGGCGTCGTGTCCGCGCCGTCGGGACTGTCCTCGGAACACCCGGCCCGGGCCGAAGCGGCTGCGGCCGTTGCCGAGCCTGCTGCGCCGCGGGTGGCCCCCGCTGCCGCTGCCGTTGCGGAGGCTGTTGCGGTGGCCGCCGTTTCGGAGGCTGCTGCCCCGACGGGCCGGCAAAGCTTGTACCAGCGGCTTTCGAACAGCCCCGAGGCCGAGGCCGGACGGGCGAAAGCCCCCGCCCGCGCAGCTGCCGCGACCACCGTCTACGTACAGGACATCCCGAGCGCCGACGACGAAACGATCGAGGAATCGGGCGTCTTCGGCCGGGCCGCCGTCGAACGCATTCTGGGCGGCAAACTGGTGGAGGAGCGCTCCCTGGACGGAAGCCCCCTGCCGCCCCGCTTCTAGCAGACCCCCCAGCCGGCCGCCACCGGCCCCACTCCAAACGAACGAGGACATTGTGTACGAAGGCGCAGTTCAAGAGCTGATCGACGAGCTCGGACGCCTTCCCGGGGTGGGGCCCAAGTCAGCCCAGCGGCTGGCCTTCCACATCCTCGAGGCCGATCCCCAGGACATGAAACGACTTGTCGATGCCATCACCACCGTGAAGGAACGGGTCAAGTTCTGCACCGTTTGTGGAAACGTGACGGAGCAGGAACTATGCAACATCTGCCGCGACCCGCGCCGGGACCCCACGGTGATCTGCGTCGTCGAAGAATCCAAGGACGTCCTGGCGGTGGAGCGCACGCGGTCCTTCCGCGGCAGGTACCACGTACTCGGCGGCGCGATTAATCCGATCGCTGGGATCGGTCCGGAACAGCTCCGGATCCGTGAACTGCTGACCCGGCTCAACGACGGCGCCATCCAGGAAATCATCATCGCCACCGACCCCAACCTCGAGGGCGAGGCCACGGCGACCTATCTGGCCCGGATGCTCAAGTCGATCGGCATCGCCGTCACCCGGCTGGCGTCCGGCCTGCCCGTAGGCGGGGACCTGGAATACGCCGACGAAGTAACGCTCGGCAGGGCCTTCGAGGGCCGCCGCAACGCCCTGAGCTGACGGACTCGTGGCAGCCACCGGCAGCGACACCCCCGGGCCCCCACCCGGCCCAGCGGACGTGCCCCGCGCCCGCGCCCGGCAACGGACATAATGCCCTCATGCCCACTCCCGCCTGCCAAGAATGAGCATGCCCCACGGGCACCGGTGAACTTGCCCACCCCCTGGCCCGCACTCCCCCACCCGGCCCAGTGGACATGTCCAGCGCCCGCGCCCGGCAACGGAAATAATGCCCTCATGCCCACTCCCGCCCGCCAAGAATGAGCATGCCCCACAGAACCAGTGAACATGCCCACCCCTTGCCCGCAACACTGGGCATGTCCCGTGGAGACAGACCCGGCGTGTCTGCCATTCGGTCACAATTCAACGGCGCGGGCAGCACGGCGATAAACTGGGGTGAGAAGTTACGCCGTCGCGCCGTTTGGTTGCCTGGCCCAGAACCCCGATGATCCAGTGAGGGTGCGCGAATGAGTTTGCCCACTACCGAAGTCCAGCCCGGATCGCAGACGCTGCCCGTCTCGGCCGCCGCCACCAAGCACCTTGTCGTGAAGAAATTTGGTGGGTCCTCGGTGGCGGACGCAGAAGGCATCAAGCGCGTCGCCCGGAGGGTCGTGGACGCCCAAAACGCCGGCGACGAAGTGGTGGTGGTGGTTTCCGCCATGGGCGACACCACCGATGAGCTCCTTGACCTCGCCAGCCAAGTCACCGATTCCGCGCCCGCCCGCGAAATGGACATGCTCCTCTCCGCCGGCGAGCGAATCTCCATGGCGCTGCTGGCCATGGCCATCAACAAGTTCGGCGCCTCGGCCCAGTCTTTCACCGGGTCCCAGGCCGGCATGATCACCGACGGCATCCACGGCAAGGCCCGGATCATCGACGTCGACCCGCATCGCATCCGCACCGCCCTGGACAAGGGGCACATCGCGATTGTGGCCGGGTTCCAGGGCATGAGCCACACGACGAACGAGATCACGACGCTCGGGCGCGGCGGTTCGGACACGACGGCGGTGGCCCTGGCCGCGGCGCTTGACGCCGATGTGTGCGAGATCTTCACCGACGTCGACGGCGTCTACACGGCCGATCCGCGTGTGGTCGCGTCGGCCCGGAAGATCGACCGCATCTCCAGCGAGGAGATGCTGGAACTGGCCGCGTCCGGCGCTAAGATTCTGCACCTGCGCTGTGTCGAATACGCCCGCCGCTTTGGGGTGCCCCTGCACGTCCGTTCCTCATTCAGCCAGAACGAAGGCACTTGGGTCCTGCCCGGCGCCGACGACAAGATCACGACTCAAGAGGGAGTTGCCTTGGAGCAGCCAATCATCTCCGGTGTTGCACACGATCGGTCCGAAGCCAAGGTCACGGTTGTCGGCGTACCTGACATCCCCGGCAAGGCAGCGGCGATCTTCCAGGTCATCGCGGACGCGCACTCGAACATCGACATGATCGTCCAGAACGTGTCCACCCACGGCACGGGCCGGACCGATATCTCCTTCACCCTCCCAATCGTCGAGGGCGCCGAGGCCCTGGCCGCGCTGCATGCCGCCCAGGACCGGATCGGCTTTGAGAGCATCGAATACAACGAGAAGATCGGCAAGCTTTCGCTGATCGGCGCCGGCATGCGCTCGCACCCGGGCGTGTCCGCCCGCTTCTTCGCGGCCCTCTCCGAGGCCGGGATCAACATCAACATGATCTCCACCTCGGAGATCCGCATTTCCGTGGTCACCCACGCGGATCTGCTCGACGACGCCGTCCGCGCCATCCACAGAGCGGCACCTGCCGCTCCCTTCCCCATCTCCGCACGTCGTCGGCCGCGTCCCCACATCTCCGGCCGCATTCCCACGTTTCCGGCCGCGACCCACGCGTCGCCCTGGACGCCCCCGGCACCCGGGGTCCCCCGGAACCGTCGGAATCGGCGAAGCGGGCCCCGTCAGACCTCTTCTTTCCCGAGATCCGCTTTCCGGACAGCGTAGTGGTGTCCCTGGTCGTCCGTCTCGACTTCGAAACCTGCCAGGTCGTCTTCCGAGGCGTGCTCGAAGTCGTCGTGCTTGTGAACTACAGGCGCCGCGGTGTCGCCTCGATTTGCGGGCCCGAACAGCAGCCTCAGCTTGTCGGTCTTTTCCATGAAAGCCCTAACAGCACGTGTCACTAGTCCCACCCCCTTTCCTCGTCCCGGATGGTTCAGGATGCTGCACAGCGGTGTGTCAGTGCCCTCATTTTACGCCCGGCGGCGGGAAATGGCCCGGGTGGGGTGGCGCTAATAGGGACCTAGCGCAGGGATTTGTCGTCAGGGTTTCGGGGGACCACATAGGTGCTGCCGTCGGGCCGGTGCAGCGTTTCCCACTTTTCAGTTTCAGCCTGCCGCATCGCCAGCAGCCGCCTGTTCTGGTCGGTCATCTCGTGGCCGAGTGAACTGCGGTTGGCCGGCCCGAACACCGCCCGGAACTTCCCGGTGGCCCGCATGAACCTCTCGACGGCGTTTTCCTTGGCCATGGCTATCCTTTCCTGGGAGCAAGACAATGCTCCCAGTGTACGCTAATCATTAGTGCACTAATCATTCGAAGGAGTCGGTGTGACCAAAGGAAGCCCAGCAATCCAGGACAAGCGCGTCACACAGGCAGCACAGGACTCGCAGGCAGCGCAGGACGACCTCCTGCTGGAACAACAGCTCTGCTTCGCCCTGACGGTGGCCTCCCGAAGCGTCGTAGGCGCCTACAAACCCGTCCTGGACAGGCTCGGCCTGACACACCCGCAGTACCTCGTCATGCTGTGCCTTTGGGAAGCAAGCCCCCGGTCGGTCCGCGACATCAGCGAGGCCCTGGCCCAGGAGCCGGCAACCATTTCGCCGCTGCTGCGCCGCCTCGAGACGGCCGGCTTCATCACCCGCCAGCGGATGGAAGGCAACGAACGCACCCTGGATGTCCGGCTAACGCCGCGCGGCGCCGCCCTTCGAGAGCAGGCCACCGAAGTCCCGGGCATCATGATGGCCCGGCTGGGCCTGACCCGTGAACAGGTCGGCCAGCTGCATGCCACCATGATGGACCTGATCGCCGCCACACGGCCCGGTCCGGACGACGCGCCCCGGCGGTAGACTGGGCAAAACAGAGGAGGACTGCTGATGCGCACGCAATCGGGCCGCCCGGCACTTGTCCTGGCGGCCGTCCTGATGGCCGTGGCTGGACTGGCCGCCTGCACGCCGAACGGCGGGCCTACACCTTCTCCCTCCACCAGCACCACGACGGGCACCCCCTCCAGCCCGTCACCCACAGCACCGTCCGGCTCCCCGTCCCCGGAGACGGAGACGACCTCGCCGGCCCCGTCCCCCTCCGCGGTCCCGCTGCCGTCCGGCCCGGGCCAGGGCAACGCCGAGCTCGCCATCATGGTCAAGCCGTCCGAAACCGGCACCGCGGCCAACCTCACGCTGGTCTGCCAGAACGGGGTTCCGGCGGCCGAAAGCCAGCACCCCAACGCCGCCGCCGCGTGCATCGCCATCAAGAACAACCCGGCCATCCTCAGCCCCGCCCCGCCCGCCAAGAACCAGACCTGCACCCAGCAGTACGGCGGCCCGCAGGTGGCGACCGTCACCGGCGTCGTGGATGGCAGGGCGGTTCAGGCGAGCTTCAGCCTGACAAACGGCTGTGAAATCGCCGCCTGGAACGCCGCCAAAGATGTTCTGGGCTCATCCGGCGGGGCGAGCTAAGCCCTTGCACCTTCAGCAGGAAGAGTGGCTGCCGCGCCAGGCCGCCCACGTCCAACGTGTCCGCCGCTACGCGGACCCCTACCTCGAGCGGCGCTCCGCAGGCCGGAAGCACCCGGTGGAGGATTTCCTCTTCACCTACTACACCCAGAAGCCCGGACAGCTGCTGCGCTGGCACCCGGGCGCCGGCGTCGTGCTCTCCGGCCCCGAGGCTGCGGCGCGGACCAGGTGGAAGTATTACCGCGCGGCCGACGCCGCGGAACTCGCGGCCGCCGGGCTGCCGGCGGAGTCGCCGGCCGTGACGGTCGACGCCGACGCCTTCCTGAGGGAGCGCCGGGAGGCACTGCAGTTCGCAGGGATCATCCTGGCCGGGACCGCCGCGCGGCCGGCCCAGTTCGGCTGCTTCGGGCTGCACGAGTGGGCCATGGTCTACCGGCAGGACAAGTTCGATCTCCGGCACGAGTACCTGCAGCTGCGGCTGGGGTCCGGGCGCACCGACGAGGTGGTGGAGGAGAACCGGATCCGGTGCTCGCACTTCGACGCCTTCCGCTTCTACACCCCGGACGCCGTTCCGCTGAACAGTATGGTTCCCAGCCGGGAGAACCAGCGAGCCATGGAGCAGCCGGGCTGCCTGCACGCCAACATGGACCTTTACAAGTGGGCCTACAAGCTGTCCCCGCTGCTGCCCAGCGAGCTCGTCATGGCCTGTTTCGAACTGTCGTGGCGGATCCGCGCCATGGACATGCAGGCCTCGCCCTATGACTTGCAAGAGTGGGGGTATCCGGCGATCCGGATCGAGACACCGGAGGGCAAAGCTGCGTACGTTGAGCACCAGCGGGCTTTTTCAGCCGAATCACAAGAACTGCGGCAGCGGCTGTTGCAGGAGCTTTCTCCCCTGCTCCAGTCGATGGGTTCCGGCCCTGCCCCCGAACGCACGGAAGGACAGCAATGAACGCTACGCACGAGCGTCACAGCCGCCACGACATCGATCTCACCGTCCGGTTGACGGAGGCCCCGGAAGCGCCGGAGTACACCTTCCGGCTGGCGGCCGACGGCGGCAGCGTCGCCCCGGCGTCCACGCTGCCGGATTCGGCGGCCGCCCTCGCGGCGGTCACGCAGCACGGCGAGGCCATCTTCTTTCCCAAGCCGGGACCGCCGAAGATGTGCACGCAGCAGTACGGCGGTCCGCAGGTCGCCGTGGTGACCGGCTGGTTCCTGGGCCGGGAAGTCCACAGCACGTTTAGCCGCACCGATGGCTGCGAGATCGCCCGCTGGCGGGCGATGGCGCCGCTGCTGGGCGGGGTTGCGGGTTCCACCGGCGCAATTTGAGCCCCGCGGAACCTCGCAGGCGTCATCACTTAACAAGCAAAGGCAATGGCCGGCGGTGCGAACCGCCGGCCATTGCCTTTGTTGTCAGGTTGAGCTGCGCCTAGATGGCGTTGTTGGGGCGCTCAAGCTCCTGGTTCTGGAACTTGGACTGCGCGGCCGCGCCTTCCGAGGTCGGCGCCACCGAGGCAACCCCTGCAGCGTTCACGACGACGCTGACAAACGTCGGCTCGCTGGCACCGTCGAAGGTGATCCGGCCAATGTAGGAGCCGGGCTTAAGACCGGTCCAGTTCAGCGTGATCTTGCCCGTCTCACCGTTCGGCAGCACCAGAGGGTTCGGCGAGATGGTCGCATTGTTCTCGTTGGCACCGAGAATCGCGGCATCAACGCTTGCCTTCGTGGCCTTGCCGCCCGGGCTGGAGTACAGGTTCGCGTAGATCGTGTACGTCCCGGCAGCGGGATCCGCAATCGAGAGCGTCTCGCTGGACGACGACGTCGCCACCTGCTCGACGCCCTGTGGCGTGACAACCCACATGTCGAAGTCCGAGTTCGGGTCAGAGGAGATGACCGAGAACTTGGCCAGCGGAGCACCCGCCGGGACCTTCACAGTCTTGACGAACGTCGAGGCATCGGCGCGGCCCGCGAAGGGTCCGGGAACCAGCTCCACGGCAGAAGAATCCGCCTTGGACAGGCCGTCCAGCGTCATGTTTACGGGCAAGTTGGTGCCGGACACAACGCTGATGTCGCCCGAACCGGTGCCGGATTCGGTGCTCAGGAAGACATCCTTCGCGGCGACGACAGACTGCGGCCGGACTGCGATCGGCGAGGTGACGGTCTTGCCTGCACCCTCCCAGCTCAGTGAACCCATGGCGAACTTGCCCAGGGCCGCGCTCTTGTTCTCAAAGCTGACCTTGAAGGTCTTCTTCTCGCCAGCGGCCTTGAAGTTCAGGGCTGCCGGAGCCACGTTGACCTGAATTCCGGGTACATCGGCTTTGACCTTGTAGACGCCCGGAGTCAGGGCGGTCAGGGTCCGGGTCACGGTGATCTTGCCGGTGAGGTTGCCCAGCGAGAAGGACGGGACGTTCATGTCCCGCGGCAGGGTGCTGGACGCCAGGCCGAGGTTGATTCCCGTGCCCTGAATGAACTTCCAGTAGTCCTCTTCGTTAGCGTCGTAGACAAGACCCGGGTCGACCATGCGTGCCGGATCCACCTGGCCGGCGCCGGTGGCGTGGACGTCGGTGTTCTTGGAGCCGTCGGCGTTCACCACTTTGCCTGCCGTGGTCATCATGGCGGACTTGACCGCTGCCGGGGACCAGTTCGGGTTCTTGCCCAGGAGCAACGCGCCGAAACCGGCAACGTGCGGTGCCGCCATGGAGGTGCCGGACAAGAATCCGAACTTTGCACCATCAGCGCCAATCGGCGACACACCGGCCAGGACTGCAACGCCCGGCGCGGTAACGTCCGGCTTCAGCAGGTCCGAATCGGTGGCCAGCAGCGGGCCCCGGGAGGAGAACCCGGCAATCTGCGGCTGCGCCTCCAGCGGCAGTCCGGTCGTGTCCTTGTTGACAAGGGACACCTTGATATCCGGGGTGGCGGTTACCTTGGCCTTGATGGCCTCGGTGGCCGGCGGGTTCACGTGCACGGTCGGGACAGCGTGCTGATCGGTGTCCAGCGAGGAATTGCTCAGGTTCACCAGGATCATGCCGACGCCGCCGCCACGGGCAACCTCGGCGCTCTTGGCGACGCGGTCGACAACGCCGCGGTCGCAAACGACGACCTTGCCGGCGACCTTCGCCGGGTCCAGGGTGCCGGGCCCGCACAGTGCGGGGCTTGACGGCGGGGTCGCCGCGGCAGCGTTGGCAGCCAGCACCACGCCCGCGTCCTTGACTTCCTTGTTCATGATGCTGGCGCCGCGGAACTTGGTGCCGTCTGCGAATTCAACGGTGCCCTGAAGCTCCTGGGAGAAGCTGCTGGCCGCAACCGTGGTGACCCAGGGGCCGCCGTGGTTGACAGTGCTTGCCGTCGGGCCGGAGTTTCCGGCCGATGCTGCGACGAAGATGCCTGCGGAGGCAGCGTTCAGGAAGGCAATCGAGACCGGGTCGATAACTGACGTCGCAGAACCGGAGATCGAGTAGTTCAGCACGTCGACGCCGTCTTTGATGGCCTGTTCGACGGCGGCAACGGACGAGGAGCTATAGCAGCCGCCCGTGTTGGGGTCGGTGTCTTCCCAGCAGACCTTGTAAACGGAGAGCTTCGCGGCCGGCGCGATGCCGCTGGTCAGGCCGAAGCTGCGCCCGTCGACGAAGGTCTCGACGTTGGCGTTGCCCGCCGAGGTGCTGGCCGTGTGGGTGCCGTGGCTGGCGACATCGACCGGGGACAGCAGTTCTTCCGGAGCACGGTCGCCCGGGGGTACGAACTGCAGGAAGTCCTCGGCGAAGTAGTGCGCGCTCAGGACCTTGGAGTTGCAGGCAGAACCGTCGAAGTCCTGGCCCTTCTGGCACTCACCGATAAATGTGTCGCCGTCGGACTTGAGCATTGCGATCTTGCCGTCCGCCATCCTGTACGGCACACCGACGACAGGCTTGCCGACGAGGGGTTTGACCTCTTCCCCGGCGAAAAACGCACTGGACGGGGTGTAGCCAGTGTCGATGACGCCGACGACGACGCCCTTGCCGGCGCCGTTCTGGCCGCCGAACTTCGTGTTCCAGGTTCCGTTGGGCCCGCTGAGCTTCAGGAAATCGGTGCTGGAGTAGTCCGGAGCGTTTTCCGTGTCAGGGGCAACCGTCAGCACGCTGGGGTCCTTGGCCAGTTTGATGGCCTGATCCGCGGTGAGGTGTGCACTGAATCCGTTGAGGGCAGCGGAGAACTGCCGATTGATCTTGACGCCCTGCTTGCCGGCCACCTGGGCCTGCTTCTGCTCCAGGTGCGCCTGGTACTTCTTCACTTCAGCCCTGTTGGCATCCAGCTTCTTGCCGGGCGCGGGCTTGGTGGCCGGCATGCCGGCCGTCCCGCCGGCATACGTGGCAGCCGCTTTCTCGGTCAGGACAACGATGTAGCGGCCGTCCTTGTAGTTGTTCGGATCAACATTCTTCTGTGCGACGCCGGCTACGGTCTGGCCTTGCGCCGGGGCCGCGTTGGCCGGGGCGATCGCGATGCTGGACAGAAGAACCGGCAAGCCCAGGGTCAGTGCCGCGGCCCTCCGGAGTCCCCCGCTTCGAAGGAAGCTCTTTCCTGGTGATGTCACGAGTGTTTGAACCTTTCGTAAAGGAACGGCCCGGCTGCAACGCCGGGCCCAACGGACTGGCGGGAACTCACCGGGCGGTCGCCCGGCCCGCCCCCACGGAGACCAGCCGATTCATACAGTACAGACTGAGAGCGAGATATGACATAGACCACAAGGGGGTATTTAAAATTTGTCACGCAATGCGACACGACGCGATGGCGACGTCGCTGAACTGCGTCAATTGGAAGTTCCGGCCGCGTGCGGCCTCACCGCCGCGGTACCTCGGTGCGCGGGGAACCGGCCCGTCATGGTCGCGGGGCCTGCCGCCGGCCCGCTCGTGACCCGCTCGTGACCCGCTCGTGGACCTCTCGTGACCCGCTGGCCTATTTTCGGGGAGTCCGGACCACGTCGCTGATCCATGCGCGGGTCTTCTCATCCAAGGGCCCGGCCACCTTCGTCGCCTTCGCCGCACGGTCGGCCTTGATCTTCTGCAGGACCATCCGGCCCAGCCCGGCGAACACTGCGACGGCCACAACAGACAACACCACGGATTTCGGATTCTCAGCCATGCGCACATCCTACTGACCCGCGGCAGCCCCGACCATAGGACGCAGCCGCCCCCCGCGGCGCCATTTCTCCAGTTCAAGGACCCGCCGGGGAGGCCGTGTTCACACTCCCAGCCCGAATACGGCCGGACGCGCCGTGGCCGGTAGAATGGGCATGCAAGCTCGCGGAGCGCCCTTTCACGCTGCATTCACCAGGCAGTCCTCAACACACAGCGGATCGGCGTGAGACGGCACCACTCCGCTGCGCCCTTACCCAACGCTCACGCACAGGAGTTGCCGGATGCCCCGGATCGTTGTCGACGTCATGCCCAAGCCCGAGATTCTGGACCCGCAGGGGAAGGCCATCGTCGGTGCTCTGCCCCGGCTGGGCTTCACCGCTTTCAGCTCTGTCCGCCAGGGCAAGCGCTTTGAACTCACGGTCGACGGCGAGGTGACCGAGGAGATCCTGGCCCAGGCCCGCGACGCCGCGGAGACCCTGCTGTCCAACCCGGTCATCGAGGACGTCGTCAACGTCGAGGTCGTTGAGGCCTGAAATGACTGAACTCCCCCTGATCGGCGAGGCCGTCGCCGTCGCCGCCAACGCTCCTGGTGCTCGCAGGCTGGCCGGTGCGAAGATCGGCGTCGTCACCTTCCCCGGCACCCTCGACGACCGTGACGCCGCCCGCGCGGTCCGTCTGGCCGGCGCCACCCCGGTGGAGCTCTGGCACGCCGGCACCACCCTGGGTGACGTTGACGCCGTCGTGATTCCCGGCGGGTTCTCGTACGGCGATTACCTCCGCGCCGGCGCGATCGCCCGCTTCGCCCCGCTGATGTCCAAGATCATCGACGCCGCCAATTCCGAGGCCAAGCTGCCCGTGCTGGGCATCTGCAACGGCTTCCAGATCCTGACCGAGTCGCACCTGCTGCCCGGTTCCATGATCAAGAACGACCACCTGAAATTCATGTGCCGGGACCAGGTGCTGCGCGTGGAGAACAACACCACCGCCTGGACCGGGGACTATGCCGCCGGCCAGGAAATCACTGTGCCGCTGAAGAACCAGGACGGCCAGTACATCGCCGACGAGAAGACCCTGGATGCGCTTGAGGCCGAAGGCCGCGTTGTGTTCCGCTACGTCGGCTTCAACCCGAACGGCTCCCGCCGCGACATCGCCGGCATTTCCAACGCCGCAGGCAACGTGGTGGGCCTCATGCCGCACCCCGAGCACGCCGTCGAGGCCGGCTTTGGCCCCGAGCTCGGCTCCGGCACCGAGGGCCTCGGGTTCTTCACCTCTGTCCTGAACAAGATCGTGGGAGACAACAAATGACGGAGACACCCGCAGTGGCGGCACCCGCGGAGACCGCCCGGAAGTTCAACATCGACACCGTCGAGAACGCTGCCAAGACCCCGGACACCGAACTCCCCTGGGCCGAGCTGGGCCTGAAGCAGAACGAGTTCGACGAGGTCGTGAAGGTCCTGGGTCGCCGCCCCACCGGCGCGGAACTCGCCATGTACTCGGTGATGTGGAGCGAACACTGCTCCTACAAGTCCTCGAAGAACCACCTGCGCCAGTTTGGCGACAAGGTGACCGAGGAAATGAAGAAGGACATGCTCGTGGGTATCGGCGAAAACGCCGGTGTCACCAACCTGGGCGACGGCTGGGCCGTGACGTTCAAGATCGAGTCCCACAACTCGCCGTCGTTCGTGGAGCCCTACCAGGGCGCCGCAACCGGCATCGGCGGCATTGTCCGCGACATCATCTCCATGGGCGCCCGCCCGGTCGCGGTGATGGATCCGCTGCGCTTCGGCGCCATTGACCACCCGGACACCGCCCGCGTCATGCACGGCGCCGTGGCAGGGATCGGCGGCTACGGCAACTCGCTGGGCCTGCCCAACATCGGCGGCGAAATGGTCTTCGACTCCGTCTACCAGGGCAACCCGCTGGTGAACGCGCTGGCCGTCGGCGTGATGCGCCACGAGGACATCCGCCTCGCCAACGCCTCCGGCAAGGGCAACAAGGTGGTGCTGTTCGGTGCCCGCACCGGCGGCGACGGCATCGGCGGCGCCTCCGTGCTGGCCTCGGAGTCCTTCGATGACACCAAGCCGTCCAAGCGCCCCGCGGTCCAGGTGGGCGACCCGTTCGCCGAGAAGGTCCTGATCGAGTGCTGCCTGGAGCTGTTCAAGGGATCCCTGGTCGAAGGCATCCAGGACCTCGGCGCCGCAGGCATTTCCTGCGCCACCTCCGAGCTCGCCTCCAACGGCGACGGCGGCATGGAAGTCGAGCTGACCTCCGTCCTGCTCCGCGACCCCACCCTGACCCCGGGCGAAATCCTGATGTCCGAGTCGCAGGAACGCATGATGGCCGTGGTCACCCCGGAGAACATCGCCGCGTTCGAAGCGGTCATGGACAAGTGGGCGGTGGAGTACTCCTGGCTGGGCGAGGTGACCGATACCGGCCGCCTCATCATCACGTGGGAAGGCGAAGTCATTGTCGACGTCGACCCGCGCACCGTGGCCCACGACGGTCCGGTCTACGACCGTCCGTACGCCCGCCCCGAATGGCAGGACGCCGTCCAGGCCGACTCCTTCACCGGGTCCGTGCAGGACGCCGGACGCCCCTCCGCCCCCGCGGAGCTGGCCGCCGCCATCACCGAACTCGTCGCCTCACCGAACATGTGCGACAAGTCCTGGATCACCAAGCAGTACGACCGCTACGTCGGCGGCAACACCGCCATGGCGTTCCCGGACGACGCCGGCGTGGTCCGGGTGGACGAGGAAACCGGCTTGGGCGTGGCCCTGGCCACCGACGCCAACGGCCGTTACACCTACCTGGACCCTTACCACGGCGCGCAGCTGGCCCTGGCCGAGGCCTACCGCAACGTCGCCACCTCCGGCGCCGTGCCGATGGCCGTCAGCGACTGCCTGAACTTCGGCTCCCCGGAGGACCCCGACGTCATGTGGCAGCTGGCCGAAGCCATCCGCGGCCTGTCCGACGCCTGCATGGTCCTCGGCATCCCTGTCACCGGCGGCAACGTCTCGCTGTACAACCAGACCGGGACCACCCCCATCCACCCCTCCCCCGTGGTGGCTGTGCTGGGCAAGTTCGACGACGTCGCCCGCCGCACCCCGTCGGGCTGGAAGGAAGACGGCCAGGCCATCTACCTGCTGGGCACGACGGCGGCTGAGCTGGACGGCTCGGAATGGTCCAACATGCGCGGACACCTGGGCGGCCTGCCGCCCAAGGTTGACCTCGACGCCGAGCGCGAACTCGGTCAGATCCTGATCAACGCCTCCCGCGACGGCATGGTGGATTCGGCCCACGACCTCTCCGAAGGCGGCCTTGCCGCGGCCCTCGTGGAGTCGTCCCTGCGCTACGGCGTGGGCGCCCGGATCGCCCTGCAGGACGTCCTGGACCGCGACGGCGTGGACCTGTTCACGGCGCTGTTCTCCGAAACCCAGGGCCGCGCCGTCGTCGCTGTGCCGCGCTCGGAGGAAATCCGCTTCACGGACATGTGCACCGCCCGCGGCTTTGCGCACGTCCGGATCGGTGTGGTGGACGCCGAGGGCGGCACGCTGGAGATCAACGGCGTCGAGACCATGAACCTCGACGCGCTCCGCGAAGCCCACGAGGCGACCCTGCCGAAGTACTTCGGCTAACAAGTTCCATCGATTGCTCCGCAGCTGCCCTTTTGACCCTCAAAACGGCAGTTGCGGAGCAATCGTTCGTTAACGGCCGGGCCGCCAGCCCGCCTGCAGGAGCGCGGCACGGACCTTGGCCACCGCGGCCTTGGCATCATCGTGCATATGCCGCTTGGAGATTCGGACCTCGGTCCAACCGAGGGCCGTGTACCTCTCCGAACGGGCGATGTCCCGGACGATCTGGCCCTCCTCACCGTGGAGTTCGCCCTCGTACTCGACGCCGATTCTGTATTTCCGATAGGACAGGTCGGGTTCGTGGTGCCGGGTTCCTGCATCGTCGATGATCGGCACGTTCAGCTCTGGTTCCGGAAGGCCGGCCCGGACTATGGCCAGCCTCAGCAAGGACTCCTGCGGCGAATCCGATCCCACCCGAATGAGGGCGATGGCTTCCTTCGCCTTGCGGAGTCCGCGTTTTCCCTTGTGGCGGTCGATCATCCGCTGCAGATCCTGCAGGCTGCAGAGCGGCACATCCCTGCCGTCGAGCTCAGGCCGGGGCATCCGGACGCAGCTGTCGCCGGCCACGACGAGTTGGTCTACGGTCAGCATTTCGGCCAGATCCAGCCAGGTCCGCTCCGGGGTGGTGATGGGAATCCCGTCCAGCAGCGTGATCTCGTCGTCGTAGAGCTTCATGCGGTGGACGATTACGTGTGGCCGGTTGAGATGGGCCGCGCCCTCGGGCCTGATCACGTGGTACATCGGTGGTGCCTCCTTCTGCTGCCGCACCGGAAGCGAACCAAGCTCCGCCGCGGTGAGGTGCGACGCGGCGCATCGCTCATTGACCTCAATGAATGGCCGCACTCGCACGCACAGGGGAAGCCCCGGCGTCGGGCTTTGCACACGGATTCCCCGGCCCAGCGCGGCCAGGGACCGGTGGCGGAGCCTTTTCGGTGACACACCAGCCGCAGCCGCTTCGACGACAGTAAAGGGGCGTCGCCGGAAATCGTCCGGCAGCGGGCGCGCGGTCTTCATGGCTTCATCAGACCAGTTCGGCGCGTACGCCGCAGGAGTTATCCACAACCCCCATCGACTGCTCCATAAGTGCCGTTATGAGGCCTCAAAAGGGCGCCTACGGAGCAGTCGACGGGGTTGGCGGAGCAATCCGCGGGGATCAGTCGTCGCTCCGGAGCTCCCGTTGCCGTGCGCTGAGGAGTTCGAGTTCGGGCCGGGCTGCCACGAAGCGTTCGACGGCGGTCAGCACCTCCACGACGTGTGCCCGGTCTGCTGCCACCAGGCCGGCGCCCAACTGCGTGCGGCGGTGCTGCTCATGGTCCCCGACCTCGGCCACGGAGACATCAAAGCGGCGCTTCAGCTCCGCCAGGAGCGGCCGCACCACGGAGCGTTTCTCCTTCAGGCTGTGAACGTCGCCCAGAAGGATGTCGAATTCAATCCAGCCGATCCACATGCGCTAAGCGTATCCATTGCCGGTTAGATGGTGAGCTCGCCCATCCGGTCCCAGCCGTCGCCGTCGAGCTGCCGGCTGATGATCCGGGGCGTCTCGGCCAGCGCCTGCGGCATGGCCGCCATGGCCTGCTTGAAGTGGGCGCTGTTCACGTGGTCCCCGGCGGCGTCGTCCTTGAAAGCCTCAACGAGGACGAATTCATTGGAGTCCTCCACACTGCGGGACCAGTCGAACCACAGGTTGCCGGGCTCCTGGCGGGTGGCCTGGGTGAAACCGTCCACGAGCCCCAGCCAGCGCTCAGACCAGTCCGGCTTGACCTTGAATTTGACGACGATGAAGATCATTGGCTGAAGCCTTTCATTGGTTTTCCGGAGGTTCCATTCTTCCAGCATGACAACCCTCCAGCATGACAACGCGCAGTCACATGGCCCGTTGCCGGGTCAACAGGCCTTGATGGCCTCGCGGGCCAGTTCCTGCTGCCGCGGGGTGCCGATCCGGTCGGCCCACTGTTCGGCGAGCTGGAACTCCACCATGGCCTCGGTGCAGCGGCCGGCGTCGTGCAGCGTCCAGCCGAGGTTGTTGTGCAGCGAGACCACCCACCGTTTGGTCCGTTCGTCGTGGACCGTGGAGGCATACTCCAGGGCGCTCCGGGTCCAGGTCTCGGCGTGGGCGGAGTCGGCGATGGCGAGCATGTGCAGCGCGTCCACGGCCAGGAATTCCTCGCCCAGGTGGTCTGCCAGTTCGGCCGCCTGCTCAAAGAGCGGCACGGCCATCTCCGGGTGGCCGCTGGAATTGAGCACCCGGCCCCGTTCCAGCAGCACCCGCACGGCCACGGTGGGCTCGTCGGCGTCGACCGAATCCAGCAGGGCGTCGGCTTCCTCGAAGCGGCCCTGCAGCCCGATGGCCCGCCCCAGCTGGGTGGTGAGTTCGGCGCGTTCGTCGGTGTCGTAGCTGTCATCCGCCGCGGCCGCCCGGAACCGGGCTTCGGACCCGGCGGGGTCCTCGAAGTTCCACAATTGGTCAAGGGTTTTCTGTTCCAGCATCCATCTGCTCCTGATCAGCTTTCACCTGCGGCCAGTTCGTGTGCACTCCCAATGTAGCGGGAAGTGACATGCCTTTGTGCCCGTCCAGCGAGGGCGGCGCCGGCCGCGTAGAACCAGTTGGACGGCCGGCTGAAGGCCGTGATTTTCAGGAACACCCGCCCCGCGGCGTCGATCTCCACTTCGAAGGCCTCCTCGCCCCGCACGGGATGCCCGGGAAGCGTGCCGTACCCGAACCCGGCTCGTTGCGGCCCGTCGCCGGGCACCGGCCGGCGCACCCACACCACCTCGCAGGGCGCGTTAATCCGGAAGGGTCCGACGCCGAATCCACTCACCACGCGCGCGCCGGGCACGACGGCGTCGGCGTCGGTGCGGATGCGCAGTCCGGAGCGTTTCTGCAGCTGCCAGGTCAGAATCCCCTGCGCCACCCTCCGGTACAGGGCCGGCCCGTCGCCAAGGTACGCCCGGGACACCAGGCAGGGAAAGCCATCCGGAGCCTGCCCGTGCTCAGTGGAGCCAATGCCCGGATAGTTCAGCCCGCCCCGCGCGCCGCGGCCGGCACCGGGATCACCGCTCATGTGTCCTCACCCCTGGCGAGTCCCGCCCAGCCCAGCTGTTCCCGCTGCTTCCGGCTGAACGAGGCGACCACCAGGTCATAGGAATCCTCCACCATGTCCCGGACCATGCCATCCGGCAGCGATCCGTCCAGCCGGACCCCGTTCCAGTGCGTCTTGTTCATGTGCCAGGCGCCGGTGATTTCCGGATGGATGGCCCGCAGTTGTTCGGCTAGGGCCGGCTCGCACTTGAGGCTCACGGACCAGTCGGCCGGGTCCATGGCCGACGCCGCGAACATCTTGGCGTCCTGCCGCGTGCCGCCGGCTGTACCCGCCCGCACCTTGAAAACCGATGTCTCCGGTCCGAAGGGAAAGTCCTCAAACGCGCCGGGGAAGCTCAGGCAAATCTGTCGGAGGGTGGCAACGTCCATGGCACGAGCCTATCCGGCTGCGCGCTATCCGGCTGCGCGGGCTATCCGGCTGCAGCCTGTCCGGCAGTGCGGGCGTCGCCGATGCTGTGCAGCCCTTCGGGAGTGGTGCCGTTGACTTCGTAGTCGCCCACGGTGCGCGCCTTGAACACGGCGGGGTTGTGGGTGGCCACGGTCCGGGCGTTGCGCCAGTGCCGGTCCAGCGATTTCGACTTCGACGTGGCGGACGCTCCGGTCACGTCGAAGAGCTGCTGGGCCGCGGACTGGACAAGTTCGGGCACCAGCAGCTGCGCCTTTTCCACCGCAATCTCGCCGCGGACGTAGCGCTCCTCCGCGGTGAGGTCCAGGCCCTGGTCGGCACCGGCGTCGAGCTCCCGGGCGGCGGCCAGCACCACGGACTCCGCCGCGAAGACCTTGGCCGAGAGCTGGCCCACGAGCTGCAGGATCAGCGGGTCGCTGCGGAACAGGTCGCCGGACCCGGTGTTGAACGTGCGCTTGCGGTCGCGCACGAGTGCCCTCGCGTCGACCAGCGCCGCCCGGCCGATGCCCGCCAGGACGGCGAGCAGGACCAGCTGGAAGAAGGCCGGCTCGTGCGTGGTGGATTCCGAGCGCCGGATGATGTTGGCGTCCGGCACCACGGCGTCGCGGAAAATCGTGGTGCCGGTGCCGGTCAGCTGCTGTCCGAACCCGTCCCAGTCGTCGAGGATCTCAACCCCCGGCTGGGTGGTGCTGACCACGGCGTACTGCCGGCCCTCCACACCCTCGGTGCTGGCCATGACGGCAATCCACTCGGCGAAGATGGTGCCCGTGGTGTAATACTTCCTGCCGTTGAGCAGCCAGTCCCCGCCGTGGCGCTTCAGCTTGGTCCCGGTGGTGCCGAGGACATTTCCGGACTTCTCCGTGGCGGCGTTTCCAAAGATCTCCCCGGCCACCACCTTCGGGTACCAGCGGTTCCGGAAAACCACGGATTCCAGCCCGACGGTTTCCACGAAGGCGAAGTGCGAGCGGTAGAGGTGGGCCACGGAGGAATCCGCCGCGGCGAGTTCGATGAGCAGCCGGAAGAAGGGCTCGAAGCCGATGCCGTCGCCGCCGTGTTCCGTGGGCACCCGCAGCCGGCCGAAGCCTTCCTCGTTCAGCCAGCGGACCTGTTCGAAGGGCAGGACCCGGTCCTGCTCGCGGGCCAGCGCGCCCTCCGCGATCCGGGCAAACACGGGCCGGAAACGCTGCGCGAGCGTCTCGTAGGCAGCTTCAGCCGAAGGTGCTGCGGCCGATGGCGCGGCGGGGGCTGTGGTCTCTGGTGCGTAGGACATGCGTTCCCTCGGTTGCTGTTGGCCGGACTAGAGCTTGGCGACGTCGGCGGCGGGATCCTGGTCCCAGGGGGTGGGCAGGATGCCCTTCTGGTAGCTGGCAAACCAGGCTTTGACCTCCGGGGACTGGAAGGCGGCCTTGAGGGCCGCAGCCTTCTCCGACCCGGCGAAATCCTTCCGCCCGGCAACCACGATCCGGAACGGGACCTGGTCCGCATCCGTTTCGAAGGCCAGCGCGTCGTCTTTGCTGTGCCCGGCGTCGGCGGCCATCCGGGCGACCAGGAAGCCGGCATCGACGTCGGGAAGGGTCTTGGCGAGGGACTGCTGGTCCACTTCCACGAACTGCAGCTTCTTCGGGTTGGCGGTGATGTTCTTCTGCGAGGTGTGGATCACGGTTGCGTCGGACAGCTCCAGCAGGCCGGCATCGCGCAGCATGAACAGGGCCCGGCCGTTGTTCGCCGGGTCCACGGGGATGCCGATCTTGGCGCCGTCCGGGAGCTCGTCCAGGGACTTGTACTTGTCAGACCAGATGCCGCCCGGCGCGCTGTAGACGTAGAACAGTCCCACGTTCTCCAGGCCCTTGTCCTGGTTGAACTGCTTCAGGTAGGCGTTGTGCTGGAAGAAGTTGGCGTCGAATTCGCCGTTGGCCACGGCCAGGTTGGGCTGGATGATGTCCGTGACGTACGTGGGCTCCAGGGTCCAGCCCTGGGCCGCGAGCAGCTTCTGGGCCAGCTTGGTTGGTTCCTGGTACGGGGCGGACTCGGTGACGATGATCTTGATCGTCTTGCCGCCGCTGGCGCCGGCACCGCCGGGGTTGGTGAGGCCGCAGCCGGTCAGTGCCGCGGCGGACACTGCGCCGGCGCCGGCGAGGGCATACTTGAGGAAATTTCTACGCTGCATGGTCTTGGTCCTTTGTGGTGGTTCGCGCTGAGCTATGGCTAGGCCGTGACGGTGGCGGGCTGGTTTTCGGCAGCCGCGGAGAATTCGGTGAAGGCTCCCCGGAAGGCGGCGGCGGGGTGGCGGCCGTTGAGGCGCGGCCCGGCGCCGAAGAGCTTTTCGCGCAGGGTTCCCGGCGCGTAGCCGGTCTGGGCCAGGCCACGGCTGCGCAGTTCCGGCAGCACCCCGTCGATGAAGTCGGTGTAGGAGCCGGGGATGGTCTGGTTGATGATGTTGATGCCGTCGATTCCGGCGTCCTGCCACTGCTCGAGGCGGTCGGCTATCTGGTCCGGCGTTCCCACCACCCGGTTGGCCCGGCTGCGGTAGAGCGCAATGTCGCGGAGGGTGGGGTTGCCGCCACGGACGGAGGCGCGGATGGCCGTGAGATGGCCCTGGCTGCCTTCGGTCTCCAGGTCACCGAGCGGCGTGTCCAGCGGCAGGCCGCCGAGGTCGACGCCGAACCCGCCGCCCACGTGGGCCAGCAGGGCCTCAATGTCCAGGCTGTCCTCGAGTTCGTCGGCTTTGCGGTTCGCCTCGGCTTCGGTGCCGCCCACCACGAAGTGCATACCCTGCAGGAACTTCACGTCATCCGGATGGCGGCCGGCGGCAACGGCCTGATCCCGGACGGCCGCGGTGTACTTCGCGGCCACCTCGGTGCTCGGCGCGAGGGTGAAGGTGGCCTCGGCGTTGGCGGCGCAGAACTGCTGGCCGCGGCCGGAGCTCCCGGCCTGGAAAAGCACCGGGGTGCGTTGCGGCGACGGGGCCGCGAGGTGGGGCCCGTCGATCGAGTACCGGGGTCCGCGGTGGTAGATCTTGCTGACTTTCTCCGGGTCCGCGTGGACTCCGGTCTCCTTGTCCCGGAGCAGCGCATCGTCTGCCCAGGACCCTTCCCACAATTTGTAGGCGGCCTCGACGTATTCGTCCGCCCAGTCGTAGCGTTCGTCATGCTTGGTCAGCTCTGTGGCGTTGAAGTTCCGGTGCGCGTTTTCCAGCACGCTGGTGACGATGTTCCAGGCCACGCGGCCGCCGCTGATGTGGTCCAGCGTGGACATCTGCCGGGCGAACTGGAACGGGTGGCTCTGGATCACCGACGACGTCGCGGCCAGCCCGATCTCCCGCGTTCCGGTGGCGAGCGCGGACAGCAGGATGAGGGGGTCGTTGGAGGGCACCTGCAGTCCCTTTTTCAGCAGCGATGCCCAGCCGCCGTCGTAGTCGCCGTAGAGACCGACGACGTCGGCGAAGAAGATCGCGTCAAACTTCGCGTCCTCGAGCTGGCGGGCCAGGTCGACCCAGAGCTGGAGTTCGTTGAACCGGTGCTGCTGGGCTTCCGGGCGCCGCCACTGGCCGCCCATGATGTGGCTGGACGTGTTCATCACGAAGGCGCTGATCAGCAGGCGGGGGCGGGGTCCGTCGAAGCGGGTACTGGGTGTTGAAGTCATGGGGTGCTTTCCGCTGGGGAGGTGGGAAGAGGGTGCTGCGGGACGCTCAGAGGCGCTTGTCCAGGCGCCGGGCAACATAGGACCCGCCCAGCTGAACGATGGTGACCAGCAGGATCATCAGGACAATCGCGGTGATCATGAGCGGAGTTTCGTAGCGGTAGTAGCCGTACCGGATGGCGAAGTCGCCGATTCCGCCGCCGCCCACCAGGCCGGCCATCGCCGAGTAGGAGATGAAGCTGACGGTCATGATGGTGATGGAGCTGACGAGTCCGGGCTTCGCCTCCACAATCAGGACGTCCCGGACGATCTGGGACCGGCTGGCGCCCATGGACCGTGCCGCTTCGACCACTCCGCCGCCGAGCTGGCTCAGGTTCTGTTCCACAAAGCGGGCGAAATAGGGGATGGCGTTGAGAGTCAGCGGGACAATGACGGCGGCCGTGCCGATGGTCGTGCCGACAATGAACCTGGTCACGGGAATGATCGCGATCAGCAGGATCAGGAACGGGAACGAGCGGAGCAGGTTGACCAGTCCGTCCAGGACGCGGTGCAGTTTTGGCCGGTGCTTGAGCCCGTTGGGACCGATGGTGTAGAGCAGGACACCCAGCGGTGTCCCGAGGAGCACCGCCAGCGGGATGGCCACCAGCAGCATGGTGAGGGTCTGCCCCATGGCGACGCCGATTTCGGGCAGGACTTCCAGGACGCGGTCAAACATTGATCAGGCCCTCCGACTCGGCTGTGGTGTGGGTGCCCCTCCCGGAGCGGTCCAGCTGGATCTCATCGGAGACCAGGTAGCGGCCGATCGACGTCGCCGGGTGGAAGCCGGGGCGCCGGAGTTCGGTGAGGTCGAACTGCTCCACCACCCGGCCCTCTTCCATGACCGCGACGTTGTCCGCGATGGCCTTGATGACGTTCATCTCGTGGGTGACCACCACGATCGTGATGCCGAATTCGGCGTTGACGTCGGCCAGGTACTGCAGGACCGATGACGTCGTCCGGGGATCGACAGCCGACGTCGGCTCGTCGCAGAGCAGCACCTTGGGCCCGGTGGCGAGGGCGCGGGCGATCGCCACCCGCTGTTTCTGGCCCCCCGAGAGCTTGGCCGGATATGTCCCCGCCTTGTCGGCGAGGTCCACGATTTCCAAGGTTTCGGCGGCCCGCCTTCGGCGTTCTGCCTTCCCGACGCCGGCGAACTTCAGGGACAGCTCCACATTTTCCTGGGCCGTGAGGTTGTTGAGGAGATTGAAGTGCTGGAAAATCATGCCGATGTCGTGCCGCTTGGTCCGGAGCTCGGCGTCGGAGAGGGTCACCAAGTCCACGCCGTCCACCAGGACGCGTCCCGACGTCGGGCGCTCGAGGAGGTTGATGTTGCGCAGCAGCGTGGATTTGCCGGCGCCGGAGAACCCGATGATGCCCTGAATGGTGCCCCGCCTGATGTGCAGGCTGACGTCGTCGACGGCCGTGAAGGGGCCAGCGGCCGAAGCGAAGGACGTGCTGACGTTCTGGATCTCGATCACAGGCCCCCACCTGCTCGGGGCCGCGGCGCTGCCGCTGTCTGCGTGTTCATGATTTCCTCCGGGCTCGCCCGAGGAAAGCCCTGGGTCCTGGCTTCCGGGCAGCGCTGAGCGAAGCCGCGGGAGCCTAAGAACACAGTGGTTCTCCATCGGTCCTGGCGGTAGCACCGTCCTCAAAGAGGGGGTTGCTGCGGCGTCACAGAGCCAGATCTCTCAGCCGCTCGGGATGGTTACGAGTCCATCTCACACGGCAATGCGGCGGATACGGAAAAAGCCGGTCACATTTTGTAACCGACTCTTCCCAACCTGTTGATCGTCATTCCCGGGCCGTTAGATGCCCACGCGCCAGCCTTCGCGGGCCGGGCACGCGTCCACGACGACGTCCAGCCCGGCGGCTTTGGCGCGGTCCGCCGCGGCCTCGTCGAAGACGCCCAGCTGCAGCCAGACGGCTTTGGCGCCTACGGCGATGGCCTCGTCAATGACGGCCCCCACCCTGTGGGAGTTGACGAAGCAGTCCACGACGTCGATCGGGTGCTTCTCCGCCGGGATGTCCGCCAGGGAACGGTACCCCTTCTCCCCGTGGACGTCGTCGCCGGGAAGGTTGACCGGAATGATGGTCATGCCCATCCGGTCCCGGACATAGAGGGAGACTTCGTACGCCGAGCGCCATTCGTTGGTGCTGAGGCCGACCACCGCCCACGTGCCTTTGGTTCGCATGAGGCGGTCAATGACTGCCGGATCGTTAACATGGGCCATGCATCAACCTTACTCCTGCGGCCTTTCCGGACAATCGCCGAATAAATGAATGATTTCGACCGGGCCCAGGCCGCGTGAACGAATATTACAGCGCTCCCAGGCGTCGATTTTGTGGAATCCTGCATCTGAAGTTCTAGTAGGTAATGACCATCCCGAGCGGCCGAGAGACCTGGATCGATGACGCCGCAGCAACCCCCGGTGACGTGAGATGACCATTCCCACGGAACTGTTCCGCCCTCCTTCGAGCAAATTCGAGGGAACCGGAGGGACCAAGGGTGCTACTGCCAGGACCGATGGAGTGCAGCAATGACCCCTGAGAATTATTCCGCCCTGCCCACCTTTCCCCGGCACGGCGCCGCCGCGACGGCGGGAACTGCCCAGGCAGAGACGGTTGCGTTCTGGGAAACCCAGGCTCTCCGCCTCGACTGGGCGGACGTGCCCGGCGGCGCAATGGAGCGCGCCAAGCCCTGGCACACCGCGCACCGCCGGGTCCCGGCCGACGTCGAGGCCGGCATCGGACCGCAGATCACCTGGTTCGAAGGGGGCAGACTCAATGTCGCCTACAACTGCGTCGACCGCCACGTAGCGGCGGGGCGCGGGGACAAGGTGGCCCTGCACTTCGAGGGCGAGCCCGGTGACCGCCGTGCCGTCACCTACGCCGACCTCCAGCGCGAGGTCTCCAAAGCCGCCAACGTCCTCCTGGATCTCGGCATCACCAAGGGCGACCGGGTGGTCATCTACCTCCCCGTCATCCCCGAAACCGTCATCATCACCCTCGCCGTGGCCCGCATCGGCGCCATCCATTCCCTGGTCTTCGGCGGGTTCTCCGCGGAGGCCCTGAAGTTCCGGGTCGAGGACACCGGCGCCAAGCTCCTGGTCACCACCGACGGCCAGTTCCGCCGCGGCACCGCCGTGCCGGTCAAGGACAACGCGGACGCCGCCGTCTCCGGCGACAACGCCATCGAACACGTCCTGGTGGTCAACCGGACCACTCCCGCGGGCGAACTGGACACCGTCCCGATGACCGCGGGCCGCGATGTGTGGTGGCACGACGCCGTCGGGTCCGCCTCCGAGACTCACGTGGCCGAGGCGTTCGACGCCGAGACGCCGCTGTTCATCATGTACACCTCCGGCACCACCGGCAAGCCCAAGGGCCTGGTCCACACCTCCGGCGGCTACCTCACGCAGGCGTCCTGGAGCTTCGAGCACCTGTTCAGCAACCCCGACCCGGCGCTGCGGGAGAAGGACGTGCACTGGTGCACGGCCGACCTCGCCTGGGTCACCGCGCACACCTACGAGCTCTACGGCCCGCTCTCCAACGGCGCCACGCAGGTCATCTTCGAGGGCACACCCAACACCCCGCACCCGGGCCGGCACTTCGAGATCATCGAACGCTACGCGGTCACGCAGTACTACACCGCGCCCACCCTGGTCCGCTCCCTCATGGGCTGGTTCCCGGACGGCGTCCCGGCCACGTACGATCTCTCCTCCATCCGTCTGCTCGGCACGGTGGGCGAGGCCATCAACCCCGAGGCCTGGCGCTGGTTCCGGGCCAACATCGGCGCCGGCACCGCCCCGATGGTGGACACCTGGTGGCAGTCCGAAACCGGCGCCACCATCCTCTCCCCCGCGCCGACGGACACCGCGTTCAAACCCGGCTGCGCGGCCCGCCCGCTGCCCGGCGTCAGCACACGAATCGTGGACGACGCCGGCAACACGGTGCCGCCCGGCGTACAGGGTTTCATCGTGGTGGACTCCCCCGGCCCCGCGATCGCCCGGACGGTCTGGGGCAACCCGCGCCGGTACTTCGATTCGTACTGGCGCCAATACGCCGAGCAGGGCTGGTTCCTCGCCGGTGACGGCGCCAAGTATGACGACGACGGCGACATCTGGATCCTCGGGCGGGTGGATGACACCCTCAACGTCTCCGGACACCTGCTCTCCACCATCGAGGTCGAATCGGCGCTCGTCTCCCACCCGGACGTGGTGGAGGCCGGCGTCTGCCCGGTCGCGGACCCAAAGACCGGCCACGCGATCGTCGCGTTCGTGGTCCCCACCCGCACCCTCCCCTCGCAAGCTCGGGCAGGGAACCCTGCGGGCGTGGGCCCAAACTCATTTGCTGAGGAGCTCCGCAACCACGTCGCGAAGCAGATCGGGCCGATCGCGAAGCCGCGGGACGTCGTCGTCGTTCCCGATGTGCCGAAGACCCGCAGCGGCAAGATCATGCGCCGGCTGCTGACCCAGCTGTTCGAAGGCACAACGCTCGGTGACACCACCTCGCTGCAGAACGAACTATCCATCGCGGGCATCCAGGATGTGCTGCGCGACCGCGCGGCGGAATTCCTGGCAACAGCAAGCCCCACCCGGAAGTAAAGGAACACCCATGACTGAGATCAGCAACGTCGCCCGTCTTTCCGAACCGCTCAAGTTCGCCTACTGGGTCCCCAACGTCTCCGGCGGCCTGGTGGTGTCCACCATCGAACAGCGCACTGGCTGGGACTTCGAGTACAACAAGAAGCTGGCCAGGATCGCGGAAAACTCCGGCTTCGAATACGCCCTGACCCAAACCCGGTACGCCGCCTCCTACGGCGCGGACAAGCAGCACGAGGCCACCTCGTTCAGCCTGGCGCTGCTGGCCGCCACCGAGCGCCTCAAGGTGATCTCCGCCGTCCATCCGGGCATGTGGCACCCCGGCGTGCTGGCGAAGTACATCATCACCGCGGACCACATCTCCAACGGCCGCGCCGCCGTGAACATCGTCTCCGGCTGGCTCAAGGATGAATTCACCAACTTCGGTCTCGAATGGCTCGAACACGACGAACGCTACGTCCGCACCGAGGAGTTCATCAAGGTCCTCCGCGGGCTCTGGACCGAGCAGGACTACAGCCAGTCCGGCAAGTACTACAACATCACCGACTTCACCCTGAACCCGGCACCGGTGGACGTGCCGGGCCGGGCGCACCCGGAGATCTTCTTCGGCGGCAACTCCACGGCCGCGCAGGCCACCGCCGGCCGGGTGGCTGACTGGTACTTCTCCAACGGCAAGGACCTCGAGGGGTTCAAGGAGAACATCGCCGGCGTCGTCGCCGCCGCCGGCGACAGCGGGCGCGGGGCCGGGAACGCCCAGCCCAATCTGCCTTCTCCCAAGTTTGGCCTCAACGGGTTCGTGATCGCCCGGGATTCCGAGAAGGAAGCCCGCGACACCCTCCGCGAGATCGTCGAGAAGGCGCACAAGCCCGCCGTGGAGGGGTTCCGCGCCGCCGTCCAGGAAGCCGGGGCGTCCACCAAGGACGGCAAGGGCATGTGGGCCGACTCGAGCTTCGAGGACCTGGTCCAGTACAACGACGGCTTCAAGACCCAGCTGATCGGCACCCCGGAGCAGATCGCCGAGCGGATCGTGGAGTACAAGAAGATCGGCGTGAACCTGTTCCTGACCGGCTACCTGCACTTCCAGGAGGAAGTCGCCGCGTTCGGCCAGGACGTCCTGCCGATTGTCCGCGAACTCGAGGCCGACCTCGCTCGGAAGAACGGCGTCGAGCTGGACCTGTCCCGGACCCCGGCGGCAAACGCCGGCACTACCAGCAAGCTGGTGAACGCGTAATGGCTGACCGCAAGTACGGATTCCGCACCCGCGCGCTGCACGCCGGCGGCACCCCCGACGCCGAGCACGGCGCCCGGGCGGTGCCGATCTACCAGACCACCTCCTTCGTGTTCAAGGACACCCAGGACGCCGCGAACCTCTTCGCGCTGCAGAAATACGGCAACATCTATTCCCGGATCGGCAACCCCACCGTGGCCGCGTTCGAGGAGCGCATCGCCTCCCTGGAGGGCGGCATCGGCGCGGTGGCGACGTCCTCGGGGATGGCGGCGGAGTTCATCACCTTTGCCGCGCTGACCCAGGCCGGAGACCACATCGTGGCCGCCTCCCAGCTCTACGGCGGCACGGTGACCCAGCTGGACGTCACCCTGCGCCGCTTTGGCGTGGACACCACGTTCGTGGCCGGCACCGATCCGGCGGACTACGCCGCCGCGGTCCGGGAGAACACCAAGGCGATCTTCGTGGAGGTGGTGGCCAACCCGTCCTCGGAAGTCCAGGACCTCGCGGCCCTCGCGAAGGTGGCGCACGACGCCGGCGTCCCGCTCGTCGTCGACGCCACCTTGAGCACGCCCTACCTCGTGCGGCCGATCGAGCACGGGGCGGACATTGTGATCCACTCCGCCACCAAGTTCCTCGGCGGCCACGGCACCACCCTGGGCGGAGTGATTGTCGAAAGCGGCCGCTTCGATTGGGGCAACGGCAACTTCCCGACCATGACCGAGCCCGTGGCCTCCTACGGAGACGTGTCCTGGTGGGGCAACTTCGGCGAGTACGGGTTCCTCACCAAGCTGCGCTGCGAGCAGTTGCGCGACATCGGCCCGGCGCTGTCCCCACAGTCGGCGTTCCAGCTGCTGCAGGGCGTGGAGACGCTCCCCCAGCGCCTCGACGAGCATCTGAAGAACGCCCAGGCCGTGGCCGAATGGCTGGAAGCGGACGAGCGCGTGGCCTACGTGAACTTCTCCGGCCTGCCCTCGCACCCGCACTTCGAGCGGGCGAAGAAGTACCTGCCGCTGGGTCCGGGCTCGGTGTTCTCCTTCGGCGTCAAGGGCGGCCGGGCCGCGGGCCAGAAGTTCATCGAGTCCCTGCAGCTGGCCTCGCATCTGGCCAATGTGGGCGACTCCCGGACGCTGGTCATCCACCCCGGGTCCACCACCCACCAGCAACTGAGCCCCGAACAGCTTGAGTCAGCAGGTGTCCCCGAGGACCTGGTCCGCATCTCCGTGGGCCTCGAGGACATCGATGACATCCTCTGGGACCTGGACCAGGGGCTGGACGCCGCTTCGGAGGCAGCAGCCCCGGATGCATCAGAGGCTGAAGCCTGCACGATCGGAGCGAACTGATGAGCGTTGAAGAACGGACTTGGACCGGACCGTCGGCGCCGGAGCGCCTGAACCTGCTGCGGCAGGCGAAGTCGATCGCGATTGTGGGCGCCTCGGACAAGCCGTCGCGGGCGAGCTATTTCGTGGCCACCTATCTGCAGTCCTCCACCCGGTACAAGGTCTATTTCGTGAACCCGGTGGTGAAGAAAATCCTGGGTCAGCCGACGTATGCGTCGCTCGCGGACCTGCCGGAAAGCCCGGACATTGTGGACGTGTTCCGCAAGCACGGTGATTTGCCGGGAGTCCTGGACGAGGCCATCGCCGCCGGCGCCAAGACTCTCTGGCTGCAACTGGGCTCGTGGCATGAGGACGTTGCCAAGGAGGCCGAGGCCGCCGGGCTCGACGTCGTGATGGATCGCTGCGTGAAGATTGAGCATGCCCGGTTCCACGGCGGCCTGCACCTGGCCGGGTTCGACACCGGCGTCATCTCTTCCAAGCGGCAGGTCCTGGCCTAAGTCCAACCCACCTGCCAACCCACCCGTTGCGCTATCACTTACGGTCGTTCTCAGCGCTCATGACCGCCCTAAGAGATAGCGCAACCGGGGTTTAAGGGCGGCCTATGGCTGGCCGGGGGCCTTGGTCGGAACGACGCCCGGCAGGGTTGGCATAATGTGGCCCGGAACGCGCGGCAGGTCCTTGCCTGCGTTTCCGCCGCCGCCCGGAAGGCCGGGTGACTCGGGCAGTCCCGGCGCCCCGGGCCGCTGGCCGGGGGTCGGCAGGATGCCGTCGCGGCCGACGGCGGGCGGCGTGGCGGGCGGCGCGTGTCCGGCCGCCAAGGAGCCCGGAGCGCTGGAGCTGCTGGGCGTCGATGCTCCGAACGGGGCAGCGCCGGGCGTGCCGGGACCCGTCGTGGCGCCGGGCACGGGAAGGGCGGGGATGGTGGACGGCGAGGGCTGGACATGCTCCGGGGCCGGCGTGCCGTGGCCCGCGGGCTGGAAGATAACCCCGACGGTGTGGCTGACGCTGTGCCGGAAGTCCTCGCTGGACGCCGCCACGGCGCCGGCACCAAGAGTCATGGCACCCACGACGGCGCCGCCGACGATGGCCAGCCGACGCTTCCGGCCGCGGCGCTCGGCGAGGCTGGTGACCCCGGCTGGCAGCGATTTATCGGCGTCATTCTTCGCGGACGCTACCGTGGGCAGCGCCGTCGTCGTGGCTGAGTCAGGGGCGGCTGGACCGGCTGCTCCGGCCGTTCCGGCGGCGAGCAGGGCCGCGAGGTCGGCGCGGGCTGCGGGAGCCGCATCCGGGACCACGGCGCGGAGCTGTTCCAGCGCGCTCCGAAGCTCGGCCGCGGATTCGAGGCCGGAGTCGCTCAGCATCGCCTGGATGCTGTCCTCCTGCTGGGGATCGCGGGTGCCGGTCATGATGCTGCGTGGTCCTTTTCGGTTACGAGTTCGCGCAGGGCACTGAGCCCGCGGCGCTGAAGCTGTTTGATGGCACCCGGCGTCTTGTCCATGATGCCGGCCACCTGTTCGATGGAAAGGTCCGCGACGATCCGCAGGACCAGGACTTCGCGTTGCTCCTCATTGAGCCTCGCGAGGGTGTCCGAGATACCGCCCAGGGATCCGAGCGCCTCGTCCTCGGCCGATGCCGAGTACCGCGCGTCGTTCAGGGGGTCGTATTCGGCCAGGTGCGGCGTGCGTTCTGCCCGCCGTCTGTAGTCGACCAGCCGGGCGTGGGCGACGGAGAAAATGAACGTCCGCAAACCCGTGTGGCCGCCGCGGACGCCGGCCAGTTTCGGCAGCACGTCCACGAACACGTCCTGGGTGAGGGCCTCGGCGTCGTCCACGCCCCGGGCCCGGAAGTAGCCCAGCACGGCCGGGGAAATGACCGCGTACACCGCGCTGAAACCAGAAGGGTCACCAGCTAAAGCGGCTGACAATTCGTCGTCGCTTAGCTGCTGTGCCAAGAGGCTGTCCTTCCGTTACTGCTGGGGTGCGGCCCCCGCAATTCTAGCGGCCGCACCCCCGAGCCCTTCAAGGTGAGGGCTCCCTCCTTGCTGTCAGACCCGTGCCGGGTCCAGGCTATACAGCCGGATATTACTTGTCGTGCTGGGGCAGCTCGACGGACGGCTGGGCGGGAACGGCCGGCACGGCCGGAGTTGCCGGAACGCCGTTGGCGCCGGGAACCGCGGGGACGGCTGGGGTTGCCGGAACTGCGGCGTTCACGTTGGCGTTGGCGTGCGCCTCGCCGGCAGCACCCTTGACACTGGCGCCGCCCTTGACGGTGGCACCCTCCTTTGAGTCCACGGAGCCTTCGGTGCCATCAACCTCGGCGTCGGCGTCGGTGTGGCCCTTGGCGGAGCCGTCGGTGGACTGAGTGGCCGGAACGGCGGGGACGGCGGGCTTCGCCGGGAGCGTCGGAGTGGCCGGGACAGCCGGGACAGCCGGCTTGGCGGGCGTAGCGTGCTTCACTTCAGTCTGCTGGGTGCTGGAAACCTGGGCCGCGTTGGCCAGTCCGATGCCGGAGAAACCTCCGACTGCCAGGATGGCGGCGCCGACAGCAATCTTGGTGGTCTTGCTAACACTCTTCATAACAGCAGTACATCCTTTGTTTTTTTGGTGGAAGGCGGGCTGAGGCCTCATAGGGGCAGTCGACAGCCCGCTCTCGCCATGGAAGGCTGGCCGGCGCCCGATGGGGACAGGCGCCGGCAAGCGCTTACGGTAAAGGGCCGACCGGAGACCAGATGGGGGGAAGGCGCCGGTCGGCGCTTACGGTGGAAGGCCAGCCGGTGTCTGGTGGGGGGTCCGAACTCCGGCGGCGCTTACAAAGAGGTAATCGCTGGGCGGGCCCGAAAGGTTACGCACCGATCGGAATTTTCTTGATTTCTTTTTTAGCCGGCGCTGGCGGGGCTTAACGACGACCGCGGGCCCCGCCAGGGAACCCGCCGCCGTCGTGCGCCGTGTCAGGACCGGAAGAGCCCACTGTAGGCGTTGAGGGCGATCTGGCCGCCGAGGTGGGCGTAGAGGACATTGCTGCCGGCCGGAATCTCCCGGCTTTTCACGAGGTCGATCAGCCCGGCGAGGGACTTTCCTTCGTAGACGGGGTCGGTGATCATGGCCTCGAGCGAGGCGCCCAGGCGGATGGCCTCCAGGGTGGACTCGACGGGAATTCCATAACGGTCCCCGGCCCAACCCTCCATGACGTTGATTTCGTCGTCGCGGAGTTCCCGGCCCAGGCCGATCAGCTCGGCGGTGTTCCGGGCGATGCGTTCAACCTGGCCGCGGGTCTTCGCCAGCGTCGCGGAAGCATCGATGCCGATCACGCGGCGCGGCTTGTCCTGGCCGGCGAAACCCGCGATCATCCCGGCGTGGGTGGAGCCGGTGACGGTGCAGACGATGATCGTGTCGAAGAAGATGCCGAGCTCGCGCTCCTGCTCTTCCACCTCGTAGGCCCAGTTGGCGAAGCCCAGCCCGCCCAGCCTGTGGTCGGACGCGCCCGCCGGGATCGCGTACGGCTTGCCACCGGCGGCCTCAACCTCTTCGATCGCGGTCTCCCAGCTGCTGCGAATGCCGATGTCGAAGCCCGCACTGTCCAGCCGGACGTCGGCGCCCATGATGCGCGAGAGCAGGATGTTGCCTACCCGGTCGGACAGCGGATCCGGCCAGTCGACCCAGTTTTCCTGAACCAGGCGGGCTTTGAGGCCAAGTTTCGCGGCCACCGCCGCGACCTGGCGGGTGTGGTTGGACTGGTAGCCGCCAATCGAGACGAGGGTGTCCGCACCCTGCGCCAAGGCATCCGGGACGAAGTATTCAAGCTTGCGCGTCTTGTTCCCGCCAAACGCGAGGCCGCTGTTGACGTCCTCCCGTTTCGCCCAGATTTGCGCCCCGCACAGGTGCGCGCTGAGCCGCGGCAGCGGGTGGATGGGGCTCGGTCCAAACATCAGGGGGTAGCGCTCAAAATCGGTGATGGCCATCGTCGGTCCTTCGCTCGCGGTGGGAAACGGCTGGGTGAGCAACAAATATGCAATATATTGCATTGTCGGATACCTGCCCCGGGAGGGCAAGGGCAATATACGATATGTTGCATGCCCGTTCCCTCGATCTCCGGAGTCCACAAGCGGCCGCTGCTGCGGGACAACGTCTTTGAATCGATCCGGAACGCGATCGTCGACGGCACCTTCGAGCCCGGCGAACGGCTGAAAGACACAGAACTGGAAGCCTGGCTGGGCGTGAGCCGGACACCCATCCGGGAGGCGCTGCTGCGGCTGGAACGCGCCGGACTGATCGTTGCACTGCCGGGCAAGGCGACCATCGTCGCCCCCTGCGACCAGGCCTCGACCCTGAGCACGCAGCAGGTGGTGGCAGGACTGCACGAACTGGCCGCCCGCCTGGCCGTCCCGCTCCTGTCGGCGGAGCACCTCTCCGCCATGGCCGAGGCCAATGCGCGCTTCGAACAGGCCCTGCAGGCCGCGGAGGTCGAGTCGGCGCTGCAGGCCGATGACGATTTCCACGCCGTCTTTGTCACGGTCAGCGGCAACCCGGTGCTCCAGAAACTCCTGGAACAAACCACCCCCGTCCTGCGCCGGGTGGAGCGGATGCGCTTCGGTTCCTTTGCCGCCCGGGAATCGGTGGCGCAGCACGCCGAAATCATCCGGCTCGCCCGCCTTGGCGACGCCGAGGCCGCCGCCAGGGCATGCCGGGAGAACTGGCTCTCGCTGCAGTTCACGCCCGCGGAAGACCCCGCTGAGACCCGGCCTTAACTGCGACGGCGGCGGGCCGCCCTTGCCAGGGTGACCCGCCGCCGTCGTACGCCGGTTGGCGACACGTTCAGCTACTGAAGCGTCAGTCGTTGATGAGGTCGTTGACCACGATTGTCTGGTCGCGGTCCGGGCCGACGCCGATCGCGGAGAACCGCGTGCCGGAGAGCTTTTCGAGGGCCAGGACGTAGTTCCGGGCGTTTTCCGGCAGGTCCTCCAGGGTGCGGGCGCCGGTGATGTCCTCAGTCCAGCCTTCGAAGTATTCGAAGATCGGCTTGGCGTGGTGGAACTCGGTCTGGGTCATGGGCATTTCGTCGTGCCGCACGCCGTCGACGTCGTAGGCCACGCAGACCGGGATCTGCTCGATGCCGGTCAGCACGTCCAGCTTGGTGACGAAGTAGTCCGTGAAGCCGTTGACCCGGGAGGCGTGCCGCGCCAGCACGGCGTCGTACCAGCCGCAGCGGCGGGGACGGCCGGTGTTGACGCCGAACTCGCCGCCGGTCTTCTGCAGGTACATGCCCATCTCATCGAACAGTTCCGTCGGGAACGGACCTGCGCCCACGCGCGTGGTGTAGGCCTTGATGATGCCGATGGAACGCGAGATCCGGGTGGGGCCGATGCCGGAGCCCACGGAGGCGCCGCCCGCGGTCGGGTTCGAGGACGTCACGAAGGGGTAGGTGCCGTGGTCTACGTCCAGGAAGGTGGCCTGGCCGCCCTCCATGAGGACCACCTTGCCCTCGTCCAGGGCGGTGTTCAGGACGTAGGTGCTGTCGATCACCAGTGGGCGGAGGCGCTCGGCGAAGGACAGGAAGTACTCCACGATCTCGTCCACCTCGATGTCGCGGCGGTTGTAGACCTTGACCAGGAGCTCGTTCTTTTGGCGCAGCGACCCCTCTACCTTCTGGCGCAGGATCGAGGCGTCAAAGACGTCCTGGACGCGGATGCCGAGGCGGGCCACCTTGTCCATGTAGGCCGGGCCGATGCCGCGGCCGGTGGTGCCGATGGCGCGGCTGCCGAGGAACCGCTCGGTGACCTTGTCCAGGACCTGGTGGTAGGGCGCCACGAGGTGCGCGTTGGCGGAGACGCGCAGCTTGGAGGTGTCCGCGCCGCGGGCCTCCAGTCCGTCGATCTCCTGGAACAGGGCTTCCAGGTTCACCACGCAGCCGTTGCCGATGATCGGAATAGCGTTCGGGCTCAGGATGCCGGCCGGAAGGAGCTTGAGCTCATACTTCTCACCGCCTACGACGACGGTGTGCCCGGCGTTGTTGCCGCCGTTGGGCTTGACGACATAGTCAACGCGGCCGCCAAGCAGGTCAGTGGCCTTACCTTTGCCTTCGTCGCCCCATTGGGCTCCGACGATCACGATTGCTGGCATGGGATCCTCCCCCATTCGTTCGGGCCGAGCTGCGTTTAATGACCAGGCGGTCACGGCAGCTCAGCGCCGTTCATGAGAATGCCCCGAATCTATCGCTGTGTTCGTATCCAACGCCAGAGTTCCGGGGCTCTTACGACCCAAGTTTAGCCGAAATCGGTGGCTGGCATCGCTTTGGGTCCTTGCTTGGACGCGCCGCCTGGCCGGTGGTGAACGCCAGGGCGGCTTCCGCGAGGGCGGGCCACGCGTCCCGACACATAGCGGGCACCTCTTGCGGGACCGCGCGGTGTGGAATTGAGTGGGAGTGAGAATCCCGAACGGCTGAAAGGAAACCGCGCCATGTCCAGGACCACCGACCACATCCGTGTGACCCATGCTGGCTCGTTGCCCCGCACGCCGGAGCTGATCGCCGCGAACGAGGCCAAGGAAACTGACGGCATCACGCCCGAATTCCTGGACCTGCTCGAAACCTCGGTGGTGGACGTCGTCCAGCACCAGAAGGACCTGGGCATCGACATCCCCAATGACGGCGAGTACGGGCACACGATGTCCAGCTCCGTGGACTACGGCGCCTGGTGGAATTACTCCTTTTCAAGGCTCGGCGGCCTGGAACCGACCGACGTGGACCGCTGGGCCGACGCCAGGGTGCACCGCTCCTCTCCCGGCCACATCGTCCTGACGTCCTTCCCCGACCGGCGGGACCGGCAGAAGTTTGAGGACGCCTACGACGACCCTTCCTCCGGGATCCTGGCCCACCGCAGGGCCGTCACGCAGCCGAAGATCGCCGGGCCGCTGACGTACACGGGCCAGGAGCTCGTGGCCTCGGACGTTGCCAACCTCAAGACCGGCCTGGCCGCGGCCGGGCTCGCCGAGGGGTTCATCGCCTCCCTCTCCCCCGGTTCGTGCGCCCGGGTGGCCAACGAGTACTACGGCAGCGACGAGGAACTCCTCTACGCCTGCGCCGACGCGATGCGCGAGGAATACAAGGCCATCATCGACGCCGGCCTGACGGTCCAGCTCGACGACCCCTCCCTGGCCGAGAGCTGGGACCAGATCAACCCCGAGCCGAGCCTGGCGGACTACCTGAAGTTCATCCAGCTCCGGGTCGAAGCAACGAACTGGGCGCTGCGCGGCCTTCCCCAGGAGCAGATCCGGCTGCATGTTTGCTGGGGTTCCTGGCACGGCCCGCACACCACGGACATCCCCTTCGCGGACATCGTCGACTCAGTCCTGCAGATCAATGCCGGCGGTTACTCCTTCGAGGCGGCCAACGTCCGGCACGAGCACGAATGGCGCGTCTGGGAGGATGCGAAGCTTCCCGAGGGGAAGGTCATCATCCCCGGCGTCGTCTCCCATGCCACCAACGTCGTGGAGCATCCGGACCTCGTGGCCGACCGTATCGTGCGCTTCGCCGAGCTCGTGGGACGTGAAAACGTGATTGCGTCCACCGATTGCGGGCTGGGCGGCAGGGTGCATCCCCAAATCGCGTACGCCAAGCTGGAAGCCCTCGGCGAAGGGGCACGCCGCGCCACCAAGCGGCTCTGGTAGCAGCGCGGGGGCGGCAGGGTCCAGTCCGGCGCTGCATTTCGCGGGGCTTGATAGACTGATAAGGATCGACCAGGAATCGGTCCACACCACATTTTCAAACCACACCATTGCTCCGCGTGCCCGTATTCGGCGTGCCTGCATCCGGTGTGGCAGCTTTGCCAATCCCGCAGGAGACCCAGCAACATATGACAGCCCTGGCCACCGAAAATTTCCGCGAAGAGCTTCTGAGCCGCCGGTACGAACCTAACGTCGCCCCCGTCAACGAGCTCCTTGACGTCCTCCAGGCAACCAAAGCTGGCACCGCTGTCCCCTACGTGGACCCCATGCACGACGTCGACGAGTGCCGGATTATCAGCCTGTACTCCAACATCGGCACCGCGGACGCGTCAGGCTTCATCACTGCCGGCGACGACGAGGCCGCCACCCGCATGCTGGGCATCCAGTGGAAGCTGGGCCTGCGCCCCGAATTCGTCATGCCGTGGAACGTCCACCCGTGGCACGTCCCCGGCGAGCCGAACGGCAAGTTCACGCCGGACCAGATTTCGGCGGGCCTGAAGCCGTTGCTGAAGTTCCTGGCCCTCGTGCCCCGCGCCTCAGTGATCGTGGCCCACGGCACCGAGGCCAACCGCCTGGCCAACCTGCTGCTCAAGACCGAAGTGCCCATGATCTGGCGCCGCGGCCTGAAGACCTACAAGGTCCGCTCGCTCAGCGGCCGGGCGTTCGCCGGCACCCCGGCCCGGCAGGAAGAGTACCTGGCGGAGATGCACACCGCGTACGCCGATGCCATGGCCCGCACGGGCCTGGCCAAAGTGAGCTAGTCCCCACCCGCACCCTGAACATTTAAACGACGGCGGGCTTCCACCTCAAGGTGGGAGCCCGCCGTCGCCGCTTAAACCCCAACGCGGGGTCACTTACGGCCCATCCACCGGGGTGGAATGGGCCGTAAGTGACCCCGCGTTGGGGTTGATTGCCCGCCTCAGCCTTCGGCTTCGATGGCCGCCTTCGCGCCGGGATCGGAATCCTTCAGGAACTTTTCAATCCGCTCCGGCTCCTCGGCCTCGCCGATCGCCGCGGACGCGCGGCCAAGCGAGTAGAGGGAGCGCAGGAAGCCGCGGTTGGGTTCGTGCTCCCACGGGATCGGCCCGACGCCGCGCCAGCCGTTGCGGCGCAGCGAATCTAGGCCGCGGTGGTAGCCGACCCGCGAGTACGCGTAGGAATCGATGGTGCGGCCCTCGTTCCAGGCCTCCTCGGCGAGGATGGCCCACAGGAGCGAGGACGTGGGGTTCTTTGCCACGAGGTCCACGGCTTCCTGGCCGAGCGCGAGATGCTGGTAGATCTCGCTCTCGGCAGGCAGGAGCGTGGGTTCGGGACCCATCAGGTTTTTGCGGAACTCGTCGGACATGGCTAGAAGGTCTTGCCGGTGGAGCCCAGCTGCTGGGCGGCCTCGACCACGCGGGCGGCCAGGCCGGCCTCGGCCGAAGCGCCCCAGACGCGGGGATCGTAGAGCTTCTTGTTGCCGACCTCGCCGTCGACCTTCAGCACGCCGTCGTAGTTGCGGAGCATGTGGTCCACCACCGGGCGGGTGTAGGCATACTGGGTGTCGGTGTCGATGTTCATCTTGATGACGCCGTAGGAGACGGCGTCCGCGATTTCCTTGTCCGAGGAGCCGGAGCCGCCGTGGAACACGAGGTCGAACGGGTTGGCCTTGCCGATCTTGGCGCCGACCTGCTCCTGGATGTCCTTGAGGATCTCCGGGCGGAGCTTGACGCCGCCGGGCTTGTAGACGCCGTGCACGTTGCCGAAGGTCAGCGCCGTGATGTAGCGGCCGTTTTCGCCGGAACCGAGCGCGTCGATGGTGGCCAGGGCGTCCTCGACCGTGGTGTAGAGCTTGTCGTTGATGGCGTTCTCGACGCCGTCTTCCTCGCCGCCCACGGTGCCGATCTCGACTTCGAGGATCATCTTGGCGGCCGCGGTGCGCTCGAGCAGTTCACGGGCGATCCGCAGGTTTTCCTGCAGGGTCTCGGCGGAACCGTCCCACATGTGCGAGTTGAAGAGGGGGTTGCGGCCGGCCTTGACCTCGGCTTCGGAGGCGGCGAGCAGCGGGAGCACGAAGCCGTCCAGCTTGTCCTTGGGGCAGTGGTCCGTGTGCAGGGCGATGTTCACGCCGTAGTTCTTCGCGACCTCGCGGGCGAACGCGGCAAAGCCGAGGGAACCGGCAACCATGTCCTTGGTGGCGGCGCCGGACCAGTAGGCCGCACCGCCGGTGGAGACCTGGACGATGCCGTCGGACTCGGCCTCGGCGAAGCCGCGGAGGGCTGCGTTCAGGGTCTGGGAGGACGTGACGTTGACCGCCGGGAAGGCGAAGCCGCCCGTCTTTGCGCGGTCGATCATCTCGGAGTAGATCTCTGGGGTTGCAATGGGCATGCTGACTCCTAATGTGAATTTCGTCTACGGGCTGGTGATCCTGGAGGGAACCTCGTCGGCTAGGAACCATCCTAGCCATTCCTGCGCCGGGGCCGTGTCTCCGGTCACGTGGGCCCTGTAACACTCGCGGGCCGCCCTGTCCGGGGTCCCTGGTTCCGTCGAGTTGGCATTTCACGGCAGTGTCGCGTGAAATCATTGCCGTGAAATGTCACCTCGCGCGCCAGCCCCGACTCTCGAGGGCGGCACGAACCTTGCGCACGACGGCGGGACGGTCGCCAACAAGGTCGTCTTTGGACACCCGCACCTCAACCCAGCCATATTCGCGTGTCAATGATTCGCGGCGAATGTCCCTCAGATACTGCTCAGAGCTGGCGTGGCCGGCTCCGTCGTACTGGATAGAGACACGCCACTGAACGTATGCCGCATCCGGCCACAGCACCGGGGCTCCGTGCACTCCCCACAGCACATGGTTCAGTTCCGGTTCGGGCAGTCCGGCACGGACCAAGGCCAAGCGCATCGTGGTTTCGGGCTGGGAGTCGGCGCCGACCCTGATGAGCTCTAGGGCCGCTCGCGCCGCACGGACTCCCCTTGCCCCGGGGTGGTCCGCAACTATGGCGCGCAACTCCGCCACAGTGCACAGTGGTTCGCGCAGCGCCGGGAACTCAGGACCGTGGAAGCACACCAGGGAGTCGCCCGCCACGACCAGTTCATCGACGCCGGCCATGGACGCCAGATCGAGCCAGGTCCGGGCAGGCGAGGTGAGCCTGACGCCGTCGTACTCCACGAGCTCGCCGGGAAGGAGCGTCATCAGGTGTCCCACGACATTGACCCGGCGGGGCATGCTGAATCCAGAACGACGGCCAAGGTGGACACGCCAGTCATCCTCCAGCCGCCAGCTGAGGGCAGCGCCCCAGACCCGGGCGGCGGAAACGTGGGTCAGTGCCGAAGAGTCGTCCAGTTCCGTGTACGCCCGCAACGCCGCGGCACCCTTGGCGCCGGAGTCCAAAGGCACACGGATGCCCCGGGAAACGGTGGCAAGGTCCTTGGCCTCCGTGCGCGTCCTGCTGACGCCAGATTTGTCGGACATGCGCAGTGAGAACGAACCGGCCGTCAGGTGTTCGGGGAGCGGAGCCCTGTGCATGCCCAGATTCTGCCCGATGGGAGTCCGCCGCGGACGGTTATCCACAGGCTGGCCTCCGGTCGCGGCAACGAGATTGCACTTCGCGGCGATGCCGAGGGCCGTCACCGCCGCGAAGTGCCATTTCGGCGGGAGTTAGACGTGTTGGCCGAACACGTGGCGGCGGATCCAGGCGTGCATCGCGATCGCGGCGGCGGAGGCTGCGTTGATGGAGCGGGTGGAGCCGAACTGTTCGATCGACAAGGTGTCCAGCGCAGCTTCGTGGACTTCAGGGGTCAGGCCCGGGCCTTCCTGGCCGAAGACCAGGACGCAGTCCCTGGGCAGTTCGTAGGTCTCCAGCGGCACGGAGTCCGGGAAGATGTCGATCCCGATGATCGCCAGCCCCTCCCCCTGCGCCCAGGCCACGAAGTCCTCAACGGTGGGGTGGTGGCGGACGTGCTGGTAGCGGTCGGTGACCATGGCTCCGCGGCGGTTCCACCGGCGTCGTCCGATGATGTGGACTTCCTTGGCGAGGAACGCGTTGGCGGTCCGTACCACGGTGCCGATGTTGAGGTCGTGCTGCCAGTTCTCGATCGCTATGTGGAAGTTGTGCCGCTTGGAGTCGAGGTCGGCCACGATCGCCTCGTGCTTCCAGTAGCGGTATTTGTCCACCACGTTGCGCCGGTCGCCGTCCGCCAGCAGGTCCGGGTCCCAGTGCTCGCCTTGGGGAACTTCGCCATCCCAGGGTCCGACGCCGACCTCCGCCTTCGGTTCCGGCCCTTCCTCTGCTGCGGGAAGGGAAGGGGCGGGGATCTCGGGTTCAGTCACGCCTCAACATTAGACTGGGTGACAGGAAGCGGCACACTTAGGCGGAGGACAGCATGGCAGATCAGCGCGAAGAGCAGGGTACCGATTCAGACGAAGGCCGTTCATACGCCTCGATGTACCGCAGCGGCCAGGAAATCGAGTGCTGGCTCACGGACATGGACGGCGTTTTGGTCCACGAGAACCAGCCCATCCCGGGCGCATCGGAGCTGATCCAGCGCTGGGTGGACACCTCCAAGCGGTTCCTCGTGCTGACCAACAACTCGATATTCACGCCCCGGGACCTCGCGGCCCGGCTGAGTTCTTCCGGACTGGAAATCCCGGAGGAGAACATCTGGACCTCGGCACTGGCCACGGCCCAGTTCCTCAAGGACCAGGTCCGCGGCTCAGAATCGGGGAACCGCGCCTACACGATCGGCGAAGCAGGACTCACGACGGCGCTCCACGAGGCCGGCTTCATCCTCACCGACCAGAACCCCGACTTCGTGGTGCTCGGCGAGACCCGCACCTATTCGTTTGAAGCCATCACCATGGCCATCCGCCTGATCCTCGCCGGCGCGCGTTTCATCGCCACCAACCCGGACGCCACCGGGCCCTCGAAGGACGGCCCCATGCCTGCCACCGGGGCCATCGCGGCCCTCATCACCAAGGCCACGGGCCGGGAACCGTACATTGTGGGCAAGCCCAACCCGATGATGTTCCGGTCGGCGATGAACCAGATCGACGCGCACTCGGAAACCACGGCCATGATCGGCGACCGCATGGACACCGACATCATTGCCGGCATGGAGGCGGGCCTGCACACGGTGCTGGTGCTCAGCGGCATCACGCACCGGGACGACATCGCCGCGTATCCGTTCCGGCCGAACCAGATCCTGAATTCCGTGGCGGACCTCAAAAACCAGATCTGAGCAACACCCCAGCACGCAATACCTCAGAACGCGGTCTTCTTCCCGCCGCCTCCCGGCAGCGGGAAGAGGCCGTCCTGGAGTTTTTCGATGATGGGCCGGTAGATGAACGGGCTCCAGCCCGGGCTCGCGTGCTCCGGCCTCGCCCCGTCGGTGCGCAGGTCATCCGAGGCCATGTTGGCTTTGAAGGACAGTGACCAGGTGTCCCGGGCGGTCTCGTAATCCACCGTCTTGTCCCGGGGGTTGCCGATGAACGCCATCTTCGTTTCGCCCAGCTTCCCGATGAAACGGCTGGCCTCAAAGTGGTAGATGTAGGCGGATTCTGACTGGATCAGCACGCTGGATGGCGCGATCGGGGACAGCTGCTCCAGGGTCTGGTCCACCACCTGGCCCCAACTGCGCTCATTCTTGTGCAGCATCCGCTCGCCGAGCTCGTAGCCGCCGCGCAGCACTGTGGGGAAACGGAACCCGCTTTCGTAGAGCAGCACCACGCCCTCGAACCAGCTCTGGTCCAGCACGTCGTGCCGGTTCGACGGGCTGGAGTCGAGGAGGATGAACGCCACTTCGACGCCGTGCAGTTCGCGCAGCCGGGCCGCCACCTGGGTTGCCACCATGCCGCCGAAGCTATGGCCGTAGAAGTAGAGGGTGGTGAGATTGTGGGCCCGGACGTGCTCGATCATGGCGATGACCACCTCGTCGATGTCCAGGCCTTCGTTGGAATACCCGACGGCGGCGAGCTGGCCCCTCTTGTTCAGGGATCCGCGCAGGGCGTTCAGGATCCACAGGGCTTCTTCCCAGCTCGTTTTGTAGCCGGGGAACAGGATCCAGCTGGCGTGGGCGTAATACCGTTCGGCAACGTCATCAGGTACTTCGAGGATCCGGCTGGCACGCCGCTCGGCCTGCACGCGCTGTGTGAACAGCATGTCCGCCGCCAGCAGCGACGCGGACCCGGCGCCGATCAGGAACGATCGCCGGGAAACCCGCTTAAGCTCGACGGCGCGGCGGAGCATGCGGGCCTCGGACGCACCGGGGCCTCGCGGATGGTTCGGATCCATCTCGGCCGGCACATCTCTACCGTATCCACGGTTCGGCGGGGATGAGAAACCGGACCATACAGCGGTCCCTCGGGTCAGCCTGGAAGCCCCGTTGGAGCGCGGCTGGAAGGCAGCTGGAGCGCAGTTGGCGCCGTTGCCGGCTACGCGGGTTCGGGCTCGCGGCCAACCTCGCGTCGGCTGATTTCCATGCCGATCTCGTCATAGGTCGCCAGGAGTTCCGAGCGGGCCATGTCAGCGGGATCATCGAGAAGGCCGAACACCGAGTCGCTCGCGGCGAAGAGTTCGTCGTCGGAGAACCGGGTCAGCTTCCGGGTGCCTGAGGGATCGATCGAGGCCATGAACTCCCCGGCCATGTCCAGTGTGGGCAATCCGGCGGAATCGTCGCGGTGCGCGGTCAGTTCCAGGGATACGCCGCCCGGGGCCGGCATGCCGGCGACCTCCGAGCCGGGCGTCCCGCCGTCGATCGCATTGAGGTCGTTGCGCAGGCCGGCCAGCGCCGATGATTCCACAAATGCGGCCAGACCGAGGTCGACGCGGATGTGCGAGATGATCCCCATGCGGCGAACGCGCTGGATAATTTGCATCAGGGCGGGGCGGGAGGCTTGCGTGAGGCTCCCCCGGACACTAATCCGGACGACGTCGGAGACGACATCGAGTTTGACGTGGGCTTGCAGTGTTTGGTCCATAGGTACTCCAAATAAGGATGTCTATGGCCGACGGCTCAACCTCATTCAGCGTATCCGCGCTTGTGGTCGCACACAAGTCATAGGCCGCTGCCGGTTCAGCCAGCCTGTCGCCGGTTCGGCTCTTCGTAGTGCGTCCGGGTAGCCGTTCCGCCGACGGATTGCACCAGTGAGGCGGCGATGTCGCGGAGTTTGACGTTGCCGTTGCTGGAGGCATCGGTGAGGATCCGGACCGCGGTTTCCTGGTCGCAGCGGTTCTGCGCCATGACGATCCCGATCGCCATGTCGATCACGGTCCGGGATTCGAGCGTGGCGCGCAGGTTCGTGGCACTGTCCGTGTGCAGGGAGAAGCGCACGGCCATGCGCAGCGCTTGGGAGATCTGGCGAGTGTAGTCGCGGGCCCGCGCGGCAACGTCGCCGTCGAATTTGTGCGGCACGTCCGAGTACAGGTTCAGCGCAGCTTGGGCTTCGCCCTGCAGGTGGAATGGCACGGAGAGGACCGAACGCAGTCCGTGCGAGGCCACGGCGTTGGCGTAATCGGGACCCCACCGGTCTTCCTCAAAAAGGTCAGGGACGTAGACCTCGCGCTCCTCCTGCGCGGCGGTCAGGCACGGCCCCTGGGCCAGCCGGTACTGGATCTCATCCACTTCCTTGGCGGAGTCGCTGCTCCAGCCGATGGTGGCCGCCTTCCGATCGCGAAGCAGGGTGATGCCGCACAGCGCGTCGTCGCCTTTGCCGGCCACCTGGTGCGCCGAGAACCTTGCAAGCTCGTTGAGGAACTCCTCGAAGTCCGTGCTGTCGAGGATGAGGTTCTGGACCTGATCGACGGTGTTGATGGATGCCGAACTCGGGTATTCCTGGGGCGGGAGCATAGCGCGTTTCTCCAACTACGGGTACGAGGGTACCGATGGGGGTATTGAAAAAATAATAGGTCACCCCCTTAGCGCCGTCCACACGTTTCCGCCGCCGGTGAAACGCCTAGTTCAGGCCCAGTTCGTCCTTGCCGAAGGCGAAGAGATACGGAACACCGGCTTCGGCCTCGATCTTTTCCTTGGCCCCGGTGTCGCGGTCCACGATCACGGCGACGGCCACCACGTTGCCGCCGGCCTTGCGGACGCCTTCGACGGCGGTCAACGCGGACCCGCCGGTGGTTGACGTGTCCTCCAGGACCAGGACCTTGCGGCCCTCGACCGAGGGGCCTTCCACCTGGCGGCCCATGCCGTAGGACTTCTGCGCCTTGCGGACCACGAAAGCGTCCACCGGGCGGCCGGCGTCGACGGCGGCATGCATGACGGCGGTGCCCACCGGGTCCGCCCCCATGGTGAGTCCCCCGGCGCACTCGAAATCGATCCCGGCGTCCTCCATCAGGGAGAGCATGACCTGTCCGACGAGTTTGGACGCCTCGTGGTGCAGGGTGATGCGGCGCAGGTCGATGTAGTAGTCGGCCTCGGCGCCGCTGGAGAGGATGACCTTGCCGCGGACTACGGCCAGTTCCTTGATCAGTTCCAGGAGTCGGGCACGGGCAGCGGCAGCGTCGGCTGCGAAGTCACGGGTGGCAGTCATGGCTCCCAGTTTAGTGGCTGGTCCGCCGCGGATTCCCAGCCGGATCCGTGTATGTCGGTCCCGGGACCTTTTGCTCTGGGCGGCGCCGGCAGACGGGAGTCCGATGGAACCATGACGGCAGGAACCGAACCCTCCATCCGCTGGCCTGCGATCAACAAGGACATCGGCAGATTCCGGGTGCGGCCGAACCTGGTGGACTATGACGCGACGTGCGCGGCCTTCACCTGGGATGAGGGCCGGCGGGCCCTGTCCGGACTCCCCGGAGGCCGTGGACTGAACATCGCCTACGAGGCGGTGGACCGGCACGCGGCCGGCAGCGGCGCCGGCCGCGAGGCGTTGCGGTTTGTCCGGGCCGATGGCAGCACCCATTCCCTGGGCTACGCCGAACTCGCCGAACAGACCAACCGCTTCGCCGGGGTCCTGCGCAGTCTCGGCGTCGGCCGCGGGGAACGCGTCTTCTCCCTCACCGGCCGCGGCCCCGCCCTGTACGTCGCGGTGCTTGGCACGTTCAAGAACGCGAGCGTGTTCTGCCCGCTGTTCTCCGCGTTCGGTCCCGAGCCGGTGCGGCAGCGCCTCATGCTGGGCTCCGGCCGGGCGCTGGTCACCACGCGGGCGCTGTACCGCAAGAAGATCGCCCAGCTGCGCGGGCAGCTCCCGGAGTTGCGCCACGTCCTGCTCATCGACGCCGACGGCGATCCCGAGCCCGGAACTCTGGACCTGGCCGCCCTCATGCGCCAAGCCCCGCCGGACGGGGAGATCGCGGCCACCCAGCCGGAGGACATGGCCCTGCTGCACTTCACGTCCGGCACCACCGGCACTCCCAAGGGCGCGGTACACGTGCACGACGTCGTGACCGCCCACCACGCGACCGGCACCTTCGCCCTGGACCTGCACCCCGGAGACGTCTACTGGTGCACGGCCGACCCGGGCTGGGTCACGGGCACCTCGTACGGCGTGATCGCACCCCTGAGCCACGGCGTGACGGCCATCGTGGACGAGGAGGAAATGGACGCCGACCGGTGGTACCGGATCCTCGACGAACAGCGGGTCACCGTCTGGTACACGGCACCGACGGCCTTGCGCATGCTCATGAAGGCCGGGGCCGACCGCGCCGCAGGCCACGACCTGTCCGCCCTGCGCTTCGTCGCCAGCGTCGGCGAGCCGCTCAACCCGGAGGTGGTGGTGTGGGGGCAAGAGGCTTTCGGCCAGCCGGTGCACGACAACTGGTGGCAGACCGAAACCGGCGGCATCATGATTTCGAACTACGCCGCCACCGAGATCCGGCCCGGTTCCATGGGCCGGCCGCTCCCCGGCGTCGAGGCGGCCCTCGTGGCCCGGGAGGCGGACGGCACGCCGGTCATCCGCGACGGCGAAGCGGTGCTGGTCACGGCGCCGGACACGATGGGTGAACTGGCTCTCCGGCCCGGCTGGCCCTCCATGTTCCGCGGCTATCTGCACGAGGAGGAGCGCTACCGCCGCTGCTTCGCGGGCGGCTGGTACCTGACCGGTGACCTCGCCAAACGCGACGCCGACGGCTATTACTGGTTTGTCGGCCGGGGCGACGACGTCATCAAGTCCTCGGGGCACCTGATCGGGCCGTTCGAAGTGGAGAGTTCCCTCATGGAGCACCCGGCCGTGGCCGAGGCCGGCGTGATCGGGGTTCCGGACCCGGTGGCCGGCGAGGTGGTCAAGGCCTTCGTCGAGCTCCGCACCGGTTGGGAACCGTCCGGGGAACTGGCGCTGGAGATCATCGGCTTCGCCCGCAAGCGGCTGGGCCCCGCCGTCGCGCCGCGGCTGCTCGACTTCACGACCGCGCTGCCCAAGACCCGCAGCGGAAAGATCCTCCGGCGCCTGCTCAAGGCCCGCGAGCTCGGCCTGCCCGAGGGTGACACCTCCACCATCGAGACGCCCCCGGCCCCACCAAACCCAAGCCCGCCCCACATCGAACAGACCAGCACAGGGCAGGCCAGCCCAGAACGGGCCAGTACAGGCCGGGCCAGCACAGAGCAGGCGCCGAAATGACCGGCCCGGCAGGCGCGCGCGGAGGCACTGTGGACGCGGCCCACGGCCGGCACCTGCTGCTGCAGATGGTGCGCGTCCGCCAGCTCGAAGAGAAATGCGTCGAGCTGTACAGTGCGGCCAAGATCCGCGGCTTCCTGCACGTCTACATTGGCGAGGAGGCCGTTGCCGCCGGCGTACTGGCGTCGTTGGGACCGGAGGACGCCGTGGTCGCGACGTACCGGGAGCATGGGCATGCGCTGTTGCGCGGCGTATCGGCTGGGGCGATCCTCGCCGAAATGTACGGCTACGTTGAAGGGTGCTGCCGCGGCCGGGGCGGGTCGATGCACCTGTTCGATGCCGCCACCCGCTTCTTCGGCGGCAACGCGATCGTCGCCGGGGGCCTGCCGCTCGCCGTCGGCCTGGCACTGGCCGACAAGATGGCGGGGCGCTCCAATGTCACGGTGTGCTTCTTCGGCGAAGGCGCGGTGGCCGAAGGCGCATTCCACGAGAGCCTGAATCTGGCGGCCCTGTGGCAGCTGCCCGTGCTGTTCTGCTGCGAGAACAACCTCTATGCCATGGGTACTGCGCTGGCCCGTTCCGAATCGCAGACGGACATCGCCCTCAAGGCTGCCGGGTACGAGATCGCCGCGTGGGCCGTGGACGGCATGGACGTCCTGGCCGTCGAGGAGGGTGCACGCCGCGCGGTGGACGCCGTCCGCTCCGGCGGCGGACCGCACTTCCTGGAGCTGCGGACATACCGTTTCCGGGCCCACTCGATGTTCGATCCCGAACGCTACCGGACGAAGGATGAGGTGGCGCGGTGGATGGAACGGGACCCGATCACGCTGCTGCGGACCGCGCTGGAGTCCGCGGGCCACCTCTCACCCGCCGAGTGGGAGCAGCTGCAGGCGGACGCGCAGGCGGAGATCGCGGCCGCCGTCGAGTTCGCCGAGGCCGGCACCCCGGAACCGGTGGAGGAACTGACCCGCTTTGTCTATAGCGAGCGCGGGACCGGAGACGGCACGGGCACGCCATGAAATCCAGCTACCGTGAAGCGCTCCGGGCGGGCATCCGCGACGCTTTGATCCGCGACGAACGCGTGTTCCTGATGGGCGAGGACGTAGGCGCCTACGGAGGCTCGTTCGCGGTCAGCCTGGGCCTGCTGGAGGAGTTCGGCCCGGGCCGGATCCGCGATACCCCGCTGTCGGAATCGGGATTTGTCGGCGCCGGGATCGGGGCCGCGCTTGGCGGCATGCGCCCGATCGTGGAAATCATGACCGTCAATTTCAGCCTCCTGGCCCTGGACCAGATAGTGAACAACGCCGCCACCTTGCTGCACATGTCCGGCGGGCAGTTCCACGTACCGCTCGTGATCCGGATGACCACGGGGGCGGGCCGCCAGCTCGGCGCCCAGCACTCGCACAGCCTCGAGGGCTGGTATGCGCATATCCCGGGCCTGCGGATCCTCGCCCCGGCTACCCTCGAAGACGCCCGCGGCATGCTGTGGACGGCCCTCCAGGACCCGGATCCCGTGCTGATCTTCGAGCACGGCTCGCTGTACAACGTCCCCGGCGAACTGGCCAACGACGCCGGCCCGGTGGACATCGTCACGGCCGCCATCCGGCGCCCCGGCAACGACATCTCGCTGATCACTTACGGCGGGACCCTTCCCGTCGTGCTCGACGCCGCAGAGCAGCTCGCGGCGGAGGGGATCGACGCCGAGGTACTGGACCTGCGCACGCTCCGGCCGCTCGATGACGCCGCCATCCTGGCTTCCGTGGCCCGGACGCACCGGGCCGTCGTGGTCGATGAAGGCTGGCGCAGCGGCAGCCTGTCGGCCGAGGTAAGCGCACGGATCACCGAGCAGGCGTTTTTCGACCTCGATGCGCCGGTGGGCCGGGTCTGCAGCGCCGAGGTGCCAATCCCCTATGCCAAGCACCTCGAGCTGGCTGCGCTGCCTTCCGCGGCAAGGGTCGTGGCCGCGGCCAAGACGGCGGTGGACGCCGGTGGGTGACTTCCTCATGCCCTCGCTCGGGGCGGACATGCAGCACGGCAAGCTGGTCGAATGGCTCGTCAAGCCCGGCGATTACGTGCGCCGCGGCGACCTCGTGGCGGTCGTGGACACGGACAAGACCGTCATGGACGTGGAGTCCTTCCAGGAGGGCGTCGTGGCAGACCTTTTGGTGGGCATCGGTGAAACCGTTCCGGTGGGAACCCCGCTGGCACGGATCACCCAGACCCCTGCGGAGGTCGGGTCTCCGGCGCACGAGGCGCCCACACCGCGGGTGCCCACGAAGGCCCACGCGGTCAAACCGCAACATCCGGAAGCGCCCGGCCCGGCACTGGGCCCCCCGATCGCGCCACCGGTGCGGCACCTGGCGCACCGGCTGGGCGTGGACACCGGCAAGATCCAGGGCACCGGCAAAGACGGCGCCATCACCCGGGCGGACGTGGAACACGCAATGGCGGCCCGGGCCGGTGGCACAAGCAGGGTGCGTTCCTCACCGCGGGCCCGGCGGCTCGCGGCGGAGCTCGGGATCGGGCTTTCCACCGTGACCGGCACCGGTCCGGACGGTGCCGTGACAGTGGCCGACGTGCAGGGCGCTGCAGCCAAAGTTCCAACGCCGGGTCCCCCGGAAGCCGGTCCCCCGGAGCCCGGTCCGGTCGCATCCGCACCGGAAGCGCCGGCTAAGGGGAGGGCGGCGGCAGAGGAGGCCCGCGAGCGGGTGGCCAGCCTGCGCCGTGCCATCGGCGCCCTGATGACGCGCTCAAAGCAGACCATCCCGCACTACTACCTCAGCACCACGCTGGACCTGCGGGCCGCCGTCGCATGGATGCAGTCCGTCAACGCGCACCGGCCCGTGGCCGCCCGGCTGGTCCCATCGGCGCTCCTGCTCAAGGCCGCGGCGCTCGCGGCAAGGGATGTGCCCGAGGTCAACGGCTTCTATGACGACGGCGGGTTCCGGCCCAGCGCGGCGGTGCACCTGGGCGTCGCGGTAGCCCTGCGCCGGGGCGGCCTGGTGGCCCCGGCGATCCACGACGCCGAGACCCTGCCCCTGGACGTACTGATGGAGCAGCTGCGGGATCTCGTCAGCCGGGCCCGGGCGGGGCGACTGCAGCGCGCCGAGATGGCCGACCCGACGCTGACCGTGACCAACCTCGGAGATCTCGGCGTGGACAGTGTCTACGGCGTAATCTACCCGCCCCAGGTGGCCATGGTGGGCTTCGGCCGGGTGATGGAACAGCCCTGGGCCCTGGACGGGCTCCTCGGGGTCCGGCATGCCGCCATCGCCACGCTCTCCGCGGACCACCGGGTCAGCGACGGCCTGCGCGGTGCCCGCTACCTCGCCCGGATCAACGAGCTGTTACAGGAACCTGAGCACCTGTGACACCCAAAGCCAGGAAACCGGAGGAACCATGAACGAACAGGACGCCCGGGCGGCGGTGCACGCCGCGATCGGCGCGGTGGCCCCCGACGTCGAACTCGACGACGTCGACGAGGACGCCCGGCTGCGTCAGGACCTGGAACTCGATTCGCTTGACTTCCTGCGGCTCGTGGAAACGATCGACACGGCCACCGGCGTGGACATTCCGGAACGCGACTACCCCGCGGTGGCCACCATCAAGGGCCTGATCGGCTACCTCACGAAGCACGGCTAATCGCATCGATTGCTCCGTAAGCGCCCTTTTGGAGGCTCTAAAGGGCGCTTACGGAGCAATCGACKGGGCGCCGGCCGGCGGGGAAAGCAGGGCTAGGGCTGCGGCTGGGGTTCGGCGCGCCGCGCGAAGGCCGGTGCGTGCTCGGGGCGCGGACCAAAGGCGATGAAGCGGGGAATGATCTTCCGGAACGCCGGAACATGCCGGGCAAAAAACAATGCCGCGGCCGGAGCCTTTGACCGCTTCCCAGTCATGATCGGGCCGAAGACTGCACGCTGCATGAGCCGTTGAACGGTCTGCACAATCACGGTGGGCAGCCGGCGCCGTCGTTCGACTTTCTCCAGGTCTGCCGTGGTCACCCGGCCCCGGAGCAGTGCGGGGGCAAGGTACTCGGCGGCAGCGGCCGCGTCCTGGATGGCGAGGTTGATTCCGACGCCGCCGGCCGGGGACATCGCGTGCGCGGCGTCCCCGATGAACAGCAGCCCGTTGATGTGCCACGAGTGCAGCCGATTCAGGCGCACGTCCAGCCAGTGGAGGTCATCGAGGGACGCGATGGCGTCAACCCGGTCCGCAAGGTCCGGGCGGAGTGCCGCGACCCGCCGTCGGAAGCCCTCGACGCCTTCTGCGCGGATCCGGGCGTCGGCGCCCTTGGCGGCGAGGTAGCCCATTTGGTAGTAGTCGTTGCGGAACAGGGCCAGCAGCGCCTCGCCGGGGCCGAACGCCGGCACGAGCCCGGCCACCTCACCCGTTTCGGAGGGATAACGGGGCAGCCTGAACCACCATGTGTCGAAGGGCACCGGGAACTCCTTTGGCGCCAGCCCGGCCGCGGTGCGCAGCACGGAATGGCGGCCGTCCGTGGCGACCACAAGGTCCGCCAGGAGTTCGTCCTGCGTGCCGTCGGCGGTCCGGAAGCGGACTCCGCGGACACGGCCTCCGTTGCGGACCAGGCCCGTGGCGGTGTGGCTCATGAGCAGCGTGAACCCCGGCTCCTGGGCCGCGGCGTCGGCGAGGAAGCTCAGGAAATCCCATTGCGGCATCATGGCGATGTAGTTGTACGGCGGCGGCAGGGCGTCAAAGTCGCCCATGGTCACGGCTGCCCCGCCCGGGACCGGGAAAACGACATTCTTCAGGCGGCTCTGCGGCAGCCGGCGGAACTCCTGGCCGAGTCCGAGTTCGTCAATGAGCCGGATGGTGGACGGGTGCACGGTGTCGCCGCGGAAGTCGCGCAGAAAATCGGCGTGCTTCTCCAACACCGTCACCCGCACCCCGGCCCGTGCCAGGAGCAAGCCCAGCATCATCCCTGCAGGTCCACCGCCCACCACCGCGCATCCGGTCTTCTCCATGGCCCCACGCTACGCCTGCGCGGGGTGCCGCGGGAGGGGGTTTTCGCGCCGGTTTCGGGCGTTCGCGGCGCAAAATACCCTGCGCTACGGGAATCCTCCTAGCGCAGGGTAATTTGCGCCGCGTCAGGTCAGGAACGCAGCGTGGTTTAGAGCCGGGTGTCGAAGGAGTCGCAGAAGACGTTCTCGTTGAACGTGCCCTGGAACTCCGACTTGCCCTGGATCTTCTCGATGGCGGCCCGGATGGCTGCCGGCGTGCCCGCGTGGGCGTGGATGGCGGTCTTGACCATCGGCACGTCAATGAGGTGGTTCGGCTGGTTGAGCGAGACGAACACCGTGGGGACCTCGGTGGTGTACCAGGGGATCTCGGCGGCCATCGGCGTGGACCACTTGATCCGGATCGCTGCCTCCTGCGCGAAGCCCTTCACATTGGCAAACACGAACGCGGCGTCATACTTGTCGGCGTAGTCCCCGGTGGCTTCCTCGGAGATGACGGACATGAAGTTCACGCCTTCCTCCCCTGCCGCCTTGCGCTGCGCCGCCGTCTTGAAGAGGTGCACCTCAAAACCGGCCCGCTCCAGTTCCCCGGCCACCACATCGAGGTAGGCCAGAGGATCCGCCATGGTGAAGTCCGCGCCGCCGGAAATGCCGTACAGCCGGATCCGCTTGTGCGTCTGCGGGGTGATGGGCAGGTTCTGGGCAGTGTCCTTCACCAGGGTGACGGTCTTGTCCGCAACCTCGGCGGCGATGGCCAAATGCGCCTCGCTGCCGATCCGTGCCAGAGCCTCCGCCGGCGGAACCAGCGCCTCCCGGGACTTCAGGTGCAGTCCGAGCGAAGCCTTGAGGGCCAGGATCCGGCGCAGGGCATCATGCAGCCGCGCCTCGGTGATGACACCGGACTTGTAGCCGTCCAGCATGTACCCGAAGTCCTCGGCCGGGTTCCGGAAGAACAGGAACATGTCGCACCCGGCCGCAATGGTGGCCGGGACCAGCTCGCTGCGCTTCATGGCCTGGGTGAGGCCGATCATCTGGGAGGCATCGGTGAGGATCAACCCGTTGAAGCCGAGCTCGCCGCGCAACAGGTCCTGGAGGAGTTCCGGCGCCAGAGTCGCGGGCAGGATGTCCTCGGCCGCGAGTCCCGGACGGAAATGCCGTGACAGGTCCGGCGCACCGATGTGCCCGACCATGATGGACTGCACGCCGTGCCCGATCATCTCCCGGTACACGTGCCCGTAGGTCTCGTTCCACTGCTCGTAGCCGAACGTGTTGTAGGACGTGACCACGTGCTGGTCGCGCTCGTCCAGGCCGTCACCGGGGAAGTGCTTCATGGCGCACACGGTGGGCGATTCGCTGATGCCGTCGAAGTACTCCTTGGCCCGTTCCACCACGATTTCCGGGGTGTTGCCGAAGGCCCGGGTGGAGATGACGGTGTTGCGCCAGTTGTAGTGGATGTCCACGATCGGCGCGAAGGCCCAGTTGCAGCCCAGCGCGGCTGTCTCCACGCCGGCAACGCGCCCCATCTGGCGGGCGATGCCCTTGTCCGGGTGCGAGCCGGCCTGCAGGTGGGTCGAGACGAACGTCCCGTCGTCGCAACTGCCGGCGCCGCCCATTTCGGGGTTCGACGCAATCAGCAGCGGCACCCGTGTCTTGGACTGCGCGTAGCGGATGTGTTCCTGCACCTCGGCCGACGGCCCCGGCCGGTACCGCATGCCGCCCACGTGATACTGCTCCAGGACACCGTCGAGGTATTCCGGGGAGTAGTCGTTGTTGTGGTTGATGAACAGCTGCCCGATCTTTTCCTCGTCCGACATGGAGCCGATGGTGGACTCCACCCACGCAATCGCGGCATCGTCGAGGTTGAACGGCGCGGCCTTCAGGTCCACCAGGAACCGGGCGGCCCCGTCCTGCAGCCCGTCAAGGGCCGCGACAGTGTCGTCAACGATCTGGTTCACTGACGTGGCGATATCCACTACAACACTCGCTTCGTCGGTTTGGAGTTCTTCCAGGGTTTCCAGCTGCGAATCCAGCAGCGAGAGCGGCATGAAGTGCCCCGGACGCGCGGCCATGCGGCTGCTGAGCAGTTCCCGGGTCCCGTGCAGGTGCACGAACACCACGGAGGAGTCCCCGCTGCGGATGATGTCGCGGTAGGACCGCTTGAGCGCGCTGCACGCGATGACCAGGCCAGAGTCCGACGCCGCGAAGCGCCTGCCGATCTCGGCCAGCCAGGGTGCCCGGTCGTCGTCGTCCAGCGGGGTACCCGAGGCCATCTTGTCGATGTTCGACTGCGGGTGCAGCGAGTCGCCGTCGACGAATTCCGCGCCGAGACGGTCGGCGATGGCCGCGCCCACGGTGCTTTTGCCGCAGCTGGTCACGCCCATCACCACGATGTGGGCGGGACCGGCGGGCTTCGGATCACCAGTCATGGACGGTGCCGTCGACGAGGCGGTTGTAGGGCAGGTAGGCCTGCTGGTAGGGGAACGCGGCGGCGGCTTCTTCGTTGAATTCGACGCCGATGCCGGGTTTGTCGCCCGGGTGCAGGTAGCCGTCCACGAACGTCATGGATTGTTCGAAGACCTCGTTGGTCGCATCCGAGTGCTGCATGTATTCCTGGATGCCGTAGTTGTGGATCGCCAGGCCCACGTGCAGCTGCGCGGCGAACCCGACCGGCGAGATGTCGGTGGGGCCGTGGAAGCCGGACTTGAT